>NZ_JBEXNN010000016.1:0-157224 GCF_040611115.1 Streptomyces sp. NPDC003038
TGACGGGCACCGGCTTCCCCTCCGGTTACTCCTCGTCGTCGCACGCTCACTCCCAGAGTAGGGTCGCGTGACGACGTCCGGGCCCGGCCCGCCCGGCGCCGCGCCGTGCCGCCCCGGGGCTGATCCCGCCCCGGTCCGACGGAGACCGCCTGACCCCGGGGCCACTACCCTGTGCCTCGTGACCACCGTTCGCCTGCCCCTCTTCCCGCTGAACTCAGTGCTGTTCCCGGGACTCGTCCTCCCGCTGAACATCTTCGAGGAGCGTTATCGCGCCATGATGCGCGAGCTGCTGAAGACGGGCGAGGACGAGCCGCGCCGCTTCGCCGTCGTCGCGATCCGCGACGGCCGCGAGGTCGCGCCGACCGCGCCCGGCCTGCCGGACCAGACGTCCCTTCCCGAGCGCGGCCCGGCCGCGGGCTTCGGCGCGGACCCGATCCAGGCGTTCCACCGGGTGGGCTGCATCGCGGACGCGGCGACGATCCGCGAGCGGGAGGACGGCAGCTTCGAGGTCCTGGCGACCGGCACCACACGGGTCCGCCTCCTCTCCGTCGACTCCTCGGGCCCCTTCCTGACCGCGGAACTGGAAGAGCTCCCGGAGGACGCGGGCGAGGGCGCGGCGACGCTGGCCGAAGGAGTCCTGCGGGCCTTTCGCAGCTACCAGAAGCGCCTGGCCGGAGCCCGCGAACGGTCCCTGACCGGCGCGGAGCTGCCGGACGATCCCTCGGTGGTCTCGTACCTGGTGGCAGCGGCCGCGGTGCTGGACATCCCGGCCAGGCAGCGGCTGCTCCAGGCCCCGGACACGGCGACCCGCCTGGCGGAGGAGCTGAAGCTCCTGCGCACGGAGACGGCGGTCATCCGCCACCTCCCGTCCCT
Source organism: Streptomyces sp. NPDC003038 (assembly GCF_040611115.1). NCBI lineage: Bacteria > Bacillati > Actinomycetota > Actinomycetes > Kitasatosporales > Streptomycetaceae > Streptomyces > Streptomyces sp. NPDC003038. The sequence continues at coordinate 874 of NZ_JBEXNN010000016.1, forward strand.
GCCGGCGGTGGACCTCACCCGCGCCCCCACGAGCCTGAACTGATGGCGAAGAAGAAGCAGCAGCAGCAGCCCGCCGGCACCCCGGCGATCGTCGCCCTCACGGCAGCGGGGGTCCCGTTCACGACGCACGCGTACGAGCACGACCCGGCACACCCCTCGTACGGCGAGGAGGCGGCCGAAGCGATGGGCGTCCCGGCGGCCCAGGTCTTCAAGACCCTCGTCACGGACGTGGACGGCGCCCTCACGGTGGCGGTGGTCCCGGTCTCCGGCTCGCTGGACCTCAAAGCCCTGGCCGCGGCGGTGGGCGGCAAGCGCGCGGCGATGGCCGACCCGGCGCTGGCGGAACGCACCACCGGCTACGTGCGCGGCGGCATCTCCCCGCTGGGGCAGCGCAAGCGCCTGCGCACGGTCCTGGACGCGTCGGCCGCCGCGCGCACCACGATCTGCGTCTCGGCCGGCCGCCGGGGCCTGGAGGTCGAGCTCTCCCCCGCGGACCTGACGACGTTGACGGGCGCCACGGTAGCCCCCATCGCCCGCGCGTAACCGGCCCTCCCAGCCCCGCCGGCGTTTGCCCCTCCCAGCCCCGCCGGCGTTTGAGGCGCGGGGGCCCGGGGGCAGCGCCCCCGCGACGACGCCGCACCAGCCCGGCCCAGGCACCAGCACGGCACGGCACCGCACGGCACCGCACCGCACCGCACCGCACCGGCAGCGACGCTCAGCCGCGCGGGGCCTCCGGGCCCGACGGGTCGGCGTGCACATGCGGCGGCGGGTAGACCCCGGCCCACCGCTCGGGAGCGACACCGGCCGGATCCCGCGGCGCCCACACGGCCGTCAGGCCGAGGTGTACCGCCACGGCCACCATCGGCCAGACCAGCAGCACCCCGTGCGCCAGCAACTGCGGCGGCGCCTCGAACGGAACCCCCTTGCCCGCCTTCAGCGCGGCCGCCGCCAGGTCCGAGGACGGCCCCAGCCACAGCCCGAGCCGCCACCCCACCAGCGCGGCGAAGACCGACCCCACCCCGAGCCCGAGCACCAGCGGCACGCCGCCCCGGCGGCGCCACAGGAAGGTGACGACGGCGCTCAGCACGCCGAATCCCACCGACAGGAGGAAGAACGTCCCGTCGGACCCGATCCGCGCCTCGCTCTCGGTGTTCCGCAGGAACACGGCCTCGCCGTTGGAGACGTACTGCGCCCGCGGCGCCAGCCAGGCCCACAGCAGTCCGAGGACCACCCCGGCCACCGCGACCAGCAGGGCGGTCGTGGCCCCGTCGCGGACGTCCCGCGCGGTGATCCGGTCGGCGGCGTCCTGCGGCTTCCCGGACGGGAACGACGACGGGTCGAAGGGGGAGGGCGGGGTCACGGCTTCGGTCACACCCACATCGTGCCAGGTCTTGAACAAGAGGGGCCGCCCGGCACCGGCGTCAGCGGACCGCCGCCCGCCGGTACGCCCATGTCGCGACGGCCAGCGAGAGGACGCCCACGGCGGCGCACACGCCGAGGTCGAGCGCGACGGCGGCCCAGTCCGGCCTCGGCGCGAAGGTGGCCGCGAAGGCCTCCACGGCGTAGGTCGACGGCAGCAGGTCCCGCGCCCACACGATGAGGTCCGGCATCCGCTCCGGCGGCAGCACCCCCAGCAGGAGCGCCGCGGACATGCCGAGCTGTCCGGCCAGCGTGGCCAGCTCCTGGCGCGGGGCCAGCAGCCCGAGCGCCGCTCCGAGTCCGGCCAGCGCGGCCCCGGCCAGCGGCACCACCGCGGCCAGGATCCACAGCCCGCCCATCGGCAGCCCGAACAGCACGCTCCCGAAGACGGCGGTGACCAGGGTCCCGGGCAGGGTGAAGGAGGCGTACGCGCCGGCCGCGCCCAGGACCACCGACGCGGGGGGTACCGGCAGCGTGGCGTAGTGGTCGAGCCCTCCCCCGGCGCGCAGCTGCCCGAAGTACTGGGCGAGCAGGTTCAGCGCGACGAAGGCGACGACGAGGACGGATGACCCGGCGACGACGGCGCGGGCTTCCGAGCCGCCGTCCACCACGCCCCGCATCAGGATCATGATGCCGACGGACTGGAAGGTGGCCACGAACAGCAGCGGGATCCGCGCCACCCGCGCCCGGGACAACTGCGCCCGGTACACGGCGGCCAGCGCGGGGAAGAACCGTGCCCGCGGAGCCAGTGGTGCGGCGGCGGCCGGCCCTGCGGCCGGAGCCTGTACGACTGCGCCCGTGGAGCGGTCGCTCACGACTTCACCAGCCCGTTCGTCCTGCCGCCGAGCGCGAGGTAGACGTCCTCCAGGCTCGGCGTCGCCAGTGTGAAATCGTCGAGCGCGGCGAAAGCCGGCCCTCCGGTGACGGCGGCCACCGCGGCCCGTGCCTCGTCCGGCGCCAGCCGCAGCACCCACCGGCGCCCGGACTCGGCGGCCAGCGGTGCCAGCGCGGCGACCTCCGGAACGTCCAGCGGAGCGGTGGAGCGCCACACCAGTTCCAGCCGGACCTCGCCCGAGACCCGGGCCTTCAGTCCGGCCGGGGTGTCGCAGGCGATGACCTGGCCCTGGTCCATGACGGCGACCCGGTCGAGGACGGTCTCGGCCTCGATGACGTTGTGTGTGACGAGCAGGACGGTGGCTCCGTGCTGTGCGCGCCGCCGGTCGACGGCCGACCACACGGCCCGCCGGGCGACCGGGTCCATGCCCGTGGTGGGCTCGTCGAGGACCAGCACCGGGCGCTCCACCACCAGCGCGGTGGCGAAGCAGGCCAGCCGCCGCTGCCCGCCGGAGAGCTTCTTCAGGGGCCGCCCGGCGATCGCGGTCAGCCCCAGTTCCTCCAGTACGGCGTCCCGCGCGGCCCGCGCCGCCCGTGCCCCGAGTCCGCGCAGCCGTCCCGTCGTCTCGGCGGCCAGAGCCACCGTGAGCTCGTCCAGGGCGGTGGATTCCTGCCCGAGGTAGGCGAGCAGCCGGGCCGCCCGCTCGGGGTGGCGTACGAGGTCGTGGCCGAGGAGGGTCACGGTGCCCGAGTCGGGCCGCATGAGGCCGGTGAGCTGGCGGACCAGTGTCGACTTGCCGGCGCCGTTGGGGCCGAGCAGGCCGAAGATCTCGCCGCGCCGGACGTCCAGGCAGACGCCGTCGGTCGCGCGGGTCTCGGGCAGGGCGGGAGCCCCGCGCCGTCCGCGTACCGCGGGATAGGTTCTGACCAGGTCACGCACCGCGCAGACCACGTCGGAGGCCGCTTGCGCGGTCGCTGCCGCCGCTGTGCCCGCCTGTGCTGTGCCCGTACTCACGAGGGAGCAGCCTACGTGCTCGCCGCCCCTACTCGGCTGCCGGGGTCACCGGGGCACCGGGCCCGGCGGCGGGTACGGCGCCCGCTCCGGCGGCCACGTGGTCGGCCGCGGCCCGGACGTCGATCTCCCGCCAGAACCCGGCCCGGATGGCGTACCGGTCGTGCTCGTCGATCTGGTCGTCCTTGTGCGCGAGCAGCCCGAACCGGGCCGCGTAGCGCAGCAGCTCCCCGTCGATGCGGTGCGGGATCCGCGGGTACATCGTGGCCAGCTTCTGCAGGTGCACGCTCTCCGGGAGCCGTTCCATCCACCGCCGGGCGAACACCTGTCCCACCTCGAACGGGTCACCGCCGACGGTGGTGATGTCCTCCTCACGGTCCGCCCAGCGCTGTTCGGCGCTGGTGAGCTGCGCGAGGGTGGGCAGGGAGGCGGTCTCGGCGGGTTCGCCGAGCGGTCCGGCCCGGTCGATCCATCCCTTGTCGGAGGACCACCGCAGGGCGCTGCCGGCCGGGGGCTGGGGGGCGTGCTGCCCGGCGGGCTGACCGGCCTGCGGGCCGGGCGCGCGCAGCGAGCCGGCGAGGTCCTTGGGCGTGGGCACGGCTCTGCCCCCGGCGCCGGCGGGCGCGGGTACGGGGGCGCCGTCCCGGTCGGTCTCCCCGGCTCCCGCGGCGGAGCCGTTGCGGGCGGCCTCGGCGAGCGCCGCCTCGGGAAGCGGGGCGGAGAGGATGGCGGCGATGTCGGGGCGCGGCGCGGGCGGCGGGGAGCACAGTCCGGTGAACTCCTTGGCGCGGACGGCCCGGGTGATCCAGGCCCGGTCCAGGACGCGGCGTTCGTCCGCCTCGGCGACGAGGTCCTCGGACTGGTTGTAGTCCCCGTCGGCGGCCTGGACGGCCCACAGGTGGACGGCGACTCCGTGTTCCTTGGCGGACATCAGGCCGGGCAGCAGGTCGCCGTCGCCGGTCACCAGGACCACGTCGGAGCAGGCCCGGTTGCGGGCCAGCTCGGTCAGTTCGGCGTGCATGGCGGCGTCGACGCCCTTTTGCGCCCAGCGGCCGTCGCTGCGGGTCAGGGCGCCGAGGCGGACGGTGACGCGGGGCATGACGCGCAGCCGCCGGTGTTCGGGCTGCGGCACCCGGTCGGGTGCACCGTCGAACCAGTAGATGCGCAGCAGGGGCTGTTCGGTGTCGGCCTCGGCGCGCTCGCGCAGCCCCTGGATGAGGGCGGCATGGTCGACGGTGATGCGGGAGCGGGAGGGCTCCCCTGCGAGAAGGCTCGCGGCGGCGCCCAGCAGATAGCCGGCGTCCACCAGGACGACGCAGCGGTCCACGCGTTCCACCCTCTTCCGTGGGGGTCCTCTGGATATTCCCCGAGTCTGCCCGACCGCAAGGGTGTTGAAGGCCGGAACTCGATCACCGGCGTGGCGGATCTCCCGTGCCGCGGGAGACGGGCCACCGGCTACGCGCAGTAATGATCCAAAATGCGCGGTTTCCGGTGCTGTGTGAGTGTGAAGGCGGTCCTGGCCCCTAGACCCTCACGGAGGCTCCACCATGGCCAAGAACAAGAACCAGAAGCAGCCGGCGAAGTCCCAGGAACGCACCTCGGCGCAGGATCCGGGCAGGAGTTCGGCGCAGTCCCACACCGAGTCGGCGTCGCCGTCGCCGAGTCCCATGGACCTGGCCCACAAGAGCAGGCAGAAGAAGTTCGGCCACAACTGACCCGTGTGCTGCGGTCAGTAGTGGTGCGGAACGTGAAGGGTTCGCCCGGCAGTGCCGGGCGAACCCTTCCGTCGGTGGCGCAACGGCGTCATCCGGCCAGGCAGGACGGGCCGAGCAGCACCTTGAGGTCGCCGAAGAGCGCCGGGTCGGGCTGTACGCGGTGCTTGTCGAGGCGCAGCACGGTGGTGCTCCGCGGCCCCTGGAGCTTGATCCGCACCTCGGTGTTGCCCTTGTGGTGGCGCAGGATCTCCCCCAGTCGGGTCACCATCGGAGGCGTGACTTTGACGGTGGGGATGGTGAGGACCACGGGGGCGTTGGTTCCGGCGGACGAGAGGTCGGGGACCATCATCTCCATGGCGACCAGCCGGGGGATGTCCTCGCGCTTGTCGAGGCGGCCCTTGACGAAGACGACGGTGTCCTCGACCAGCTGGGTGGAGACGAGCTGGTAGGTCGCGGGGAAGAACATGCACTCGATGGAGCCGGCCAGGTCCTCGACGGTGGCGATGGCCCAGGCGTTGCCCTGCTTGGTCATCTTGCGCTGGAGGCCGGAGATGATGCCGCCGATGGTGACGACCGCGCCGTCGGAGTGCTCGCCGCCGGTCAGCTGGGAGATTCCGGCGTCCGTCTTGTCGGAGAGGACGTGCTCCAGGCCGAAGAGGGGGTGGTCGGAGACGTAGAGGCCGAGCATCTCGCGCTCCTGGGCGAGCAGGTAGGACTTCTCCCACTCGACATCGGAGAACTCGACGTCGAGGCCGAAGCCCGGCTCGTCGCTCGCGCTCTCGTCGCCCATTGCGCCGAAGAGGTCGAACTGCCCCTCCGCCTCCTTGCGCTTGACCGCGACGACGTTGTCGATCATCGATTCGTGGTGGGCGACCAGGCCCTTGCGGGTGTGGCCCATCTCGTCGAAGGCGCCGGCCTTGATCAGCGATTCGACGGTGCGCTTGTTGCAGACGACGGCCTCGACCTTGTCCAGGAAGTCGGGGAAGGAGGAGAACTTCCCCTTCGCCTTCCGGGTCTTGATGATCGATTCCACGACGTTGCTGCCGACGTTGCGGACGGCGGTGAGCCCGAAGAGGATCACGTCGTCGCCCTGGGCGGCGAAGTTCGGCTCCGACTCGTTCACGTTCGGCGGCAGGACCTTGATGCCCATCCGGCGGCACTCGTTCAGGTAGATCGCGGACTTGTCCTTGTCGTCCTTGACCGAGGTGAGCAGGCCGGCCATGTACTCGGCCGGGTAGTTCGCCTTGAGGTAGGCGGTCCAGTAGGAGACCAGGCCGTAGGCGGCCGAGTGGGCCTTGTTGAAGGCATAGCCGGCGAAGGGGACCAGGACGTCCCACAGGGCCTGGATCGCCTGGTCGGTGTAGCCGTTCTTCCGGGCGCCCTCCTGGAAGATGGTGAAGTTCTTCGCCAGTTCCTCGGGCTTCTTCTTGCCCATCACGCGGCGCAGGATGTCGGCCTCGCCGAGCGAGTACCCGGCGATGATCTGGGCGGCCTTCTGCACCTGCTCCTGGTAGACGATCAGGCCGTAGGTGACCGCGAGCACCTCTTCGAGGGGCTTCTCCAGCTCCGGGTGGATCGGGGTGATCTCCTGCTGCTTGTTCTTGCGCAGGGCGTAGTTGGTGTGCGAGTTCATGCCCATCGGGCCCGGCCGGTACAGGGCCGAGACGGCGGAGATGTCCTCGAAGTTGTCGGGCTTCATCAGCCGCAGCAGGGCCCGCATGGGGCCGCCGTCGAACTGGAAGACGCCGAGGGTGTCGCCGCGGCCGAGCAGTTCGAAGGTCTTGGGGTCGTCGAGCGGCAGGGCCAGGAGATCGATGTCGATCCCCTTGTTGGCCTTCACCATCTTGACGGCGTCGTCCATGATCGTGAGGTTGCGCAGGCCGAGGAAGTCCATCTTCAGCAGGCCGAGCGCCTCGCAGCTCGGGTAGTCCCACTGGGTGATGGTGACCTGGTCCGTGTGCCTGACCCAGACGGGCACGTGGTCGGTGATCGTCTCACTGGACATGATCACGCCGGCGGCGTGCACGCCCATCTGGCGGACCAGCCCCTCGACGCCCATGGCGGTGTCGATGACCTTCTTCACGTCCGGCTCGTTCTCGTACATCCCGCGGATCTCGCCGGCCTCGCCGTAGCGCGGGTGCTTCGGGTCGAGGATGCCGGAGAGCGGGATGCCCTTGCCGAGGACGTCGGCGGGCATGGCCTTGGTGAGCCGGTCGCCCATGGCGTAGGGGTAGCCCAGGACGCGGGCGGAGTCCTTGATCGCGTTCTTGGCCTTGATCGTGCCGTAGGTGCCGATCATGGCGACCTTGTCCTGGCCGTACTTCTCGGTCACGTACCTGATCACCTCGACGCGCCTGCGCTCGTCGAAGTCGATGTCGACATCGGGCATGGAGACGCGCTCGGGGTTCAGGAAGCGCTCGAAGATCAGACCGTGGGTGAGCGGGTCGAGGTCGGTGATGCCCATGGCGTACGCGACGATCGAACCGGCCGCGGAGCCTCGGCCCGGGCCGACCGCGATGCCCTGGTTCTTGGCCCACATGATGAAGTCGGCGACCACGAGGAAGTAGCCCGGGAAGCCCATCGAGATGATCGTGTCCATCTCGTACTCGGCCTGCTTCAGCCGGTCCTCCGGAATACCTCCGGGGTAGCGGCGGTGCATGCCGCGCATGGTCTCCTCGCGGAACCAGGTGACCTCGGTGTAGCCCTCGGGGATGTCGAACTTCGGCATCAGGTTCCGGAACTGGAACATGCCCTCGGTGTCGACCTGCTCCGCGACCCGCCACGTATTGGCGCAGCCCTCCTGCCAGGCGTCGGAGGAGTCGATGGCGTACATCTCCTCCGTGGACTTCAGGTAGTAGCCGGTGCCGTCGAAACGGAAGCGGTCCGGGTCCGAGAGGTTCTTGCCGGTCTGGATGCAGAGCAGCGCGTCGTGGGCGCCGGCCTCGCTGGCGTAGGTGTAGTGGGAGTCGTTCGTCACCAGCGGCGGGATGCCGAGCTTCTTGCCGATCTCCAGCAGTCCGTCGCGGACCCGACGCTCGATCTCGATGCCGTGGTCCATCAGCTCCAGGAAGTACCGGCCCTTGCCGAAGATGTCCTGGTACTCGGAGGCGGCCTTGAGCGCCTCGTCGAACTGGCCGAGGCGCAGCCGGGTCTGCACCTCGCCGGAGGGGCAGCCGGTGGAGGCGATCAGCCCCTCGGACCACTTGCTGATGGTCTCCTTGTCCATGCGCGGCCACTTCGTGAGCCAGCCCTCGGCGTACGCGTCGGAGGACAGCCGGAAGAGGTTGTGCAGGCCGGTGGCGTTGGCCGCCCAGATCGTCTTGTGGGTGTAACCGCCGGAGCCGGAGACGTCGTCCCGCTTCTGGTGCGGCTGGCCCCACTGGATCCTGCGCTTGTTGCGCCGGGACTCGGGGGCGACGTAGGCCTCGATGCCGATGATCGGCGTGATGCCGGCCTTCTTCGCGGAATGGAAGAAGTCGTACGCCCCGTGCAGGTTGCCGTGGTCGGACATGGCGATGTGCGTCATGCCCATCTCATTGCACGCGTTGAACATGTCCTTCAGCCGCGCGGCACCGTCCAGCAGCGAGTACTGGGTGTGGACGTGCAGGTGCGTGAACGGCTGTTTGGTCACGGTCGGAGCCTCCGGAGGGGAGAGAGGGTGGCAGCTTCGAATCCTACGTCGACCGGGTGACAGTTCTCGGGCACCGACGGGTACGGTCATCCGTTGCAGAGCCAGGACACCCGTCCGCCGGTTCAAGATCAAACCGCGATCCACCAGCGCCACCAGGAGGCATCCGCCATGGCGGTTCCCGAGACGACCGACGAGCAGCGCGCCGAGCAGATACTCGACGTGTTCGACACCGCGTTCGGTGAGCTGCTCGCCGCCGATCCCGCCGCCTTCCAGGTCAAATTCCGGAAGATGGCGGCCTCCGCCTTCGCCTTCTACCGGGGCACGGCCTGCCTCTTCTACGCGGACCTGGAGCGCGACCGCCACGGCGGCCCGTATCTGGACGAGCGGACGGGCCGGGTGTGGATCCACGGCGATCTGCACGCCGAGAACTTCGGCACGTACATGGACTCGACCGGCCGCCTGATCTTCAACGTCAACGACTTCGACGAGGCCTACGTCGGCCCCTTCACCTGGGACCTCAAGCGGTTCGCCGCCTCCGTCGCCCTGATCGGCTACACCAAGGCGCTCAGCGACGAGCAGATCAGCGAGCTGGTGGGGATCTACGCCGGCGCCTACCGGGAGCGGATCCACCGCCTGGCCACCGGCGCCAAGGTGGAGGAGGTGCCCTCCTTCACCCTGGACACCGCCGAGGGCCCGCTGCTGGCGGCCCTGCGCTCGGCCCGCTCCCGGACCCGGTTCTCCCTGCTGGACTCCATGACGGAGATCCGCGAGTTCGAGCGCCGCTTCACCGCCGGCGCGGGCACCATCGAGCTGGACGCCGCCACCCGGTACAAGGTGCTGGCCGCCTTCGACGGGTACCTGGAGACCCTGCCCGACGAGTCGCTGGTGCGGCCGGACTCCTACCGGGTCAAGGACGTGGTGGGCCGCCGCGGCGTCGGCATCGGCTCGGCGGGCCTGCCCTCCTACAACATCCTGCTGGAGGGCCACAGCGACGCCCTGGAGAACGACGTCGTGATCTACCTCAAGCAGGCGCAGACCCCGGCGGTGTCCCGGCACATCACGGACCGGGCCGTGCGGGATTACTTCCGGCACGAGGGGCACCGCACGGTGATCTCCCAGCGGGCCCTGCAAGCTCATGCCGACCCGTGGCTGGGCTGGACGGAGCTGGACGGGTCCGGGCAGCTGGTGGCCGAGGTCTCCCCGTACGCGGTGGACCTGGACTGGTCCGACCTGGACGACCCGGAGCAGATCGCCGCGGTGGTCGCGGACCTGGGCCGGGCGACGGCGACCATGCACGGCGCCGCCGACGAGGACGAGAGCGGGCAGACCCTGGTCCCCTTCTCCACCGAGCGCGCCATCGACGCGGCGATCGCGGCCGACGAGGAGGGCTTCGCGGAGCTGCTGGTGGACTTCGCCCACGCGTACGGGGCCCGGGCACGCGCCGACCACCAGATCTTCGTGGACCTCTTCCGCAACGGCCGGCTGACGGCGTAGCCACCGGTCCGCAAGGCGTTCGGGATGGCCCGGGTCCGCCACCGCGAGCCCGTCCGGGGCCTGGCGCTCCCTTCCACAGGGACTCATGGCACACTCGCGACGATGGACATATCAGGGGCGGGGCTTCGAGGGCTGCGGGCGGCGCTGTTCAGCGCGCTCGTCGTGCTGCTCTCGGCCGGCTCGCACGTCCTCATGTCCCAGGTGCCCCTGCCGCCCGCCCTGGTGGCCGGGGCCTTCGCCGGCGTCTTCGTGATCGCCTACGCCCTGGCGGGCCGCGAGCGCGGCTTCGGCGCGATCGCCGGGCTCCTCGTGCCGCTGGAGCTGGCCGCCGACACCGTCTTCACCGCCGGACAGCACGTCTGTTACGGCCCGGCCGGCGGCCCGGTCTCCGGTCCGCTGCGCGCGATGGGCCTGGACGAGCTGTGCGGCGGCACCCCGGTGGGCGTGCCGCTGACCGAGGTGGCCGGGCCCGCCGCCGATCCGGCGGCGCTGCTGGCCGCGCCCGGGCCCTGGACGCCCTGGCTCCTGCTCGGCGTGCACGTCTCGGTCGGCCTGCTGGCCGCGGGATGGCTCCGGTACGGCGAGCGCGCGCTGGGCCAGCTGCTGCGCGCGGTGGCCGCCTTCGCGTTCCGCCCGCTGCTGCTGGCGGTGGCCTGGGTGGCGGTGGCCGCCGGGCCCGCGCGGCGGCTGCTGCGGTCGGTCCTTCCGGGCACCGGGGCCCGTACGCGCTTCCCCGCACACTCCGTGGGACGGCGGGGACCTCCCGTGCGCGGCGCGCTCACCAGCGCCTGACGCATGTACGGAAGTCCCCCTTTTTTCCCGTCTCACATCCCACGGAGATCACCATGAGTGCACGCAACAGCCAGGCGAACAAGGCCGCCGCCCGCGAGCGGCTGCGCGCCGAGCGCGAGAAGCAGGCGAAGAAGGACAGGGTGCGCCGCCAGGTCATCGTGGGCGGTGCGGTCGCCGCCGTCCTCGCCCTGGCGGGCGGCGTCGGCTACCTGGTCGTGCAGGGCAGCCAGCCCGGCCCCTGGGACAAGGCCGCCAAGGCCGAGCTGGTCAAGCCGAAGAACACCACGGGCGAGGACGGGACCACGGTCGTCGTCGGCAAGCCCGAGGCGAAGAAGACCCTGGAGCTCTACGAGGACTCGCGCTGCCCGGCGTGCGCCTCCTTCGAGCAGGTGGTCGGCGAGCAGGTCAAGAAGGACGTGGACGCCGGCAAGTACAAGCTCCAGTACTTCGGCGCCACCTTCATCGACAACGCCGTCAAGGGCGACGGCTCGAAGAACGCGCTGAGCGCGCTGGGTGCGGCGCTGAACGTCAGCCCGGAGGCCTTCCTGGACTTCAAGGCCGCGCTGTACTCCAAGGAGCTGCACCCCGAGGAGACCGTCGACAGCTTCGCCAAGGACGACTACCTGCTGAAGGTCGCGGACAAGGTCCCCGCGCTCAAGGGCAACGCCGAGTTCAAGAAGGCCGTCGAGGACGGTACGTACGACCGGTGGGCGCTGGAGATGTCGAAGGCCTTCGACAAGTCCGGCGTGAAGGGGACGCCGACGCTGAAGATGGACGGCAAGAAGATCGAGACCCCGGCGACCGCCGAGGCGTTCACGGCGGCGATCGACAAGGCCCTGCAGGGCTGATACCTGGCCATTCCCTGAGCCGCTTTTCCGGACAGGCCACCCCAACAGGCGGGCGAACTCCAAGAGTTCGCCCGCCTGTTACGTTTTCAACGCTGCGGCCGGGCCTGTACCCGTCGGTAATATGATGATCCGTGACCAGTCATCTCTCCTCCTCCGCGGCCGCCGCGACTCCGCGCCGCCGTACGGTCGTCCTCGCCGCCGCGGCCACCGCCGCACTGGCCCCGATCACCTCGCTGGGCGCCACGGCCGCCCACGCGGCGGGCACCGCCCCCGCCTTCCTGCACGGCGTCGCCTCCGGCGATCCGCTGCCCGACGGGATCCTGTTGTGGACCCGTGTGACCCCCACCCCCGAGGCCGTGCCCGGCTCCGGCGCCGGCCCGGCCGTCCAGGTGGCCTGGGAGGTGGCCGCGGACAAGGCCTTCTCCCAGGTCGTCGCCCGTGGCGCCGCCACCGCCAGCGCCGCCACCGACCACACGGTCAAGGTGGACGTGCGCGGCCTGCGGCCGCAGACGCCGTACTGGTACCGGTTCACCGCGGGCACCACCGTCTCCCCCGTCGGCCGCACCCTGACCACCGCGGGCCACGACGTGACGACGACCGGAGTCCGCTTCGGCGTGGTCTCGTGCGCCAACTGGGAGTCCGGCTACTTCTCCGCCTACCGCCACCTGGCCGCCCGCACGGATCTGGACGCGGTCCTGCACCTGGGCGACTACATATACGAGTACCAGTCCGGGGGTTACCCGGAGGCGAAGTACGTCGTACGCGCGCACGAGCCGCAGCACGAGATCCTCTCGCTCGCCGACTACCGCACCCGGCACGGCAAGTACAAGACGGACGGCGACCTCCAGGCGCTGCACTCCGCGCACCCGGTGATCGCGATCTGGGACGACCACGAGTTCGCGAACGACGCCTGGGAGGGAGGCGCCGGCAACCACACTCCGGGAACCGAGGGCGCGTGGGGGGCCCGCGCGGCCGCCGCCAAGCAGGCGTACTTCGAGTGGATGCCGGTACGCGCCTCCATCGCCGGCACCGTCTACCGGCGGCTGAGCTTCGGCACCCTCGCCGACCTGCACCTGCTGGACCTGCGCTCCTTCCGCTCACAGCAGGTCAAGACCGGCAGCGGTTCGGTGGACGACCCGGAGCGCACCCTCACCGGGCGCGCCCAGCTGGACTGGCTCAAGTCCGGTCTCGCGGGATCGAACGCCACTTGGAAGCTGGTCGGCACGTCGGTGATGATCTCGCCGGTGGCCTTCGCCTCGCTGCCCGCGCACCTGCTGAAGCCGCTCGCCAAGCTGCTCGGCCTGCCCGAGGGCGGTCTCGCGGTCAATGTGGACCAGTGGGACGGCTACACGGACGACCGCAGGGAGCTCCTGAGCCACCTGAAGGACCGGAACGTCAAGAACACGGTGTTCCTGACCGGCGACATCCACATGGCCTGGGCGAACGAGGTCCCGGTGAACATGGCGACCTACCCGGGGTCGGGGACGGCGGCGACCGAGTTCGTGGTCACCTCGGTGACCTCCGACAACCTCGACGACATCCTGCGCGTGCCGGCGGACACCGCCTCCCTCGTGGCGGAATCGGCCGTGAAGGCCGCCAACTGGCACGTGAAGTGGCTCGATATGGACGCGCACGGATACGGCGTGCTGGACGTGACGGCCGAGCGCTCGCAGATGGACTACTACGTCGTCTCCGACAAGCGGCGGCCCGACGCCACGGCCGCGTGGACCCGCTCGTACCGGACCCTGACCGGGACTCAGCAGGTGGAGCGGGTGGACCAGCCGGTTCGTTAGCCGGCCCGTCATCGGACTGACGGACAGTCAATTTTCCGGTCCAGAGGGGTGCTTGGTGTAGACCAAGCACCCCTTCGGCATCACAAGCAACAAATCTTTAACGCAAGAGTCTTGACCGGATTATGTCATGCACACATAAGCTTCGCGCCAGCGTGAGGAGATCCCTCCGCTACACCCCCCACCGCGAGGAGCACTCGTGCGCGCTGTTGCCCGCATATCCCCCCTTCTTCGCCGCCGCCTGATGGGTACGGCAGTGCTGGCCGGAACCCTGGCCTTCACTCCGCTCGCCGCCCCCACCACGCTCGCCGCCGCCAAGACCCCCGCCGAGGTGTGCGCAGAGGAAGGGACGACCGGGGCAGCCAACGCCCGCGTCTCCCGCGCCCACGACGAGCACGCGGACGAGCCCAACGAGGTCACCGAGGCCCAGGCCAAGGCCATGGACGCCGACCTCAGGGCGAAGCTGGACAAGGCCTCCAAGGAGCAGCGCAGCCTCCGCGCAGCCGAGGCCGTCGTGAACATCCCCGTGTACTTCCACGTCGTGCACTCCGGCACCGCCGGAAAGCTGACGGCCACCGATGTCGGCAAGCAGCTCGCGGTCCTCAACGCGGCGTACGGCGGCCAGGGCACCGGCAATGTGAACTCCAACTTCCAGTTCACCCTGGCGGCGACCGACTACACGGACAACGCCGCCTGGTACAACCTGGCTTCCGGCTCCACCGCCGAGAAGGACATGAAGAACGCCCTGCGCCAGGGCGGCCCGGGCGCGCTCAATGTCTACACCGCCAACCTCTCCGGCGGCCTGCTGGGCTGGGCGACCTTCCCGACCTCCTACGCCTCCAGCCCCAAGATGGACGGCGTGGTCCTGCTGGACAGCTCGCTGCCCGGCGGCTCCGCGGCCAACTACAACGAGGGGGACACCGCGACCCACGAGGTCGGCCACTGGCTGGGCCTCTACCACACCTTCCAGGGCGGCTGTAACGGCAACGGTGACTACGTCGCCGACACCCCGGCCGAGAAGAGCCCCGCCTACGAGTGCCCGGTCGGCCGCGACAGCTGCGCCAGCAAGACCGGCGCTGACCCGATCCGCAACTTCATGGACTACACGTACGACTCCTGCATGTACCAGTTCTCCGCCGGCCAGGTGAGCCGCATGCAGAGCAGCTGGACCGCGTACCGGGCGGGCTGACACCCCGCTGTCCCACCCTGGCGGCACGAGCGCGCCGGGGGACGTGGTCGACGGACGGTTCGAGCCGCTTGAGCGGCTCGGCAGCGGGGCACGGGCACGGTCTGGCGAGCGCCGGACCGTGCCCGTGCCCGTGCCTGTGCCCCGTCCCCGTGCCCGCACCGCGACGCGGGCACCGCCTCTTCTAGAGGGAGTCCAAGAAACCGAGTGCGACCTTCCAGGCCTGCTCGGCCGCCTCGGCGTCGTAGTCGTCGAGCTCCGGATCCGTGAACAGGTGCCCGGCACCCGGGTAGCTGTGGACCTCCACATCGGCCCCGGCCCGCCGCATCCGCAGGTACCACGCGGTCAGCCAGTCGTGCGGCTCGAAGGGGTCCGGATCCGCGATGTGCAGCTGTACCGGCAGTTCGTCCACCGAGGCGCCGTCCTCCAGGTCCGCCGTCCCGTGCAGGAGCAACAGCCCGCGCGCCTTGTCGTCGGCCATCGCCAGGTGCTGGGCGACGGAGCCGCCGAAGGAGAAGCCCGCGTAGACCAGGCCCTCGTCGGAATAGGGAGCGGAGGCCAGCACCGCGCGCTTGAGCAGCTCGTCACGGCCGATCTCGTCCCGGTGCGCCATGCCCTCTTCGACGGTGTCGAAGGTGCGTCCCCCGAAGAGATCCGGCACCTGCACCTGGTGCCCGGCCGCGCGCAGCCGGTCGGCCGCCGCGTGCACCGCGGGCCGCAGCCCGTACGTCGAATGGAAAAGCATGATGTTCATGCCTCCCATCGTGCCAGTTTCCGGCAGCGCCTTGCGGTTACGTTCTTACGCATGGAGATGGAGAACGTGCTGCGCCCCCTCACGGTCATCGGCGGTTCCCTGGTCGTCACCCTGCTCGCGGGGTGGCTGCTGGACCTGCTGCTGCGCCGCGCCGACGCCCGGCACAGCGAGACCCCCCTGTGGGGCCTGCTGCGCCGCTGCCGCCTGCCCTTCCAGCTCGTCCTGTGCACCACGCTCCTGCGAGGCGCCTACCGCCAGGCGCACATCCTCCCGGACCACGTGGTCGGCGTGGGCCGGGCCCTCACCCTGGTACTGATCGCCTCGGCGGCCTGGCTGCTGGTGCGGATCGCGACGGCGATCGTCGACTCCACGTACGCGCGCTACGCCGCCGGCGCCCCCGACCTCGCCCGGCTCCGCCGGGTCCGGACCCAGGTCACGCTGATCCAGCGGGTGGTGACGGCGGTGGTCGTCGTCGTCGCCATCGCCTCGATGCTGCTGACCTTCCCGCCGATGCGGACGGTCGGCACCTCCCTGCTGGCCTCGGCCGGCGTCCTCGGCATCGTCGCGGGCATCGCCGCCCAGTCCGCGCTCGGCAACCTCTTCGCCGGCCTCCAGATCGCCTTCGGCGACACCGTCCGCATCGGCGACACGGTGGTGGTCGACAAGGAGTGGGGCACGGTCGAGGAGATCACCCTGACCTTCCTCACGGTCCGCACCTGGGACGAACGACGCATCACGATGCCGGTCTCCTACTTCACGAGCAAGCCGTACGAGAACTGGTCGCGCGGCGGCGCGCAGATGACCGGGACCGTCTTCTGGCACCTGGACCACAGCGCGCCGGTGGACCTGATGCGGGAAGAGCTCCAGCGGATCCTGAAGGACATCCCGGAATGGGACGGCCGCGGCAGCGGCCTGGCCGTCACGGACACGACCCCGCACACCATCCAGGTCCGGGCGGTGGTCACGGCGCAGAACGCGGACGACGTCTGGACGGTCCGCTGCGCGGTCCGCGAACGCCTGATCACCTGGCTGGTGGCCCATCACCCGTACGCCCTCCCGCAGATCACCACTTCCGCGTCGGTCCCCCGCCCCGGCTCCGCCGACGACTGAGGCGCATCCACCCGGCCCCGGCGCCGCTTGAGCAACGGGGCCCGGCGGCGGCGCGCGGTCATGGGTCAGGTCGTTGGCGGCCAGGCCCCGGCGAGCAGCGCGGCAGCGGTTTCCTCGGCCAGTTCCTCCGCGTGCGGCGGCAGCGGCCGCCCCGCGCGCAGATGGCGGCGGACCACGGCCAGCGGCAGATCGATCATGGCCAGGACGACCCGCTCGTGACCCTGGGGACCCGTCACGCCGAGCGATTCGGCCAATGAGCCGAGCGAGGCGAACACCCGCTGATTGCCCAGATCGGCACGCTGTCGGTGCTCCTCGGACCAGTCCCCGCGGCCGAACTCCTCGGCGCCGTACAACAGGAGCGAAGCCTCCGGCACGTGGGCGCGGCTCCAGGAGACGACGTGCCGGGCGGCCGCGCGGGCGGCCCGGCGCGGATCGGGGTCACTGCGGAGCGCGGTGAGGTAACCCTCCTGGAAGCCTTCGACGGTCCGCAGCCAGACCTGCGCGAGCAGCGCGGGACGGCCGGCGAAGCGGTGGTACACGGACCCGCTCGGCGCGCCGACCGCCTGGGCGACGGCGGACATGGTCACGCCCGCCGGCCCGGCGGAGGCCGCCAGCCGGACGGCGGCGTCGAGGATCTGCTCGGTGTCGAAGCGGGGTGGTCTCGCCATGAATCAGAGAGTACCCTCCAGATTATTAGAGACCCATCTCTAATAACCTGGAGGGGAGCACCCATGGGTGTCTACAACGTGCACGAACGCCTGCTGGCCGCCAAGGGCAGCGAGGTGGGAGAGCTCATCGACAGCCTGTCCGGCGGGGCGCAGGACCGCCTGTGGCCGCACGCGAGCTGGTCCGCGATGGAGTTCGACCGCCCGCTGGCGATCGGCGCGGTCGGCGGGCACGGCCCGGTCCGCTACACGGTCACGGCGTACGTACCGGGCACCTGGGTCCGTTTCGCCTTCAGCGGGCCTCGCGGCTTCCACGGCTTCCACGAGTTCGCCGTGCTGCCGGTCGACGAGGAGCGCACCGTCCTGCGGCACACCCTCGCCATGAGGACCACCGGCATCTGCCGCCTCACCTGGCCCCTGGCCTGGCGCCCGATGCACGACGCCTGCCTGGAGGACAGCCTGGACCGCGCCGAGGCGGCCCTCACCGGCACCGCGCCCCGCGCCCGCTGGAGTCCGTACGTACGCTTCCTCCACGCCCTGGCGCGGTAGGGCAGCCCGACTACGGGTTGCGCAGGCTCCGCACGTCCAAGTGCCGCAGCACCCGGTCGACGATCTCCGGATCGGCGCCGGGCTCGCTGCGGGCCGCCAGCACCTCGTGGCGGGCGGCCGACATCATCTCCCGCTGGATCCGCTGGACGTTCCGGATCCGCTCCACCCGCTGTGCGTAGGCCTCCCGCCGTTCCTCGTCCACCATGTCGGGGCTGATGCGGGCGCCCACGTCGTACGCGCGCCGGTACAGCGTCTCCATCAGGTCCTCCGGCAGCGCTTCCACCTCCTCGATCTCCTTCAGCCGCCGCTTCGCGGCCTTGGCGGCGCGGATCGCCAGCTGCCGCTCGATCTCCCGGTCCGCGTCCCTGTCCGCCTGCACCCCCAGCCGCCGCACCAGCCACGGCAGGGTCAGCCCCTGGCACAACAGCGTCGCCATGATCACGGCGAAGGCGATGAAGACGATCTCGTCCCGCGCGGGGAACGGCTCACCGCCCTCCCCCTTCAACGGAATGGCCAGCGCCAGCGCGACGGAGGCCACCCCCCGCATCCCGGCCCACCACATCACCACGCTCTCCCGCCAGCTCAGCGGGATGTCCTCGTCGTAGTCGCGCCGCGTGTGGAGCTTGTTGGCGAGCCAGCCGGCCGGCAGCAGCCACAGCAGCCGTACGCCGACCACCACCAGGATCACCGCCCCCGCCCACCCGGCCATCTCCCACTCGCGCCCCCGCGCCGTACCGAACACGTTGTGCAGTTCGAGCCCGATCAGCCCGAACGCCACCCCGGTGACCAGCATGTCGACGACTTCCCAGAAGGTGTGCCCGGCGAGGCGGCCCAGCACGTCGTCGGCGTCCGTCGCGTACTCGGCGAGGAAGAGGGCCGTCGTCAGTACCGCCAGCACACCGGAACCCTCGAACTCCTCGGCCAGTACGTACGCCACGAACGGCACCAGCAGGGTCAGCCCGATCTGCAGCGTGGCGTCGCCGAGCCGCCCCATCAGGCGGGTGGCGGACCAGCCGAGGGCCAGGCCGACGGCCACGGCGACGACGGCGGACAGGACGAACTCCCCCAGCGCGGCGGGCCAGGAGAAGCTGCCGCTGACGGCGGCGGCGACGGCCACGTGGTAGAGCACGATGGCGGTGACGTCGTTGAAGAGGCCCTCGCCCTCCAGGATCGACACCAGGCGGCGGGGCAGCCCGAGCGATCCGGCGACGGCGGTGGCGGCGACCGGGTCGGGCGGGGCGACGAGCGCGCCGAGCGCGACGGCGGCGGCGATCGGCAGCCCGGGCACGACGGCGTGCGCGACGGCGGCGACGGCGGCGGTCGTGACGAACACCAGGGCCACGGCCAGCAGGAAGATGGGCCGGATGTTCGCGGCGAACTGCCGCCACGAGGTGCGCTGCGCGGAGGCGTACAGCAAGGGCGGCAGCACCAGCGGCAGGATGTACTCGGGCGGGATGTCGACGTTGGGCACGGCCGGCACCAGGGCGAGGACGACCCCGCCGATGGTCATCAGGACGGGCGCGGGCAGTCCGAGGCGGTCCCCGAGCGGCACGGCGACCACGGCCCCGAGCAACACCACGAACAGGAGAGCGAGCTGATCCACTCCTCCACCCTGCCAGTCCGCTGCGCTCGGCGGTGGGGGCGAAGGTCCCGAGCCCACCGTGTCGGCGCCCAGCCCACCACCCAGCCCCGTCGGCGTCTGGCGCGCGGGGTCCGGGGCGGAGCCCCGGGAGGCGGCGCCGCGCCCGGGGGCGCTGGGCCGGCGAAACGGCGGACGGGTTCCGGGCGGTAGCCCGGGTCAGCTCGCGCGGCCCCCCGCCAGGGGACGCCGCATCGAGCGGTGCGCGATGCCCGCGTCCAAGAACTCCGGCCCGTAGGCCACGTATCCGAGACGCTCGTAGAACCCCAGCGCATGCGTCTGCGCGCCGAGGTCGACCGCGCGCAGGCCCATCCGCGCCGCCTCGGCCTCGATCGCGCGGACCAGTGCCACGCCGACGCCCAGTCCCCGCGCGGCCTTCCGTACGGCCAGCCGTCCCAGCGAGCCGACGTCCTCGGACCCGGTCTTGCCGCGCGCGGCAGCGCCGTGCAGCAGCCGGCCGGTGCCCAGCGGCGACCCGTCCGGCCCCATGGCCAGTACGTGCACCGCGTCCGCGTCGTACGCGTCGTACTCGATCGACTCCGGCACGCGCTGCTCGACCACGAACACCTCGGTCCGCACCGCGTAGCACGCCGCCAGGTCGGCCGCGTCCGCGGCCACCCGGACCGCGAAGGCGGTCACTCGCTCTCTGCCCGGATCACGTCCAGCGCGTTCTGAAGGTCCGCGGGGTACGTGCTCTCGAACTCCACCCACTGGCCGTCCGACGGGTGCTCGAAGCCCAGCCGGACCGCGTGCAGCCACTGCCGGGTCAGTCCCAGCCGCTTGGCGACGGTCGGGTCGGCGCCGTACGTGAGGTCGCCGACGCAGGGGTGCCGGTGCGCGGCCATGTGCACGCGGATCTGGTGCGTGCGTCCCGTCTCCAGCTTGATGTCCAGCAGCGAGGCCGCGCGGAAGGCCTCGATCAGGTCGTAGTGGGTGACCGAGGCCTTGCCCTCCTGGGTCACGGCCCACTTGTAGTCCGCGCTCGGGTGCCGGCCGATCGGCGCGTCGATGGTGCCGCTCATCGGGTCGGGGTGGCCCTGCACCAGCGCGTGGTAGCGCTTGTCCACGATCCGCTCGCGGAACTGGTTCTTCAGGGAGGTGTACGCGCGCTCCGACTTCGCGACGGCCATCAGGCCGGAGGTGCCGACGTCGAGACGGTGCACGATGCCACGGCGCTCGGCGGCGCCGGAGGTGGAGATGCGGTAGCCGGCGGCGGCGAGGCCGCCGATGACGGTGGTGCCGGTCCAGCCGGGGCTCGGGTGGGCGGCGACGCCCACCGGCTTCATGATGACGACGATGTCGTCGTCGTCATGGATGATCTCCATGCCCGGGACCGGCTCGGCGACGACCTCGACCGGCCGCGGTGGCGCGGGCATCTCGACCTCGAGCCAGGCGCCACCGTGCACGCGCTCGGACTTCCCGACGACGCTGCCGTCGACCGCCACCTTCCCCGCGGCCGCGAGTTCGGCCGCCTTCGTCCGGGAAAATCCGAACATACGGGCGATGGCGGCGTCGACGCGCTCGCCCTCAAGGCCATCGGGAACGGGCAGGGTGCGGATCTCGGGAATCGTACTCACCTGTCGAGTATGCAGGACTCGGCCGACCCCCGGCCCCGCGCCCGCTCGCCGATCAGTCCTTGTGGACGGTGCCGTCCGGGTCCAGGCCCTTGAACGACAGCAGCACGATCAGGATGCCTCCGCACACGATCGCGGAGTCCGCGAGGTTGAAGACGGCGAAGTGGGCCGGCGCGATGAAGTCGACGACCGCGCCCCTGAACACGCCCGGCGAGCGGAAGATCCGGTCGGTCAGGTTGCCCAGCGCGCCACCCAGCAGCAGGCCCAGCGCGATCGCCCACGGCAGGCTGTAGAGCTTGCGGGCCAGCCGTACGATCACCACGATCACGGTGGCGGCGATGCAGGTGAAGAGGATCGTGAAGGCCTCGCCGAAGCCGAAGGCCGCGCCGGGATTGCGGATCGCCTCGAACCTCAGCAGGTCGCCGATGATCTCGATCGGAGGCTGGTGCTCCAGCTTCGCCACGACCAGCATCTTGCTGCCCAGGTCGAGCAGGTAGGCGAGCACCGATACGACGATCAGCGCCACGATCCGCCGGTGCCCCTTGGGCCCGACGGACTCCGGCTCGGCCTCGTCCCCGACCTCCGGCGTACCGATGATGCTCTCCGCCTCTGCCACGTGAGTCCCTCGAACTAGCTCGAACCAGGTTGCCGACGACACAGCCCTGCCAGGTTCCTGGACCCTGACGAGACACGAGGGTACGTCAGGGCCCCGGCCGACCGCCCGCCCAGTACCGCCTCCTGCCCGCGGCCGTGCCCGCGGACCGTGCCGCCGCCGCCGATCCGAGGACGGACCTAGTGCCGCCGCTCCTGCTTCTGCTTGCAGTCCACGCACAGCGTGGCCCGCGGGAAGGCCTGCATCCTGGCCTTGCCGATGGGCTTCCCGCAGTTCTCACAGAGCCCGTACGTGCCCGCCTCCAGCCGCTCCAGGGCGCGCTCGGTCTGCTCCAGCATCGAGCTGGCGTTCGCCGCCAGCGCCAGCTCGGACTCCCGGGTGATGTTCTTGGTGCCCGTGTCGGCGTCGTCGTCGCCCGCACCGTCGCCCGAGTCCCGCATCAGCCCCGAGATGGCCACCTCGGACGCCTCCAGCTCGCTGCGCAGCCGCACCACCTCCGCCGACAGCCCGGTACGGGCTTCCTCGACCTCCTCGGGGGTCCAGGGCTCCTCCCCGGGCCGTACGGCCAGCTCGCCCGGCGCCGCGGCAGCAGCCGTGGCACGGACCTTGGGGAGCCCGCTCGTGGCGGCCGCGGCCGTCTTCCTGCCTGCACCCGTGCTCTTCTTGGCAACCACTTTGCGGACTCCCGTCTTCTGCGCGGCCTGCGCCGCCCCCTCGGCCGCGGCCGCCTTGGCCGTGACCTTCCTCGCGGCCGTCGTCTTCTTGACGGCGGTCGCGTCCTTGGCCGGAGCCTTCTTGGCCGGGGCCCTTACCGCGTTCGCCTTCACAGCGGTGGCGTCCTTGGCCGAAGCCCTTCCGACCGGAGCCTTCACCGCGTTCGCCTTCACAGCGGTGGCGTCCGGGGCCGGAGACTTCGCGGCCGGGGTCTTCTTGACCGGAGCCTTCTCGGCCGGGGCCTTCTTGACCGGGGCCTTCTTGACCGGGGCCCTTGCTGCGTTCGCCTTCACAGCGCTCGCGTCCTTGGCCGGAGCCTTTACTGCGGTCGCTTTCACGGCGTTCACCTTCTTGGCCGGAGCCTTCTCAACGGCCGCCTTCCCGGCCGGAGCCTTCCCGGCGGCAGCGGTCTTGCGGGTGGCGGTCGCCTTCTTGGCCGGGGCCCGGGCCGGAGCCGGAGCCGCACCCTCGGCCGCCGTCGCCGTCGTCGTCGCCTTGGCCGTCGCCTTCCCGGCAGGCTTCCCGACAGCCTTCCTGGCAGTACTCCCGGCGGTCTTTTTCGCCACCATGGCCGCGGCCCCTTCACATACTGTGATCATTGCTCGCGAATCGTGCCGGAACGATAAATCGACTCCAGCCCGGCGGCAACGGGGCACGCGTCCGTCGACGCGAACCTGCATCCGTTGTGCCCATCCGGAAGCCCGGTAATCCGCCCCACCCGCCCCACCGGATCCCGTACCGGCGCGTCGGCCCATCCGGGTCACCGGGACGCCCGCCCCGGGCGCCCCGCCGCGCCGCTGCGGCGGCCCCGCCACGGCCCCCCGTAAATCGGTCTGCCGCGCGTCGCCCCGGCCCGTACACTGGGCCCAGCGAGAGGCATGGATGGGGACGAGTAGCGTCGGACGCAGCCAGGAGCGACCCGGGGACGGTGAGAGCCCGGGGGCGAGCGCGATGTGAAGGATCACCCCGGAGCCGCCGGAAGAAAGCGCGTACGGACCCGCCCGGGCACCGTGCCGCGAGTAGAACCGGCTTCGCACCCCAATGAGGGGGCCATCGGATCCGTCCGGCGGCCAAGGAGGGTGGTACCGCGGGAGCCGCAGGCTCTCGTCCCTCCGGACGGAAGTGACACCCCGCCGGAGGAAGAGTTCAGCCTCATGACCACACCGCCGCAGTACCGCCCGGTACCCGCCCAGGTCGACCTGCCCGCCCTCGAGCACGCCGTCCTCGACTTCTGGCGCGAGAGCAAGACCTTCGCCAAGACCCTGGAGCAGTCCGAGGGCCGCCCCGAGTGGGTCTTCTACGAGGGCCCGCCCACCGCGAACGGCATGCCCGGTGCGCACCACATCGAGGCCCGCGTCTTCAAGGACGTCTTCCCCCGGTTCCGCACCATGCGCGGCTACCACGTGGCCCGCAAGGCCGGCTGGGACTGCCACGGCCTGCCCGTCGAGCTCGCCGTCGAGAAGGAGCTCGGCTTCAACGGCAAGCAGGACATCGAGGCGTACGGCATCGCCGAGTTCAACGCCAAGTGCCGCGAGTCCGTGACCCGCCATACCGACGCCTTCGCCGAGCTCACGACCCGCATGGGCTACTGGGTCGACCTGGACGACGCCTACCGGACGATGGACCCCGAGTACGTCGAGTCCGTGTGGTGGTCGCTGAAGGAGATCTTCAACAAGGGTCTGCTCACCCAGGACCACCGCGTCGCCCCCTGGTGCCCGCGCTGCGGCACCGGCCTCTCCGACCACGAGCTGGCGCAGGGCTACGAGACGGTAGTCGACCCGTCGGTCTTCGTCCGCTTCCCGCTGACCTCCGGCCCCCTGGCCGGCGCGGCCGCGCTGCTGGTCTGGACGACGACCCCCTGGACGCTCGTCTCCAACACCGCCGTCGCCGCGCACCCGGACGTCACGTACGTCGTCGCGGTCCGCACCGACGACGACGGCGGGGAGAAGCTCGTCGTCGCCCAGCCGCTGCTGGAGAAGGCCCTCGGCGAGGGCTGGGAGACCACCGGCGAGTCCTTCACGGGCAAGGAGATGGAGCGCTGGACGTACCAGCGCCCCTTCGAGCTGGTCCCCTTCGACGCCCCGGCCCACTACGTCGTCAACGCCGAGTACGTCACCACCGAGGACGGCACCGGTCTGGTCCACCAGTCCCCCGCCTTCGGCGCCGACGACCTCGCGGTCTGCCGCGCGTACGGGCTGCCGGTCGTGAACCCGGTCCGCCCCGACGGCACCTTCGAGGAGGAGGTCCCGCTGGTCGGCGGCATCTTCTTCAAGAAGGCCGACGAGAAGCTGACCGCCGACCTCGACGCCCGCGGCCTGCTCTTCCGGCACATCGCCTACGAGCACAGCTACCCGCACTGCTGGCGCTGCCACACCGCGCTCCTCTACTACGCGCAGCCGTCCTGGTACATCCGCACCACCGCCGTCAAGGACGCGATGCTGCGGGAGAACGAGAAGACCAACTGGTTCCCGGAGTCGGTCAAGCAAGGCCGCTTCGGCGACTGGCTGAACAACAACATCGACTGGGCGCTGTCCCGCAACCGCTACTGGGGCACCCCGCTGCCCATCTGGCGCTGCGAGGAGAACCACCTCACCTGTGTCGGCTCGCGCGCGGAACTGAGCGAGCTGTCCGGCACGGACCAGTCCGCCCTGGACCCGCACCGCCCGTACATCGACGACGTCACCTTCAGCTGCACCCACGAGGGCTGCTCCCTCACCTCGGTCCGGGTGCCGGAGGTCATCGACGCCTGGTACGACTCGGGCTCGATGCCGTTCGCGCAGTGGGGCTACCCGTACAAGAACAAGGAGATCTTCGAGAAGCGCTACCCGGCGCAGTTCATCTCGGAGGCCATCGACCAGACGCGCGGCTGGTTCTACACGCTGATGGCGGTCGGCACGCTCGTCTTCGACAAGTCCTCGTACGAGAACGTGGTCTGCCTGGGCCACATCCTCGCCGAGGACGGCCGCAAGATGTCCAAGCACCTGGGCAACATCCTGCAGCCCATCCCGCTCATGGACCAGCACGGCGCGGACGCGGTCCGGTGGTTCATGGCGGCCGGCGGCTCCCCGTGGGTGGCGCGGCGCGTGGGCCACGGCACGATCCAGGAGGTCGTCCGCAAGACGCTCCTCACCTACTGGAACACGGTCGCCTTCCAGGCCCTGTACGCCCGTACGTCGAACTGGGCGCCGTCCGCGGCCGACCCGGCGCCGGCGGACCGCACCGTCCTCGACCGTTGGCTGCTCTCGGAACTCCACACACTGACCTCCGAGGTCACCGACGCGATGGAGTCGTACGACACGCAGCGCGCCGGCAAGCTGCTGTCCGCGTTCGTGGACGACCTGTCCAACTGGTACGTCCGCCGCTCGCGCCGTCGCTTCTGGCAGGGTGACGCCTCCGCGCTGCGCACGCTCCACGACGTCGTGGAGACGGTCACGCGGCTGATGGCCCCGCTGACCCCGTTCATCACGGAGCGGGTCTGGCAGGACATGATCGTCCCGGTGACCGCGGACGCCCCGGAGTCGGTGCACCTCAGCTCCTGGCCGGAAGCGGACGCGTCGGCGATCGACCGCACGTTGTCCCAGCAGATGCAGCTCGTACGGCGCTTGGTGGAGCTGGGGCGCGCGACCCGCGCGGAGTCGGGCGTCAAGACCCGCCAGCCGCTGTCGCGCGCGCTGGTCGGCGCGGTGGGCTTCGACGCACTGTCCGCCGAGCTGCGGTCGCAAATCACGGAGGAGCTCAACGTCTCCTCCCTGGCCTCTCTCTCCGAGGTCGGCGGTTCCCTCGTGGACACCACGGCGAAGGCCAACTTCCGTGCGCTGGGCAAGCGTTTCGGCAAGGGCGTCCAGGACGTGGCGAAGGCGGTGGCGGCGGCCGACGCGGCGGCGCTGTCCCTGGCCCTCCGCTCGGGCGAGGCCTCGGTGGAGGTCAACGGCGAGCAGGTCGCCCTCACCCCGGAGGAGGTCATCATCACCGAGACCCCGCGCGAAGGCTGGTCGGTGGCCTCGGACTCGGGCGCGACGGTCGCCCTCGACCTGGAGATCACCCCGGAGCTCCGGCTGGCGGGCCTGGCGCGTGACGCGATCCGCCTGATCCAGGAGGCCCGCAAGAACTCCGGCCTGGACGTGGCGGACCGGATCGCCCTGCGGTGGTCCTCCCCGGAGGAGGAGGTCGTGACGGCCCTGACGGACCACGCGGGTCTGATCGCGGACGAGGTCCTGGCGACGGACTTCGCGGCGGGCGTCGCGGACGCCACGTACGGCGAGGAGTTCACGGACGAAGCCCTCGGCCTGACGTTCCGCCTCCGCAAGGCGTAGCCCGACCCCGAGCGGCCCGCCACCCCCTCCCGGGGGCGGCGGGCCGCTTTCGGCTTCCCCCACCCCCGCCGGCGTCGCAGCCCCCAGCCCCGCCTGCCTGAGACGCACCACCCACAGCCGGCCGGCTTTGAGACGCACCACCCCCAGCCCCGCCAGCGTCCGAGCCTCCCCCCGCCCCCGTCGGCTAAGGCGCACCACCCCCAGCCCCGCCGGCGCTTGAGGCACACCCCCAGCCCCGCCGGCGCTTGAGGCGCACCCACCAGCCCCGTCGGCGTTTGAGGCGCACCCACCAGCCCCGTCGGCGTTTGAGGCGCACCCACCCTCAGCCCCGCCGGCGTTTGAGGCGCGGGGCTCGGGGCGGAGCCCCGGTCTTGAGCCCGCCACCGGCAGCCCCGCAGCACCGGCACCGGCACCGCACCCGCCCACGGGAACGGGCCGGGCCCGGAGCCCCCGTAGGGGATCCGGGCCCGGCCCGAAAGGCGACTGCCGACAGACGGCCGCGCCTAGTTGTCGTCCTCGTCGATCAGAAAGCCCCGCATGGGAGACGGCGCCTGCTGCATCGGCTGCGGCGCAGCCGGCCGCACCGGAGCCATCGGCTGCGTCATCGCCGGGGACATCTGCTGCTGGCCGCCGTACGACGGGCCGCCCATCGGGGAGGGACCGCCCATGGGGGACGGGCCGCCCATCGACGGGTTCCCCATCGAGTGGCCCATCGCTCCGGCCGGGGCCATCGACGGCGACGGCGGCAGCGAGGGCGCGCCCGAGTTGCGCGGCGGAGCCAGGGAGTCGTCGGCCTGGGTCTCCAGCTGACGCAGCTGCGACTCCAGGTAGGACTTCAGGCGCGTCCGGTACTCACGCTCGAAGCCTCGCAGGTCCTCGACCTTGCGCTCCAGCGTGGCGCGGGCGGACTCCAGGGAGCCCATCGCGACGCGGTGCTTCTCCTGCGCGTCCCGCTCCAGCGCGTCGGCCTTGGCGCGGGCGTCCCGCTCCAGGCCCTCGGCACGCGAACGGGCCTCGCCGACGATCTTGTTGGCCTCGGAACGGGCCTCCGCGATCGCCTGGTCGGCGGTCTGCTGCGCCAGCGACAGGACGCGGGCGGCGCTGTCGCCACCGGGGCCCTGCTGCGGAAGCTGCTGGTGCTGCTGCTGCTGGTGCATCTGCTGGCCCATGGGCTGCATCTGCTGCCCCATCGGCTGCATCTGCTGGCCCATCTGCTGCCCGAGCGGGTTCTGGCCGCCCATGGACTGCTGCTGGCCCATGCCCTGCTGCTGGCCCATCCCCTGCTGCTGCATCCCCTGCGGTCCGCCCATGGGGTGCTGCTGCATGGGGCCGCCCATCGGGCCCGGACCCTGCGGTCCGTGTCCCCCGGGACCGGCCGGCAGCTGCGGCTGACCGCCCGGAAGCTGGGGCGGGCCCATCTGCTGCTGCTGCTGCTGCGGCGGGCCGGATATGGCCGCGGGCACGGGGGCGCCGGGGCCGCGCTGGTCCTGGGGTTCCGGCTTGCGCATGCCCTGCTGCTGCTGGTTCTGCGCGGCGGCACGCGTGGCGGCCGCCAGCTTGGCGCGCAGGTCCTCGTTCTCGCGCAGCAGGCGCGTCAGTTCGGACTCGACCTCGTCGAGGAAGGCATCGACCTCGTCCTCGTCATAGCCTTCTCGGAGGCGGACGGTCGTGAACTGCTTGTTCCGCACGTCCTCGGGAGTCAGCGGCATGTCTTCTTCACCTCTACGTAGTCGTCGGCAGTCGGCAAGACCGTATCGGGACTGTCCCCGCGCCCGCGGGGAAGCACATCGTTCACACGCTTCTCGCAGCGGTGCTCACGAAACTGATGAGGATGTAAACGATGATCATCAGAACGAAGAAGGACAGGTCGAGTGCCACGCCCCCGAGACGCAACGGCGGGATGAACCGCCGAAGAAGCTTGAGCGGTGGATCGGTGACAGTGTAGGTGGCCTCCAGAACGACCACCATCGCCTTGCCGGGTGTCCATGAACGTGCGAACTGGAACACGTAATCCATGACCAGTCGGAAGATCAGCACGATGAGGAAGCACATCAGCGCGATGTAGACCACTTGCAGTGCGACACCCATCCCGCGCTTCCCTCTCCCCTGCTTCCGCTCTGTTCCCGGTCCCGTGTCTGACGGATCGGTCTAGCTTTGGTTGAAGAACCCGCCCTCCGCGATGCGGGCCTTGTCCTCCGCCGTGACATCGACGTTAGCAGGCGACAGCAGGAACACCTTCTGTGTCACGCGTTCAATGCTGCCGTGCAGGCCGAAGACGAGACCGGCGGCGAAGTCCACGAGACGCTTGGCGTCCGTGTCGTCCATCTCCGTCAGATTCATGATCACCGGAGTGCCCTCACGGAAGTGTTCCCCGATGGTACGGGCCTCGTTGTACGTCCGCGGGTGCAGCGTCGTGATGCGGTACGGCTCCCGCTCGGAGACGACCTTGGGCATGATCACGGGGGCGTTCTTCTCCATGTTGGTGCGTTCAGGTGTGATGGATGCCACGGGGGCGATTCGCGCAGGACGTCCGTTTTCCACCGGCAATGGGATGGGTTCCCGTTGCGCCGGGGGCTGTACTGCTCGTACCGGTTCGTCCGTTACGGGTGGTTGGTGCACCGGCGACTGTCGACGATCCCGGTCTCGGGCTCGCTCCGGTTCCGGCTCGGGCTCGAATTCGTCGTCGGGGTCGTACCCCGGGTTGTCGTACCGGTCGTCCTCCACGAGGCCGAGGTAGACCGCCATCTTGCGCATCGCGCCGGCCATTCTCTGAGTCCTCCGCTCTGTGGTGGATCGCCCTGTCGCAGGTGTTGCTGTGTGTCACCAAAGTCACCAACTGCCCGCGATCCACGTGGTCTGTCCGCACATCTGCGGGAATGACCATATTTTCTGCTGTGGTCCGACTTTCTTCGCGACGTTACCCGAGCCCGGGTCTCGCGCCGAGTACCGCAGTGCCGACGCGTACATGTGTCGCACCGGCCGCAATGGCCTGTTCCAGGTCCGCGCTCATCCCGGCAGACACCATCGTGGCAGCCGGATGGTCCGCGCGCAGGCGGGATGACAATTCCACCAGACGCTCGAATGCGGCCTGTTCGCGCCCCGCGTACGGACCGGACAGCGGGGCCACGGTCATCAGTCCGTCGATCCTCAGTCCGGGCGCAGCGGCCACGAGGTCCGCCAACTCGGCGAGCTGCTCCGGCGCCGCGCCGCCGCGGGCGCCGCGCTCCCCCGATTCGGCGTCGAGGGCGATCTGCACGAGACAGCCGAGCTCCCGCCCCGCGTTCGAGGCCGCCGCCGAGAGAGCGGTCACGAGCCTGGGCCGGTCGACCGACTGCACCACATGCGCGTATCCCGCCACGGAACGGACTTTGTTCGTCTGCAACTGACCGACGAAGTGCCAGCTGAGCGGCAGTTCCGTGCAGGCCGCGGCCTTGGGGGCGGCGTCCTGGTCGCGATTTTCCGCAACATGACGGACACCCAGGTCCGCCAGCAGTCGTACGTCGCTCGCGGGGTAGGTCTTGGTGACCACGATGAGCGTCACCTCTTCCCGCTCGCGTCCCGCCGCCGTGCAGGCGGACAAGATACGTTCCTCCACCCGCCCGAGGTTCTCGGCGAGCTCCGACTTGCGCTCTGTCATGAATCTATTCCTGCCGGGGGTCCGGGGGCCGTCCCCCGGGAAGACACAGTGTCCAGCCAGACGTATCCGGCAAGCCGCCCGGTCACCCGGTCACGGCGGTACGAGAAGTGGTCCCGCGACTCCAGTGTGCAGACCGGGGAGCGGTGCAGGTTCGTCACCCCCGCCTCGGCGAGCTGGGCGTGCACTCCCGCGACGACGTCGACGGACGGCGTCCCCCAGCTGGTCTCGGCCCACGCGGCGGGCACCACCTCGGCGACCGCTTGCCGCATCTCGGCGGGCACTTCGTAGCAGCGCCCGCACACCGCGGGTCCGGTGCGGGCGACGATCCGCCCCGGCTCCGCTCCGAGGGAGACCATCGCCCCGACCGCCGCGGGCACCACCCCCGCGACCAGTCCGGGCCGCCCGGCGTGAGCCGCACCCGCGACACCGGCCACGGGGTCGGCCAGCAGGACGGGGGTGCAGTCGGCGGTGAGCACCGCCAGGGCGAGCCCCCGACGGGCGGTCACCACCGCGTCAACGGAAGGGACCTGCGCGTCGGACCCCCAGGGGCCGTCGACCACCGCCACGTCCCGGCCGTGCACCTGGTTCATCCAGACCACCCGGTCCGGGTCCAGTCCCAGGGACTTCGCCGCGGTCTCCCGGTTCGCGAGAACGGCGGCCGGGTCGTCTCCGACCGCGCCGCCGAGATTGAGCTCCTCGTACGGAACGGCGCTCACCCCGCCCCACCGGTCGGTGAAGGCGAAGTGGGCGCCGCTCTCGATGTGCTGCCCCAGTGTCACTTCAAGAAGTCCGGGACATCCAGCTCTTCGGCCGGGCTGTCCTGGTACGGACGGGCCGTCGGGACCTGCGGCGGCGTGCTCTGGGCCTCGACCGGGGCCGCCTCGACCGGAGCCGGGGGGTCCTCACGCGGGGTGACCGAGCCGAGTCCCCCGAAGGCCGGGCGGACCGGCTCGGGCGCGCGGACCGGAGCCGGTGCGGGCTCCTCGCGCTTCGTGGACGCGGCGCCGATGACGTTGTCCCGGCGGGCCGGCGGCTGTCCGCCGTCGAACCCGGCCGCGATGACGGTGACCCGCACCTCGTCGCCGAGCGCGTCGTCGATGACGGCGCCGAAGATGATGTTCGCCTCGGGGTGCGCGGCCTCGCTCACCAGCTGCGCGGCCTCGTTGATCTCGAAGAGACCGAGGTCCGAGCCACCGGAGATGGAGAGCAGCACGCCACGGGCGCCGTCGATGGACGCCTCCAGCAGCGGCGAGGAGATGGCCATTTCGGCGGCGGCCACCGCGCGGTCGTCGCCGCGGGCCGAGCCGATGCCCATGAGGGCCGAGCCGGCCTCCGACATCACGGACTTGACGTCGGCGAAGTCGAGGTTGATCAGGCCGGGGGTGGTGATGAGATCGGTGATGCCCTGGACGCCGGAGAGCAGGACCTGGTCGGCCGACTTGAAGGCGTCCAGCACGCTGACCTGGCGGTCCGAGATGGACAGCAGCCGGTCGTTGGGGATGACGATGAGGGTGTCGACCTCTTCGCGGAGCTCGGCGATGCCGTCCTCCGCCTGGTTCGCGCGGCGCCGGCCCTCGAAGGTGAACGGCCGGGTGACCACACCGATCGTCAGGGCTCCCAGGGAGCGCGCGATGTTGGCCACGACGGGTGCGCCGCCGGTGCCGGTCCCGCCGCCCTCACCGGCGGTGACGAAGACCATGTCGGCCCCCTTGAGGACCTCCTCGATCTCCTCGCGGTGGTCCTCTGCCGCCTTGCGACCGACGGCCGGATTGGCGCCGGCGCCGAGGCCCCGGGTGAGTTCGCGGCCGACGTCGAGCTTGACGTCGGCGTCGCTCATCAACAGCGCCTGGGCGTCCGTGTTGATGGCGATGAACTCGACGCCCTTGAGACCGACCTCGATCATTCGGTTGATGGCATTGACACCACCGCCGCCGACACCGATGACCTTGATGACTGCGAGGTAGTTCTGCGGTGCTGCCACGTCGAAGGCCTCTCGCCTCGAGTTACGTGTCGCCGCCTCGCGGGCCTGCGTTGCGACGACTGATGCCGAAATGGGGACGGTCCGAACGCGCCGACCCGAACCCTAACCCTGAAGTTTAGGGTTAGGGGTGTGCCTGTTCCATGGACTCTTCCGAACAGGACACTAAGTCGACAAGTAGTGCGTGTTCAACGAACACGCCGAACCTCCCGTTTTTCTTTTCACCCTATGTGATCACCCGTATCGCTGGCCAACCAGGGTGCGTCGGCGTTCGGCCCGGAGTCAACTCCCGGACACGGCAGGGGCGGTGGGGACGCTCACGTTGAAGTGGTCGCCCTTGGGCGCGGCTTTCAGCAAGGCGGTCAGCGCGCGCCCCTTGGCGTCGCTCTGTTCGCCGCTTCCCCACATGACCGTCCGGCCGCGGGTCAACTCCAGCACGACCGAGTCGTACGACCCCACCTTGACCTGCACGGTCTCCTCGGAGATCGCCTCCGGGAGGCCCGCGGCGACGCGCACGGCCTCGTGCAGCAGCCGCTCTTCGTCGAAGCGGCGGGCACTCGGGGACTGCCCCGCCTGCAATTCGAGGACCGGAACACCCGCGGGTGCTTTCGGAACCGTGTCGAATCGCACACCGGAAGCGTCCACTTCCACGAAGTCGCTGTCCTTTTTGATGAGCAGGACAGGTTTGCGTTCCGTCACTTTCAGCCCGATTCCATGAGGCCAGGCCCGCACCACGTCGACCGAATCGATACGGGGCAGCCGGCCGCGGACCCGGCTCTCGATCTCGTCCGTGTCGATGCTCACCAGGGGCGCTCCGACCGGAACGGCCGCGGCGGACAGGACCTGCTCGCGGCTGAGCACCTCGGTACCGGTGGTGGTGACCTTCTCGACCCGGAGCCAGGAGGAGCCGTAGAGCACCCAGGCGCAGCCCCCGGCGAGGATCACCGCGACGACGAGAAGGGCGAGCGCGGGGCCCCGGCGCAGGCGCGTGCCGGGGCCCTCCGGGCCGGAGCTCTTCGACGGCTTCGACGACTTCGTGAAGCTCGGCAACCTCGGGAACCTGGACGGCTTCGAGGACTTGGGCGGCCTGGGAGAGCCGGAGCCCTTGCGGGCAGACCGGTCAGAGCCTGGGGTACCGCGCTGGGCGGTCGTCGCTCCGGCCACTCCTGTGCCTCCTGCGTCAGTGCTTCCCGCGTCAGCGGGCTCTGTGGGCCGCGATCGCCTCGTACACCATGCCGACCAGCAGCTCGTCGGCATCCCGGCGCCCGAACTCGCCCGCGGCGCGGGACATCTCGTACAGGCGGTGCGGATCGGACAGCACCGGAAGGACCTGACCGAGCACCCACTCGGGCGTCAGTTCGGCGTCGTCCACGAGCAGGCCGCCGCCGGCCTTGACCACCGGCTGGGCGTTGAGCCGCTGTTCGCCGTTGCCGATCGGCAGCGGGACGTAGGCGGCGGGGAGCCCGACGGCGGACAGTTCGGCGACGGTCATCGCGCCCGCGCGACACAGCATCATGTCGGCGGCGGCGTAGGCGAGATCCATCCGGTCCACGTACGGTACCGGTACATACGGCGGCATCCCGGGCATGTTGTCGACACGCGGCAGTTCGTTCTTCGGCCCTACGGCGTGCAGGATCTGGATCCCGGACCGCTGGAGGGTCGGCGCGACCTGCTGGATCACCTCGTTGAGGCGGCGGGCGCCCTGCGAGCCGCCGGAGACCAGCAGCGTCGGCAGGTTGGGGTCCAGGCCGAAGGCGGCGCGCGCCTCGGGGCGGACCGCCGCCCGGTCGAGGGTGGAGATCGAGCGCCGCAGCGGGATGCCCACGTAGCGGGCGCCGCGCAGCTTGCTGTCGGGGGTCGAGACCGCGACGGCGTGCGCGTACCGGGAGCCGATCTTGTTGGCCAGCCCGGGCCGGGCGTTGGCCTCGTGGACGATGATCGGCACTCCGAGCCGCTTGGCCGCGAGGTAGCCGGGCAGGGCCACGTAGCCGCCGAAGCCGACGACACAGTCGGCCTTGGTGCGCTCCAGGATCTGCTCGGCGGCCTTGATGGTGCCGCGTAGCCGGCCCGGAACGGTGATCAGCTCCGGGGTCGGTTTGCGGGGCAGCGGTACGGCGGGGATCAGCCCCAGTTCGTAGCCGCGCTCCGGCACCAGGCGGGTTTCAAGTCCGCGCTCCGTGCCGAGGGCGGTGATGCCCACTGAAGGGTCCTGCCTGCGCAGGGCGTCCGCGAGGGCGAGCGCCGGCTCAATGTGGCCGGCGGTCCCCCCACCGGCGAGTACGACATGCACCGAAATTCACCGCTCTCCGGACGGACGCTTCTTGACGCGCCGTCTCATCGATTTCCATCTCACCCCGGTCCGCTTCCAGCCGGTCTTCGGCTGTCGCATCGCGAGGGCCGCACGCGCCGCCGGCTCTTCCCGCGCGAAGGCGATGAGCAGTCCGACCGCGAACATGGTCGGCAGCAGGGCTGACCCTCCGTAGGAGAACAGCGGGAGCGGGACTCCGGCGATCGGCAGCAGGCCGAGCACCGCACCGATGTTGATCACAGCCTGCGCCGTGATCCAGGTTGTCACGCCTCCCGCGGCAAACCGTACGAAGGAGTCCTCCGTGCGTCCGGCCACGCGGATACCCGCATAGCCTAGAGCCGCAAACAGGGCGAGCACCGACAGCGTCCCCGCCAGTCCCAGTTCCTCCCCGGTGATGGCGAAGATGAAGTCGGTGTGGGCTTCGGGTAGTTGCCCCCATTTTTCCACACTCGCACCCAGGCCGGAACCGAACCATCCGCCGGACGCCAGGGCGTAGATCCCGTGGACGGCCTGCCAGCAAAGGTCGTTCTTGCCCGGTTCTGTCGCGCCGAGGCAGGCCAGCCGGTCCATGCGGTGCGGACTGGTCTTGATCAGCAGTGCGACGATCACGCCCGCGAAGGCCAGCACCCCCACGAACAGCCGTGTCGGAGCCCCCGCCAGCCACAGCAGGCCGAACAGGATGGCGCCGAGGATCATCGCGGTGCCCATGTCCCCGCCCAGCATGATGAGCCCGAGCAGCAGGAAGGCCACCGGAACCAGCGGCACCAGCAGGTGCTTCCACTGGCTCAGCAGCCCCTTGTCGCCCTTGCGCGCCAGCAGGTCGGCGCCCCACAGGATCAGGGCCAGTTTGCCGAACTCGCTGGGCTGCAACATGAACGGACCGCCGAGGGAGATCCAGTTCTGGTTGCCGTTGATCGACACTCCTATCCCGGGGATCTGGACCAGGACCATCAGGAAGAGCGTGCCTGCGAGCACCGGATAGGACAGCGCCCGGTGCAGTTTGACCGGCATCCGGGAGGCGATCAGCAACAGCCCGGCCCCCAGCAGGGCGGCCACGAACTGCTTCTTGAAGAAGTACGCGTCGCCGAGGCCGAGCTGGAGCGCCTTGATCATGGAGGCCGAGTAGACCATCACGAGGCCGAGCACGGTGATGAGCAGCGAGCTGCCGAAAATCAGGTAATACGCGGTGAGCGGCCGGTCCCATGCCTTGCGCAACTGCTGCTGCGTACGCCGCAACCGCGTCAGCGGCCCGCGCGCCGCGGGCCGCTTCACACGCACCACCGGGCGCGCCCGGCCCCGTTCCTTCACCGCGGACGGCCGTCGCCCCGGCAGCACTTGCTTGGCCGGCATCTGTGATCTTCCCCTCCACTCGTACGAGGCGAGCAGCCGGCCGGAGGGAACCTCTCTCCTGGAGCCCTCGGCCTAGGCGCTCTCGGCGGCCAGTTCGCGCACCGCGTCGGCGAATGCGTCCCCACGCTTGTTGTAGTTCGCGAACATGTCCATCGAGGCGCAGGCGGGCGCCAGCAGGACCGTGTCGCCGGGCTCGGCGAGCCGGGCCGCTTCCCGGACCGCTGCGAGCATCGCCCCAGTGTCGGTCCGGTCGAGGTCGACCACCGGTACCTCGGGGGCGTGTCGCGCCAGCGCCTCGGCGATCAGGGCCCGGTCGGCGCCCATGAGCACCACACCGCGCAGCCGCTCGGCCGACTTCTGTACGAGCTCGTCGAAGGTCGCGCCCTTGGCGAGGCCGCCGGCGATCCAGACGACCGGCTCGAAGGCGGCGAGCGAAGCCTCGGCCGCGTGCGTGTTGGTGGCTTTGGAGTCGTCGATGTACGTGACGGAGGCGATCTCGTCCACGTACGCGACGCGGTGCGCGTCCGGGCGGAAGTCGCGCAGCCCGTCGCGGACCGCACGCGGCTCCACGCCGAAGGCGCGGGCCAGGGCCGCCGCGGCGAGCGCGTTGGCGATGTTGTGCGGGGCGGGCGGGTTGACGTCCTCGACCTGCGCGAGCTCCTGGGCGTTCTTCTGCCGGTTCTCCACGAAGGCACGGTCGACGAGGATGCCGTCGACGACGCCGAGCATGGAGGGGCCGGGGGCGCCGAGGGTGAAGCCGATCGCCCGGCAGCCCTCTTCGACGTCGGCGTTCTCGACGAGCTTCTCGGTGCGGGGGTCGGCCGCGTTGTAGACGCAGGCCACCGTGTTGCCCTCGTAGATGCGGCCCTTGTCGGCGGCGTACGCCTCCATCGTGCCGTGCCAGTCCAGGTGGTCCGGGGCCAGGTTGAGCACGGCCGCCGAGTGGGCGCGCAGCGAGGGCGCCCAGTGCAGCTGGTAGCTGGAGAGTTCGACGGCGAGTACGTCGTACGCGTCCTCGTCGAGCACCACGTCGATGATCGGGGTGCCGATGTTGCCGACGGCCGCGGTCCGCAGGCCGGCGGCCTTCAGGATGGACGCCAGCATCTGGGTGGTGGTGGTCTTGCCGTTGGTCCCGGTGATCGCGAGCCAGGGGGCGGCCTTCGGGCCGCGCAGCTGCCAGGCGATCTCCACGTCCCCGACCACCTCGACACCGGCCCGCGCGGCGGCCTCGAAGAGCGGGCTGCCGGGCTTCCAGCCGGGCGAGGTGACGACCAGTTCGGTGCCCTCGGGGAGGGTCTCGGCCGCGGAGGCGCCGTCGGGCAGCGTGCCGAGGCGTACGGAGATCCCCAGCGCCTCCAGCTCGGCGGCGCGGGCCCGGTTCGCCTCGCTGTCGACGCCGTCGACGACGGTCACCGATGCGCCGAGGCCGGCCAGGGCGCGGGCGGCACTGATGCCGCTCACGCCGAGACCGGCGACGGTGATGTTCTTGCCGTGCCAGGAGGTCACTTGTCGGCTGCCCATCCCGCGTAGAAGATTCCGAGACCCACGATCACGCACATGCCCTGGATGATCCAGAAGCGGACCACGACAAGGACTTCGGACCACCCCTTGAGTTCGAAGTGGTGCTGGAGCGGCGCCATGCGGAAGACGCGCTTCCCGGTCAGCTTGAAGGAGCCGACCTGGATGACGACCGACATGGTGATCAGGACGAAGAGGCCGCCCAGCAGCGCGACCAGCAGCTCGGTGCGCGAGCAGATGGCGAGGCCGGCGAGCGCGCCGCCCAGCGCCAGTGAGCCGGTGTCACCCATGAAGATCTTGGCGGGCGAGGTGTTCCACCACAGGAAGCCGAAGCAGGCGCCCATCAGGGCGGAGGCGACGACCGCGAGGTCCAGCGGGTCGCGGACCTCGAAGCAGGCGCCCGGGTTGGTCAGCGTCTGCGCGTTGGCGCACGCCTCCTGGTACTGCCACACGCCGATGAAGGTGTAGGCGCCGAAGACCATCACGGCGGCGCCGGTGGCCAGGCCGTCCAGACCGTCGGTCAGGTTCACGCCGTTGGACATCGCCAGGATCATGAACAGCGCCCAGACGACGAACAGCACCGGGCCGATCGACCAGCCGAAGTCGGTGACGAACGACAGCTTCGTGGAGGCCGGGGTGTTGCCGCGACCGTCCGAGAACTGGAGCGCGAGCACCGCGAAGGCGATGCCGACGATCAGCTGGCCGGCCATCTTCGCCTTGGCCCGAAGGCCCAGCGAGCGCTGCTTGACGATCTTGATGTAGTCGTCGAGGAAGCCGACCAGGCCCATGCCCGTCATCAGGAAGAGGACCAGCACGCCCGAGAAGGACGGATCGCTGGACGTCAGCACCTTCGTCAGGGCGTACGCGATGAGCGTGGCCAGGATGAAGGAGATACCGCCCATGGTGGGCGTGCCCTTCTTCCCGGCGTGGCCGCGGGGGCCGTCGTCGCGGATGAACTGGCCGTAGCCCTTGCGGGCCAGACCCTTGATCAGCAGCGGGGTGCCGACGAGGGTCAGGAAGAGTCCGATGACTCCGGCGAACAGGATCTGCCTCATCGGTCGGAGACCTCGCCCTCGCGCTCCAGCAACGCCAGCGCGACCCGCTCCAGGCCGATCGACCTGGAAGCCTTCACCAGCACGACGTCACCCGGGCGCAGTTCACTGCGCAACAGGTCGATCGCCGCCTGCGCGTCGGACACGAGCACCGACTCCTCACCCCACGAACCCTCGTTATATGCGCCCAGTTGCAGCCAGGACGCTTCCCTGCCCCCGACTGCGACGAGCTTGCTCACGTTGAGCCGGACGGCAAGCCGTCCCACCGCGTCGTGCTCGGCCAGCGACGCGTCACCGAGCTCGGCCATGGGACCGAGCACTGCCCACGTGCGTCCCCCGTTCGCCCTGGCGGCGCCGCCCATCGCGGCAAGCGCGCGCAGAGCGGCCCGCATGGACTCGGGATTCGCGTTGTAGGCGTCGTTGACGATCGTCACACCGTCCGCGCGCTCGGTGACCTCCATCCGCCACCGGGACAGCGTGCCCGCCTCGGAGAGCGCGGTGGCGATCTCCTCGACGGACATGCCCAGTACATGGGCGACGGCGGCCGCGGCGAGCGCGTTCGACACGTGGTGCTCACCGTACAGGCGCAAGGTCACTTCGCCGCACCCGGTGGGTGTGTGGAGTGTGAAGGAGGGGCATCCCCCCGCTGTCATCCGGACCTCGGTGGCCCGTACGTCGGCCTCTTCGTCCTCCCCGAAGAAGACCGTACGGGCCTTCGTGCGGCTGGACATGGCACGTACGAGCGGATCGTCGGCGTTGAGGACGGCGACTCCGCCGTCGGCCTCGGTCGGCAGGGCTTCGACCAGTTCGCCCTTGGCCTGGGCGATCTGCTCGCGGCCGCCGAACTCGCCGATGTGGGCGCTGCCGACGTTGAGTACGAGTCCGATGCGCGGCGGGGTCAGACCGGTGAGGTACTGGATGTGTCCGATGCCGCGGGCGCCCATCTCCAGCACCAGGTGCCGGGTCTCCTCGGTGGCCCGCAGAGCGGTGAGGGGCAGCCCGATCTCGTTGTTGAGGGAGCCCGGTGTCCATACGGTGGGCGCGTGCGCCTGGAGCACCTGCGCGATGAGGTCCTTGGTGGAGGTCTTGCCGGCGGAACCGGTCAGGGCCACCACGTCGGTGCCCAGGCGCAGGGTGACGGCCCGGGCGAGGGCGCCGAGCGCCTTCTCGACGTCGGGGACGACGATGGCGGGCACGCCGACGGGCCGGGCCGCGAGGACGGCCGCGGCGCCCGCGGCGATCGCGCGCTCGGCGTAGTCGTGGCCGTCGACGTGCTCGCCGTCGAAGGCGGCGAAGAGGCTGCCGGACTCCACCTGGCGGGAGTCGATGACGACGGGTCCGCTGATCCGCACCGACGGATCCGGTATGTCGTGGGGCCGCCCGCCGGTGATGTCGGCGATCTCGGCGAGGGAGAGGGCGATCACTGGTTCACCTCGGCCTGTCGGACGTTCGCGTCGTGAGTGTGCGCGGTGTGCGCGTGCGCGGCGTGCGCGGCGTGATCCTGCGCCGCCTGCCGGCGTTCGATCGCGGCGCGGAGCACCATGCGGTCGTCGAAGGTACGTACGACCCCCGCGGTGTCCTGGCCCTGCTCGTGGCCCTTGCCCGCCACCAGCACGGTGTCACCCGGCTCGGCGCGCGCCACGGCGGCGGCGATGGCCGAGGCCCGGTCGGGGTCCACGAGGACGGCGGCCCGCTCGGCCGGCGGGACGGACACGGCCCCTTCCAGCATCGCGGCGAGGATCGCCAGGGGGTCCTCGGAGCGGGGGTTGTCGGAGGTCAGGACGGCGACGTCGGCGAACCGGGCGGCCGCGGCGCCCATCGGGCCGCGCTTGGTGGTGTCGCGGTCGCCGCCGCAGCCGAGCACGATGTGCAGCTTGCCGGTGGTGACCTCGCGCAGTGCGCGCAGCACCGATTCGACGGCGTCCGTCTTGTGCGCGTAGTCGACGACGGCGAGGTACGGCTGTCCGGCGTCCACCCGCTCCAGCCGGCCGGGGACCCCGGGGACCTGGGCGACGCCGTCGGCGGCGGTCTGCGGGTCGAGGCCGGCGGCGGCGAGGGTGACGATCGCCGCGACGGTGTTGGCGACGTTGAACGGGCCGGGCAGCGGCGCGGTGGACCGTACCCGCTGTCCGTCCGGACCCACCAGGGTCAGGGTGGAGCTCGCCGGTCCGAAGACCACGTCCTGCGCGCGCCAGTCGGCGGCCCGGTCGCCCTCGGCGGAGAAGGTGACGACCGGGACGGCCGCCTCCTTGGCCAGGCGGCGGCCGTACTCGTCGTCGACGTTGACCACGCCGAGGCGGGCGCGGCGCCCGGTGAAGAGCTGCGCCTTCGCCTGGAAGTAGTCCTCCATGTCGGAGTGGAACTCCATGTGCTCCGGGCTGAGGTTGTTGAAGACGGCGACGTCGAAGACGCAGCCGTCGACCCGGCCCAGCACCAGGGCGTGGCTGGAGACCTCCATGGCGACGGCCTCGACGCCGCGTTCGCGCATGACGGCGAAGAGGGCCTGGAGGTCGGTGGCCTCGGGGGTGGTGCGTTCGGACTTGATGCGATCGTCGCCGATGCGCATCTCGACGGTGCCGATGAGTCCGGTCGCACGTCCCGCCGCGCGCAGGCCGCCCTCGACGAGGTACGCCGTGGTGGTCTTGCCCGAGGTGCCGGTGATGCCGATCTGGAGCAGGTCCTCGCCCGGACGCCCGTAGATCGCGGCGGCGAGCTCGCCCATTCGGCGGCGGGGATCGGCGACGGTGAGCACCGGCAGCCCGGTCGCGGCGGCGCGTTCGGTGCCCGCCGGATCGGTCAGCACGGCGGCCGCGCCGAGTCCGGCCGCCTGGGCGGCGAAGTCGGCGCCGTGCAGCCTGGCGCCGGGCAGGGCCGCGTACAGGTCACCGGGGCGCACGGCACGGGAGTCGTGCGTGATACCGGTGATCCGCGTGGCGCCTGGCTCGGGGAGACCCAGCAGGCCGGCCAGCTCGCCCAGAGGGGTCGGGCGGACGGACAGCGGCCGGGGCGCCCCCGGCGGCGCTGCCGGGGCGTCTTTCTGGGTGGTTCTGGGCTGATCAGCGTGGGACACGGCGGTGAGCGTACCGGGCGCGGCGGGCCCGTTGCGAAGCGAGGGCCCGGCCTCGGCGCCGGCGGCCGACTGGTTCCCGGGTTTCGGGGTGATCGTTGTCACTGATGGTGCCTCACGCGTTTCTGGCGGGCCGGCCGTGCTGCGGGTCACTGACCGGGCTGCGGGCTGGGCTGCGGGCTGGGCTGCGGGGCGGGCTGCAGGCCGGGGTCGAAGGTGACCGGGAGCCCGGCGGGATCGGTTCCGGTGGGGGCGACCTGGAGGGTCTTGAGGGCGAACTCCATGACCTTCTTGTAGATGGGACCGCAGATCTGGCCGCCGAAGTAACTGCCCTTGGTGGGGTTCTGGATGGCGCAGTAGACGGTGATGCGCGGTTTGTCGGCGGGCGCGAAGCCGGCGAAGGACGCCGTGTAGCCCTTGTAGCGGCCGGTGGCCGGATCCACCCGGTTGGAGGTGCCGGTCTTGCCGCCGACCCGGTAGCCGGGGATGCGGGCCTTGGTGCCGGTGCCCTCCTGGTCGTCGACCACCGATTCCAACATCTCGGCGAGGGTCTTGGCGGTCTCCGGGCTGACCACGCGGGTCTGCGCCGGAGCCGGGGCCGGGGTGAAGCGGCCGTCGGGGCCCTTGGAGCCGCGGACCAGGGTCGGTTCGATGCGGACCCCGCCGTTGGCGATGGTCGAGTACACGGAGGCCGCCTGCATGGCGTTGACGGACAGGCCCTGGCCGAAAGGAATCGTGTACTGCTGGGAAGTCGACCACTCCTCCGGCTGGGCGAGGATGCCGCGGGATTCACCGGGGTAGTCCAGGCCGGTGGGCTGCCCGATGCCGAACTTGGTCAGGTACGAGTGCAGGACCTTGTTGGCCTCGGGCTGGGTGGGACCGAGCTGACCCGTGGCCAGGATGGTGCCGATGTTGGAGGACTTGGCGAGGACCCCGTTGAGGGTCAGGTACCAGGTCGGGTGGTCGATGTCGTCCTTGAACAGCCGGTCCCCGCGGTGCAGGCGGTTGGGGACGGTGACGTGGGTGTCCGGGGTGGCCTTCTTCTCCTCCAGTACGGCCGCCATCGACATCACCTTGGCGGTGGAACCGGGCTCGTACACGTCCTGGAGAGCGGCGTTGCCCATGGCGGTGGAGCGGGCCCTGGTCAGGTCGTTCGGGTCGAAGCCGGGGGCGTTGGCCATGGCCAGCACCTCGCCGGTGCCGGTGTCCTGGACGATGACGTAGCCGCGGTCGGCCTCGGACTTCTGGACCTGCTCGGCGATCGCGCTCTGCGCGGCCCACTGGATGTCGCGGTCGATGGTCAGTTCGATGTTCTCGCCGGGCACGGCGGGCTTCTCGCTGGAACCCGCGGTGGGGACGCGGCGGCCGCCGGACTGGGCGTAGGTGACCTCGCCGTCCTTGCCGGACAGCTTCTTGTCGAGGGAGGACTCCAGGCCGCCGCCGCCCTTGCCGTCGGCGTTGACGTAGCCCAGTATTCCGGCGGCGAGGTCGCCGCCCGGGTACACGCGCTTGCTGCTGTCCGCGTTGAAGACGCCGGCCAGGACGTTGGCGCCGGGGCCGTTGTTCTTCTTGTCGGCCGCCGCCTTCTCCTTGAAGACCCGCTTGAGGTCCTTGATCTGGTTCCAGACCTGCGGGGTCTGGCGGTGGGCCAGGACCACGTACCGGGTGTTCTTCGTCTTCAGCAGCTCGGTGAGCTCCTTGGCGTCCTTGCCGAGGATCGGCGCGAGGAGCGCGGCGGCCTGCTCGGGGGCGTCCGGGGCCTTGCTGTCCTGCGGGGTGAACATCTTCGGGTCGGCGGTGATGTCGTACGCGTCGACGCTGGTCGCGAGGGCCACGCCCTTGCGGTCGGTGATCTCCCCGCGCTCGGCGGCCAGGGTGACGCTCGTGTAGCGGTTCTTGGAGGCCGCGGCGGAGAAGGCCGAGGCGTCGACGGCCTGCACCTGGAGCAGCCGGACGACGAAGGCGAGCATGACCAGGGTCAGGCCGACGCTGACGAGGCGCAGCCGGGGCCGGGGGCTGCCGAGGCGGATCGTGTGCGGCTTGCGGGGCCCCGCGGGCCGCCGGGTCGCTGGGCGCGAGGCCGGGCGGGCGGTGGCGCGGGCCCGGTCGCCGGGCCGCGGTCTGGCCGGCCCAGGCACCCGCCGCCGCGGCTCGCCGGCGCTCACGCGGCCACCGCCCGCGCGACGCGGCGGCTGCGCCCGGAGGTACCGGCGGCGGGAGCCCGGTGCGGTGCGGTCCGCCCGCGGGGGCCGCAGCCGCCGAAGCCGATCACGCCGAGGCGGCGGAGCGGGCCCGCGCCCGGCATCCCGGGGCTCCGCCCCAGGCCCCGCGCCTCAAACGCCGACGGGGCTGACATGGCCCCGGCCACACCGTCGCCCAAGGCGAGGACTTCGGCGCTGGAAGGCCGGGTCCCGGCCACGACTGGGCTCCCGGGGTTCCGCCCTCGGCCCGGCGCCTCGGACGGCGGCGGGGCTGACCTGGCCCCGCGGGCCACCCCACCGCCCAAGGCGAGGACTTCGGCCCGCCCGGCGCTGGAGGGCCGGGGCGGGGGTGACGCGGGGGCGGGAGTGGGGTGGGGCCCCGCGGGGGGCGGTACCGGAGCGGCGGAAGCGCCTGCCATCGGGGTCACGACGTCACCTGCCTGGGTTGGGGGTGGGCTGCTGTGCGGGCTGCGAAGCCTGGGACGACGGCGGAGGCTCCGGGGGCTGGGGCGAGGACGGAGGCTCCGGGGCCTGGGGCGACGGCGGGGCGGAGGGTCCCGCAGGATCCGGCGCGACTGCGGGAGCCGGGGACGGCGGCGGGGGCGGGGGTGGCGGGGGCTCGGCCTCCGCCGCCGTGCCGGTGACCTTGCCGTCCGGGCCGATGAAGACCGGGCTGCCCCCCGGCACCAGGCCCAGTTCCTGCGCCCGCCGTTGCAGCGCGTCGGGGGCCGAGTAGGAGTCCACGTCCCGCTGCAACGCCTGCTCCTCGTCCGTCAGAGCCGTGGTCTCCCTCTTGAGCTTGCTCAGCTGGAAGGAGCCCTCGTTCAGTGCCGAGTTCAGCAGCAGCAGGCTGATCAGGCCGCCGCCGAGCAGCGCCACGACCAGCAGGACGAACGGCATCCGGGCCGCCTGCCCGG
This sequence comes from Streptomyces sp. NPDC003038, assembly GCF_040611115.1. Classification (NCBI taxonomy): domain Bacteria; kingdom Bacillati; phylum Actinomycetota; class Actinomycetes; order Kitasatosporales; family Streptomycetaceae; genus Streptomyces; species Streptomyces sp. NPDC003038. Next base: position 45,554 of record NZ_JBEXNN010000016.1, read on the forward strand.
CCGAGCCGCCGGCCCGGCCACCGGCGCCGCCGCCGGGTCGCGCACCCGCTCCGGGCCGGCCGCCGAGCGCCCGGCCGATGCGGGCCGCCTGTCCGCGGGTCGCCGTGGCGACCTTCCCGGCCCGGCCGCCGCCCGCCCCGCCGCCGCCCACCGTCACAGGTTCGCCTCCCGGATGCGTTCGACCCCGCGGAACCTCGCCGGGGCGGCCCGCCGGTTCTCGGCGATCTCCTCCTCGGTGGGCAGTTCCGCACCGCGCGTCAGCAGCTTCAGCTTCGGCTGGTACTTCTCCGGGACCACCGGCAGCCCGGGCGGGGCCGTGGTGGCCGCGCCGGCCGCGAAGACCTGCTTGACCAGGCGGTCTTCCAGCGAGTGGTACGAGAGCACCGCGATCCGGCCGCCGACGGCGATCCGGTCCACGGCCGCCGGAATGGCCCTTTCCAGCCCGGACAGCTCGCCGTTGACCTCGATCCGCAGCGCCTGGAAGGTCCGCTTGGCGGGGTTGCCCCCGGTCCGTTTGGCGGCCTGCGGCAAGGCGTCGCGGATGAGTTCGACCAGCCGGGCGCTGTCGGTGAAGGGCTCCTTCTCGCGCTCCTTGACGACCGCGGACACGATCCGCTTGGCCTGCTTCTCCTCGCCGTACTGGCGCAGGATCCGTACGAGCTCACCCGGCGCGTAGGTGTTGAGCACCTCGGCGGCGCTGATGCCCGTCGTCTGGTCCATCCGCATGTCCAGAGGCGCGTCCTGCGCGTACGCGAAGCCGCGGTCGGCCTCGTCCAGCTGCATGGAGGAGACGCCCAGGTCGAAGAGGATGCCCTGGACGGTGGGGATGCCCAGCCGGTCCAGTACCTCGGCCAGGTCCGCGTAGATCGCGTGGACGAGGGTGGCCCGGTCGCCGAAGCGCGCGAGCCGCTCGCCGGAGAGCCGCAGAGCCTCCTTGTCGCGGTCGAGGCCGATCAGACGGACCTCGGGGAACCGGGTCAGCAGGGCCTCGCTGTGGCCGCCGAGGCCGAGGGTGCAGTCGACGACGACGGCCCCGGGCCTCTCCAGCGCCGGGGCCAACAGGTCCAAGCACCGCTGGAGCATCACCGGGACATGTCGGGACTCGCTAGTCAAAGCGCCCTCTCAGATAACGGCGCGACAGGCGTACGCACCGCCGGGTCCCCGCCCGCCCTGAAAGGGGCCGGTCCGCCGGCGCCGGGGAAGGTGGCGCCGGCCGGCCGGTGAGCGGGAGGGGGCCGGGCCGTACGTACGCGCCGCGCACGCGGGGTGTTCTTCGGGGGCCGGGCGGCCGGTCAGGGCCGGGCTCCGGCCGGTTCGCGCCACTTTAGTGCAACGGTCGCCGCGGTCAACGAACCGCCCCGCGCGCCGTGCACCGCGCCGCCGCCGAACCCGCAAATGCCGTGAATCACCCGGACGGCTGCCTCCGCCCCACCCCTGTGGGTTAGCTCACAACATGACACGTTGACCTTCTTTGTCCACCCTCACCCGCTGCCTTCACCAGCTGTGACCATTAACGTCGTATCCATGACGACTTCCGCATCCCTGCCCGCCGATTCAGCGCCCCTGGCATCCAGCGGCGGTTCCGTCATCGACCGCCTGGTCGAGGCGAACCGCGCGTACGCTGCCCAATTCACCGACCCCGGCATGGACGCCCGCCCGGTCCTGCGCGTGGCCGTCGTGGCTTGTATGGACGCCCGCCTGGACCTGCACGCCGCCCTGGGCCTGGAGCTCGGCGACTGCCACACCATCCGCAACGCCGGCGGGGTGGTCACCGACGACACCATCCGCTCGCTCACCATCAGCCAGCGCGCCCTGGGCACCCGCTCGGTGATCCTGATCCACCACACCGGCTGCGGTCTCGAAAGTCTGACCGAGGACTTCCGGCACGAGCTGGAGGACGAGGTCGGCCAGCGTCCCGCCTGGGCCGTGGAGTCCTTCCGGGACGTGGACCAGGACGTCCGCCAGTCCATGCAGCGGGTCCGGACGAACCCCTTCCTCCCCCACACGGACGATGTGCGAGGCTTCGTCTTCGACGTGCACACCGGGCTGCTGCGGGAGATCGATCCCGCCTCTTGAGTGACACAACGCCGTGACGCCGTCAAGAATGCGGGAAGACGCCACCCGGGAACCCCCCGGGCCGGCGTCCGTGTTTCGGGGTGGGCCGGTCATGCGCCAAGGGCGTCGGCCCGGAGAAAGGGCCGAGGAGAACCAAGGTGACGACGTATGACGACCGAGCGAGCCTCGCGGATCTGACGAGCACGGCGGAGCGGGTGCGCCACTCGGTCGAGAGCGTGATCGAGGGCAAGCCCGAGGTCGTACGCCTCGCGCTGACCGTGCTGCTCGCCGAGGGGCACCTGCTGATCGAGGACGTTCCGGGCGTCGGCAAGACGATGCTGGCCAAGACCCTCGCCAAGTCCATCGACTGCTCGGTGCAGCGCATCCAGTTCACGCCGGACCTGCTGCCCTCCGACATCACCGGCGTGAGCATCTACGACCAGCAGCGCCGCGAGTTCGAGTTCAAGCCGGGCGCGATCTTCGCGCAGATCGTCATCGGCGACGAGATCAACCGCGCCTCGCCGAAGACGCAGTCCGCGCTCCTGGAGTCGATGGAGGAGCGCCAGGTCACCATCGACGGCACGACCTACGCGCTTCCGAGCCCCTTCATGGTGGTCGCCACCCAGAACCCGGTCGAGATGGAGGGCACCTACCCGCTCCCCGAGGCCCAGCGCGACCGCTTCATGGCCCGGGTCTCCGTCGGCTACCCCAGCCCGGAGGCCGAGCTCCAGATGCTCGACGTGCACGGCGGGCTCTCCCCGCTCGACGACCTCCAGGCCGTCGCGCACGCCCACGACATCGTCAAGCTGATCGAGGCCGTGCGCGAGGTCTACGTCGCCGACCCCGTCCGCCGCTACGTCGTGGACCTGGTCTCCGCCACCCGCAGCCACCCCGACCTGCGCCTGGGCGCGTCCCCCCGCGCCACCCTGCACCTGCTGCGCGCCGTGAAGGCCTCCGCCGCTCTGTCCGGGCGGGACTACGTCCTGCCCGACGACGTCCAGGCCCTGGCCGGCCCGGTCCTCGCGCACCGGCTGCTGCCCACGGCGCAGGCCCAGCTGAACCGGCGCACGGCCGAGCAGGTCGTCGTAGAGATCCTCCAGCGCACGCCGGTCCCGGCCGCTCACGTACGCGGCGAGATGCCGCCCGGCGCGGGCATCCGGGGCTTCTGATGAGCGCCGGTGCCCCGCGCGGCGCCGGTGGCCGGGCCGATCGCGACCAGGGTGGCGGTGGGCTGCGCGCGTCCCTGTCCGGACTGACCACCCGCGGCCGCTCGTTCCTGGCCGCGGGGATCGCCGCCGCCGCGTGCGCGTACGTCCTGGGGCAGGGCGAGCTGCTGCGGGTCGGACTGCTGCTCGCCGTCCTGCCGCTGATCTGCGTCTACGCCCTGCACCGCACCCGCCACCGGGTCACCGGCAGCCGCCGGCTGACCCCGGGGCGGGTGCCCGCGGGTGACGAGGCCCGGGTACAGCTGCGCATGGAGAACGTCTCCCGGCTGCCCACCGGTCTGCTCATGCTCCAGGACCGGGTGCCCTACGTCCTGGGGCCCCGGCCCCGCTTCGTCCTGGACCGGGTCGAGCCCGGCGGGCGCCGCGAGGTGTCCTACCGGGTCCGCTCCGACCTGCGCGGCCGCTACCCGCTGGGCCCGCTCCAGCTGCGGCTGACCGACCCCTTCGGGCTGGTCGAGCTGACCCGCTCCTTCAGCACCTACGACACCCTCACGGTCATACCGCGCACGGAGCCGCTGCCGCCGGTCCGCCTCACCGGCGAGGCCTCCGGCTACGGCGACGGCAGCCGCCGCTCGCTGGCCCTGGCCGGCGACGACGACGTGATCCCGCGCGGCTACCGGCGGGGCGACGACCTGCGCCGGGTGCACTGGCGTTCCACCGCCCGCTACGGGGAGCTGATGGTGCGCCGCGAGGAGCAGCCGCAGCGCAGCAGGGCGACCGTCCTGCTGGACACCCGCCGCGTCGCCTTCGACGGCGCCGGTCCCGACTCCGCCTTCGAGTGGGCCGTGTCGGGGGCCGCTTCGACCCTGGTCCACCTCCTCGAACAGAGCTTTTCGGTGCGGCTGCTGACCGACGGCGGGAGTTGCGCGCCCGGCGAGAGCGGCGGCGGCTTCTCCTCGGGCGGGCAGGAGTCCGCGGAGGCCGCCGGGCTGATGATGGACACCCTCGCGGTCGTCGGCCACTCCGACGGCGCGGGGCTCTCGCGGGCCTACGACGCGGTGCGCGGCGGCGGCAGCGGCTTCGGCGCGGCCGGCGGTGAGGGGATCCTCATCGCCTTCTTCGGCGACCTGGACGACGTACAGACGGAGATGGTGTCCAAGATGTGCCGGCGCAGCGGCGGCGCGGTGGCTTTCGTGCTGGACTCCGCGGCCTGGGCCGGGCGGCCGGCGCAGGCGCAGGCGCTGCCCCCGTTGGAGGAGCGGCTGCACAGGCTGCGCGACGCGGGCTGGACGGCGCTGGCCGTACCGCCCGGCGTGGCCTTCGGTGAGCTGTGGCGCCAGGCCGGGAACGCTCCGCTCGGCACGGGTACTTCCGGAGGTTGGGCATGAGCGGGCGGGCGAGACTGACGCTCTTCGCGATGCTGGCGACGCTGCTCACCTCGTGGTCGCTGGCCTCGCTGGTGGAATCGGCGGGCTGGCTGCTGCAGGCGGCGCTGCTGCTGGGCGTACAGAGCGCGGTGGGGGCGGGGGCCCGGCGGGTGCCGCTGGGGCGGTCGCTGACCGTGGCGGCGCAACTGCTGGTGTCACTGCTGCTGCTCACCTTTCTCTTCGGCGGGAAGGGCGAGTCCACCGGGACCGGGCCGCTGGCGTACCTGGTGACGGACTTCGGCGCGCTGTTCAGCCGCGGCGTCCAGGACGTGGGCGAGTACGCGATCCCGGCTCCGCTGACGGACGGCATCCGGCTGCTCCTGGTGTCCGGGGTGCTGGTGGTCGGGCTGCTGGTGGACCTGCTGGCGGTGACCGTACGCACGGCCGCCGCGGCCGGGCTGCCGCTGCTCGCGCTGTACTCGGTGGCCGCAGGCCTGTCGGGCGGGGGCGGGGCCTCCTGGTTCTCCTTCCTGCTGGCGGGCTCCGGGTACCTGATGCTGCTGCTGGCCGAGGGCCGCGACCGGCTCGCGCAGTGGGGCAGGGTCTTCGGCGCCGCCCCCCGCGAGCGGGTCTCGGCCGCCTCCGGCCTGGGCGGCGGCGCGGGCGGACAGGCGACGGCTCCGGTGCGGACCGGGCGGCGGATCGGCGCGGTGGCGCTGGGTCTGGCCCTGGTGGTGCCGGCGGCCCTGCCCGCGCTCGGCGACGGTCTGCTGGGCGCGCGGGGTACGGGCGATGACGGCAGCGGGGCGGGCGGCGGGACGATCTCGGCGGTCAACCCGCTGGTGTCCTTGCAGGGCAATCTGAACGCGCAGGACAACCGGGTGGTGCTGAAGTACCGGACGGACAGTCCGCAGCAGAGCGAGCAGTACCTGCGGATCCTGGCGCTGGACGAGTTCAACGGGGTCAAGTGGGAGGCGTCCGGGCGGGCGCTGGTCGACGTTCCGAAGCGGATGCCCGACCCGCCCGGGCTCGCCGACCCGGCCCGGGTGAACGCGGCCGAGGTGCAGACCAGCATCTCCGCGGCGGACACCTACACCCAGCGCTACCTGCCCATGCCCTATCCGGCGACGACCGTGGACATCGGCGGGAAGTGGCGGTTCGAGCCGGCCGGCCGGACCCTGGTCGGGGACCAGCTGGGCAAGGACCGGTTCCAGAACGTCCAGGGCGCCGGTTACATGGTGCGCAGTCTGCTGCTGCGGCCGACGGCGCGGCAGCTGCAGAGCGCCCCGCAGCCGAATCCGGCGATCCGGGCCGAGTACACGAAGGTGCCGGACAACCTGCCGCCGGTGGTCGGCGAGACGGCCCGCCAGGTGACGCAGGGCTCGAAGGACGACTACACGCGGGCGGTCAAGCTCCAGGACTACTTCGCCGTGAACGGTGGATTCCGCTACAACACGAAGACGGCCTCGGGCACGGGTCCGCAGGCGGTCGCCCGCTTCCTCGCCGACAAGGAGGGCTTCTGCGTCCACTTCGCCTTCTCGATGGCGGCGATGTCCCGCTCCCTGGGCATCCCGGCGCGGGTCGCGGTCGGGTTCACGCCCGGTGAGAAGCAGTCGGACGGCAGCGTGAACGTGTCGATGCGCGACGCGCACGCCTGGCCGGAGCTGTACTTCGAGGGCGTGGGCTGGACGCGGTTCGAGCCGACGCCGCGGTCGGGCCTCACGGTGCCGGACTACTCACGGCCCCAGGCGCCGGCGGCCCAGCCGTCCGCGCCCGCGCCGCTGCCCTCGCAGGGCGCGGTGGAGCCGTCGGCGGGCCCGTCGAAGAACGAAGACTGCCCGCCGGAGCTGAAGAAGCTCGGCGAGTGCGGTGGCGCGGCGCCGGATCAGAACACGGCGTCGGGTGGCGGCGGCCCGTCGCCGGCGACGGTCCTCGGCTGGGCGGCGGTCGTGCTGGCGGTGGTGGGTCTTCCGCTGCTGCCGGTGCTGTGGCGCGGCCGGCTGCGGACCCGTCGCCTCGGGACCCGGGAGGTGTCGGCGGCCTGGCGTGAGCTGGGCGACGCCGCCTGGGACGTGGGCGTCACCCCGGACGGGGCGCTGTCCCCGCGCCGGGCGGCCGCCCGCATCGTCGGTCTGGGCCGGTTGGAGCCGGATGCGGCGGCAGCGGTCCACCGGGTCGCGGGTGCGCTGGAGCGGGCTCTCTACGCCCCTCCGGGCACGGAGGTCCCGTACGAGGGACTGGCCGGCGATGTGCTGCTGGCCCGGGCCGGACTGCTGGCGGGAGCGAACCGCCGTACGCGGCTGCGCGCCCTGCTGCTGCCGCCCTCCGCGGCGCGCGTGGGCTGGGAGGTCTCGGCCCGCTGCGCGGCGCTGGCTTCGACGGTGTCCGCGCGCTGGGCGGCGCTGGCTTCGACGGTGTCCGCCCGGCTGACCGCCGCGCGCCTGCGGCTCCCGCTGCGGGGCCGCGGCTGACGCCCCTGGGGGCGTCCGCGCAGGAGCGGGCGCGGTGGCCGGCACGAAGGCAACCGGGGCGACGCCCCGTTGCCCCGCCCCCCGTGCCGCTCCGGGCGGAGCCCGCGCCGTCGGCCCGTCGGCTCAGGGGCTCGGCAGCTCGGGGGCTTGGGTGCTCGGGGGCTCGGGGGCTCGGGGGCTTGGGTGCTCGGGGCTGATCCCGCCAGGCGTGGAGCCGTGCACCGGTACCGCGCGGACCGGCTTCACCCCGCGGCACGCGGGGGCACGCGGGGGCACGAAAACGCCGGTGCGGCGAGGCTCGATCCCCCCGAGCCCCGCCGCACCGGCGTATTGCGTCACCGGGTTCCCATCCCCCTCCCGGCCCCCGGAAGGAGGTACCCGGTCCACTCCGCAGCCCCGTGTCGGCGGTGCGGACCGGGCCTCCTGTCCGTTGCCCCCAGTCTGGCGTCCGCGCAGGTGGGGGGCCATCCGCGCGCGTACTCATCTCCGTGCCTAGGTACGGATACTCAGTCGCCGCGGCAGGCCCCACCAGTTGTACGGGCCGCCGCGCCCGCGCGGCACCGCCGACTGGGGGGTCGGGGAGGGCCGCACGAGCCGTCCGGGGGTCAGCGGTTGCCGCTGACCCGGCCCCGCAGCAGCAGCGACAGCGCCGAGTGCACGTCGTCGAGGGACCGCTCGCTCTGGAACGACTGCCAGTCCAGGGCGGCCACCAGCACCATCCCGACCAGCGCGGCCGCGGTCAGCGGAACGTCGATCTCGGCGCTCAGCTCGCCCCGCTCGACGCCCTCCCGCAGCACCGTCTCCACGACGGCCACCGCCTCCTGCCGGACCACCATGAGCGTGGACTGCCACGCCCGGTTGGTCCGCCACAGTTCGGCGACGTACAGCTGGGTGAAGGCCGGGTACCGGTCGATGAAGACCAGGCCCGCCCGGATCATCGCGTCGAGCGACTCGACGCGGCTGCCGCCCCGGGCCTCCGTCTCCTCCGCCGCCGTCCGCAGCGAGACCGTGAGCAGTCCGACGCCGTGCCGCAGCAGCTCCTCGAAGAGGTCGTTCTTGCTGGCGAAGTTGTAGTAGACGGTGCCCTTGGCGACGCCCGCCCGCTCGGCGATCTCCTCGACCGTCGTCGCGGAGAAACCCTGTTCGGCTATGAGGGTCACGGCCGCTTCGTAGAGCTTCTGCCGCGTGGCCTGGCGTCGGCCGCCACTCGTGGCCGTACCGGTGCTGCTGCTTTCCATGGCGCTGATTCTCACAGGTCGCACTTCCTTCACAGGCACGGTCCTACAGGCTCAGTTCCGGGTGCAGCCGGTCCATCGTCCACACCTGCTTGCCGCGGGCGGCGAGCGCGGTGAGGGCGAGGGCGCCCGCCGTGAAGGCCGCCAGAACCGCGCAGCCCTGCCAGACGGGGGTGAGGTCGCCGCCGGTGATGAGCCTGCGCAGGCCCTCGACGACGTACGACATCGGCAGGTACGGGTGGACGGCGTTGAAGAAGTCAGGACTGGTCTGGACGGGGTACGTGCCGCCCGCCGAGGTCAGCTGGAGCATCAGCACCGCGAGGACCAGGATGCGCCCGGCGGCTCCGAACTTGGCGTTGAGCCACTGGACGATGGCCGCGAAGCAGCCGGTGACCAGGAACAGGAAGGCGATGGTGAGCGCCGGGCGCGCCATCTCCAGGCCGAGACCCGGGGCCCAGTGGAGTACGGACATCAGCAGGCTCACCTGGAGGACGCCGAGGCCCGCCACGGGCAGCCAGCCGGCGAAGGCGATCCGCCAGGGCGAGGCGCCGGAAGCCAGGGCGCGCCGGTTCATCGGGGCGATCAGCATGTAGGCGACCATCGCGCCGACCCACAGGGAGAGCGGGATGAAGTACGGGGCGAAGCCGGTGCCGTAGTTCGGCGCCTTGTGCAGGGACTGGTTGGCGAGCTGCACCGGGTCGGCCATCACCTGGGTGCGGGCGTCGCGCTCCTCCTGGTCGTAGTCGGGGATCTTGCCGGCGCCGTCGTGCAGGCCTCCGGCGAGCTCGCCGCTGCCGTCGACCAGCTTGAACATGCCGCCGTCGAGGCTGTGCGCACCGTCGCCGAGCTTGCCGACGCCCTCGTTGATGCCGGCGGAGCCGGTGGTGGCGGAGCCGAGGCCGGTGTGCAGCTGGGCCATGCCGGTGGCGACCTTCTGGGCGCCGGCATTGAGGGCGTTGACCTTGGCGACGGCCGCGTCGAGGTCGGCGGAGAGCGCGCCTGCCTTCTCGACGACGTCGCGGGCCTGCTTCTCCAGGTCGGTCAGCTGCTGCTTCAGCGTGCCGAGGTCGCCGCCCGTGTCCTTGATCAGGGTGTCCACGTCCCCGGCGAGCTCGGCGGCCTCGGCCGCGTCGTCCTTGATCTTCTTCAGATCGGCGCAGGAGGCCAGGTGCGGTTCCGCGCCGACGGTGACGCAGTGCTTGGTGTAGTACGCGTCCGAGCCGGCGGAGACCTTCTTGGTGGCGGCGGCAGCGGCCGGGGCCTTCTTGGCGAAGGAGTCGAGGTGGTCGCGCATCACCCTGGCGCTGTCGGCGACCAGTTCGGCGGTGTCGGCGAGCTGCTTGGGGTCCTTGAGGAAGGGGCGGGCCTTGGTGGCGGCGCCGTTGACCTTGTCGGCGAGGCTCTGGGTGCCCGTCGCGATGTCCCTCGTACCGGTTTCCAGCTTGCCGGCGGCGGAGTCGAGCTTCTTCAGCCCGCCGGTGAGCTCTCCGGTCTTCTCCTTGGCCGTGTCGAGGCCGTCGGCGAGGTCCTTGGCGCCCTGCTGCGCCTTGTCGGCGCCCTCCTTGAGGCGGTCGGCGCCGTCGGCGGCCTCGGCGGTCTTGTCGTGCAGGTCGGAGAAGGAGACGAAGATCTTGTCGAGGAAACCGCGGGAGGCGTTGGCGGACGCCGCCGAGCGGACCTCGGCGAAGACGGTGCGGGAGATCGAACCGACGACGTAGTTGTTCGCGTCGTTGGTGCGGACCTGGAGGGCTCCGGTGGTGGGGTCCTCGCCGGAGCTGGAGGCGATCTTCGCGCTGAAGTCGGCGGGCATGGTGAGGGTCAGGTAGTACGTCCCGTCCTCCAGGCCCTCGGCCGCCTTCTCGGCGCTCACCTCGCGCCAGTCGAAGGTCTTGCTGTCGCGGAGCTTCTTGGTGATCTCGCCGCCGGCGTCGAAGCGCTTGCCGTCGACGGTGGCGCCCTGGTCGGAGTTGACGAGGGCGACGGGCACCCGGTCGAGGCGGCTGTACGGGTCCCAGAAGGACCAGAGGTAGAGGGCCCCGTAGAGCAGCGGCAGCAGGAGCAGCGCGACGAGAGCGGCCCGGGGCAGTTTCCCCCGCCCGAACCTCTTCAGCTCAAGCGCGGCGAGCTTCGGTGAGCGCATAGTCCGCCCCCTTCGTGTCGTCCTCGTCGGTCGTGTCTTCGTCGGCGGCGGCTTCATCGGCCGTGCCGGTCGCGTCTTCGTCGGCCGCGTCTTCGTCGGCCGCGGCTTCGTCGGCCGTGTCTTCATCGGCCGTGTCCTCGGCCGGGTCGTCGATCTCGGCGGTGACGGTCCTCAGGGCCGTCACCCCCTCGGGGGCCTCGCTGCACACCGCGATCACGGTGGTCCCGCGGGCGGCGACCGAGCGGAGCAGGGACCAGGCCTCGGCGCGTTCGGTGTCCGACAGCTTGAGGTCGAGGTCGTCCAGGGCCAGCAGTCGCGGGGATCCCAGCAGGGCGATGGCCACGGACAGCCGTACGGACTCCAGGCGCTCCAGATCGCGTACGGAGGTCCGCGGACCCTTGGGCAGCGCTTCGAGGTCCAGCCCGGCGGCGTCCAGGGCCGCGTCGATCCGGGCCGCGGCGCGGGCCCGGCGCTCGGCGCGGGGGCGCAGCATGGCGCGGATCGGGGCGCCGTAGTGGCGCTGGAGCAGGGCGCCCTCGCGCAGCTGCTCGCCGACGGTGAGTGCCTGGTCGAGTTCGTTGACCCCGGAGACCGGTCCGAGGGCGGCGATCCGGCGGACCGCGGCCATTCTCTTCGGCAGCCGGTGGCCGCCGATCTCGGCGTAACCCTCGGTCGGCTTCATCCGTCCGGTGAGAGCGAGGAGCAGGCAGGTCCGGCCGGTGCCGGAAGGGCCTTCGAGCGCGATGAGCGAGCCGGGCGCCGCGTCGACGCCGACGCCCCGGAAGATCCAGCCGCGCGGGCCCTTGAGTCCGAAGTCCTCGGCTTTGACGGCCGCGCCGTGCGGGCTGTCCACGCCGTCCCCTTCCTTTTGAACTGACCGGTCAGTTCAAAAACTAGCATCCTCCGGGGCACCAGGCGTACAGAAGGGGGCAGTTGTCCTGAAGAAGAGGACAAAAGCGCAGGCCAGCGGGATTGTCAGTGGGGCCCGTCACGATGGACACACGCATCGACAGGAGGTTCGTCATGGCCACACCGTCCCCGTCCCCTGTCCACCCCGTCCTGCGGCGGTCGATGGCTTCACCGGCCGCCCTCGACCTGCTCGCCAAGGCCCGCAGCGGCCTGGCCGAGGCCGCCCTGCTGACCCGGCCCAATGAGCGGTACGCCACCGCGCACCTGGCGGCGCTGCGCACGGCCGCGGCCGTGCTCGCCGCGCGCGGGCGGCCCGAGCCGGTGAACCCGAGGCGGCGGCCCCGGATCCGCAGCGCGTGGGAGGTGCTGCCGGAGATAGCGCCGGAGCTGGCCGAGTGGAGCGCGCTGTTCGCCTCCGGCGCGGCCCGCCGGGCCCGGGCCGAGGCCGGGATAGCGGATGCGGCCAGTGGCCGGGACGCGGACGACCTGGTGCGCGCCGTCTCGATGTTCCTGCGCCTGGTGGAGCGGATGCTGGCGCTCCAGGCCCTGCCGCAGCCGCGCCCGGAGCGTCCGGACGCGGGGTGAGCTGCGCGGCTGCGGAAGGCAATAGGGTGGGGCAGGGGCGGGGCACGTACCGCTCACCCCCTTTCCCTACCGCGCCGAGGAGCCAACAGCCGTGTCGGACACTTCCCGCCCCCGTGCCTCCCTCCGCACCGCCGTGGTGTGGGAGGTCCTCAAGGAGGCACTCGACCGCCGGGTGAAGGCGACCGGGCGGGACGTGCTGGACGTGCTGGACACCGGTGGCGGCACCGGCAAGTTCGCCGTGCCGGTGGCCCGGCTGGGCCACCGGGTCACCGTGGTCGACCCCAGTCCGAACGCGCTGTTCGGGCTGGAGCGCCGGGTCGCCGAGGCCGGCGTCGCCGACCTGGTCCGCGGTGTCCAGGGCGACGCCCAGGGCCTGCTGGACGTCGTCGACCGCGAGGCGTACGACGTGGTGCTCTGCCACGGCGTGCTGGAGTACGTGGACGATCCGGCCGAGGGCGTGGGCAACGCCGTCGCGGCTCTGCGCCCCGGCGGCACGCTCAGCCTGCTGGGCGCGGGCCTCGGCGGCGCCGTGCTGGCCCGCGCGCTGGCCGGGCACTTCACGGAGGCCCGTACCGCCCTCACCGACCCGGCCGGCCGCTGGGGCTCCGGCGACCCGATGCCCCGCCGCTTCACCGCCGAGCAGCTCAGCGAGCTGGTCGCGGACGCCGGCCTGGCCGTCGGCGCGGTGCACGGGGTCCGGATCTTCGCCGACCTCGTCCCCGGCGTCCTGGTCGACACCGAGCCGGGCGCGGTGGAGGCGCTGCTGCGACTGGAGGAGGCCGCGGCCGAGCTGCCCGCCTTCCATGCGGTGGCCACGCAATTGCACGTCCTGGGCGAGAAGCAGGCCTGATCTGCAATCTTCCACGGACGGAGTCGGCCACACACCCTCCGATCCGGCCGTGTGCCCCGTATGATCGGGGCAGTGACCGGCATGGTGGACGGGCCAGTGGGGAATAAGCGCCTCAGTGGCCACTGCCGCGGCGGTCCGGTTTCGCGCAGGGCTTTGCAGACTGTGTCTTTTTGGGCCTTGTCTTTTTAGAACGTGGCGTAGAGGGCGGGTATCACGGGGGCGATTCCCCGCCTATCCTGAAGGGGACCCCTGGTCGCTACCCCCCGCGACCGACGGATGAGGAGGACTCCCGTGCCGCTCTCGGAGCACGAGCAGCGAATGCTCGAGCAGATGGAGCGAGCGCTGTACGCCGAAGACCCCAAGTTCGCGACAGCGCTTGAGGGAAGCGGACTGCGCACGTACACCCGGCGACGGGTCTACCAGGCAGTCGCGGGCATTGTGGTGGGTATCGCGCTCCTCATGACCGGTGTGATCGTTCCGAACGTACTCTGGGTCAGCGTGGTGGGATTCCTCGTCATGCTCGGTTGTACGGTGCTCGTGGTCACCGGTTGGCGCAAGGCACCCAAGCCCGGCGAGCAGCCCGTCTCCGGCAGTGAAGGCGGTTCGGCCCATGGCCGCAGCCGGCAGCGTCGGTCGATGATGACCCGCATCGAGGAGCGGTGGCAGCGCCGCCGTGACGAACACGGGCAGTGAGCCCGACAGCACGTGAGTGAGGGGACGGCCGCCATGGGCGGCCGTCCCCTCGCCGTTCTGCGGCGTGTCCGCCGCATCACCTCGCCCCCCCTGCCCTCGGCCGCGAGCCGCTCGGTGCGGCATGATGATCCCGTGAGTGTGCTCCCCCTGGTCTTCACCAGCGGCTGGGCCAGCGGGATCAACGCCTACGCCGTGATCCTGCTGCTCGGCGTCTTCGGCGCGACCGGCCTGACCGACGAGGTCCCCGCGTCGCTGCAACGCACCGACGTGCTGATCGTCGCCGGCGTGCTGTTCCTCTGCGAGGTGGTGGCCGACAAGGTGCCGTACGTGGACTCGGTCTGGGACTCCGTGCACACGGTGGTCCGCCCGGTGTCCGGTGCGGTGGTGGGTGCGCTGCTGGCCGGGCAGAGCGGTTCGCTGTCCGACATCACCGCCGGTGCGGTCGGCGGCTCCACCGCGCTGGCCAGCCATTTCGTCAAGGCCGGCACACGGATGGCGATCAACACCTCGCCCGAACCCTTCAGCAATGTCCTGATGAGCGTCGCCGAGGACCTCGGCGTGGCCGGCATCGTCACGTTCGCGATGTTCAACCCCGAGGCCGCCGCGATCATCGCGGCCGTCCTGCTGGCCGCCGGAATCGCCCTGCTCGTCTTCCTCTGGACCCGGATCCGGCGCTTCCTGCGCCGCCGCGCCCAGCGCCGCGAGGAGAAGCGGCTGGCCGCCGAGGCCCGCGCGAGGACCGGGGCCCCGCCCCCCGGCTGACCTGCGGACCCCCGCGAGTGACCCGCCGACCCCTGGGAGCCCCGTCGGCCTCCCTCGATAGGCTCAGCCGCATGGCACGAATTGCGGTGATCGGCGCCGGGATGGGCGCGATGGCGACGGCGGCCCGGCTGGCCGTGGCAGGGCACCAGGTGACGGTGTACGAGCGCGGGTCGACGTACGGCGGCGCGGTCGGCCGGTACGAGCGCGACGGCTTCGCCTTCGACACCGGGCCCGGCCTGCTGCACTTGCCCGCCGTCTACCGCGACCTGTTCGTGAAGACCGGCAAGCGGTCGCTGGAGGACTGCGTCGAGCTGGTCCAGGTGGACCCGGCCGTCCGGCACGTCCTGCCCGCCCACGCCATCGACGTCACCCTCCCGGGCGCCTCGCGCGGCGGTGTCGCCGCCGCCCTGGACACCGCCTTCGGCCCCGGAGCCGGAGATCGCTGGAACGCCGTGCTGGGCCGGGCCCGGGACGCCTGGGACGCCACCCGCCGCCCCCTGCTGGAGGAGCCGCTGCGCCCCGACTGGCAGGTGCTGGGCCGCGACCCGTACCCCGCCGTGCGCGGCAGCGGCCTGCTGCGGCGCCGCCCGCCCACCCTCCAGGAGATCGCCGAGCGCGAACTGGGCGGCGCCCTCGGGGAGCTGCTGACGGGCCTGGTCGCGGAGTACGGCGCGGACCCCGCCTCGGCGCCCGGGGCCGCCACGGTGCTCCCGTACATGGAGCAGACCTTCGGCAGTTGGTACGCGCACGGCGGGATGCGGGCGCTGGCCACCGCCGTCTACGAGCGCTGCCTGGAGCGGAAGGTCGCCTTCGTCTTCGACGCCGCGGTACGGGAGGTCCTGGCGCGCGGCGGCCGGGCGGCCGGGCTGCTGCTGGCGGACGGCACCGAGGTGGCCGCCGATCACGTCGTCTGCGGGATCGACCCGCGGCAGCTGCCCGCCGGCCGCGTGCCCCTGCCCGGCGGGTCCGCGCCCGTACGGGGGCCGGGCGTGCCCAGCCGGATCACGTTGCTGCTCGCGCTGCGCGGCGCCCGCCCCGAGAACGCCGTTCACCGCACGCTGGTCCACTCCCGCGGCACGCGGCTGAGCGTGCTGCGGCCCGACGATCCCTCCACCCGGCCCGACCCGGAACACGAGGCGGTCACCGTGAGCGCCGTGTGCGGCCCGCTGGGCGGCGCCGCGGCTCCGCGCCCGGAGGAGCTGCTGGACCTCGCGGAGGCGGCCGTACCGGGCCTGCGGGAGCGGCTGCTGTGGCAGGAGGTGCGTACCCCGGCGGACATCGAGGCGGTCACCGGGGCGGTGGGCGGCTCGGTACCCCCGCCCGCTCTCGCGGGGGCGGGGGGCCGGGGGCTCTACCCGGCCAACACCACGGCCCTGCCCGGCCTGTACCTGGCGGGCGGCTGGGCACACCCCGGCGGCGGGCTGGCGCACGCGGGGATGACCGGCGCCCTGGTGGCCGGGCTGATCGTGGAGGGCGCGGAGTTCCGCGGCTCCCAGTGAGCGCCCGGCAGCCGCCCGGCCCGGAGGAGCCCGGAGGGGGTCAGTAGCGGTACTGCTCGTACTCGCCGGTGCCCTGGTACGGGTACCCCTGCTGCGGCGGCTGCTGCTGCGCCTGCTCGTCCGCCGGGTAGGGCTGGGCGACATCGCGCTGCTGCGGGACCCACACTCCGCCGGGCGGGGTGTCCATGGAGTACTGCTGCTGCCCGTAGTCGGCGTACGGGGTGTAGGCCCCGTAGTCGGCGCCGGGCGGGGTGACGCCGCCGCCGGTGCCGATGTACGGGTCCGAGTAGGCGGCGTAGACCGGCTGTTCGCCCGTCGGGTAGCCGGTGGTGTAGTCGTAGCCGCCGGAGCCGCCCTGTGCCTGCGGGTCGTAGTACGCGGCGTACTGGTGGGCGTCCTGCTCGGGCGTGGTGTACGACGGGGCGAAGGCGCCCGTCTGGTCGGCGCCGGGCGCGGGCGCGAAGCTCTGGATGCCGTAGGAGCCGGTGTCGTCGGGCATCGGCTGCGGACTGTAGATGTCCTCGGCCGTCTCCCCGAACCGCTGCTCGCCGGACCGCTCTTCGGCCTCGTACGCGGACGCGGTTGCGGCCTCGGTCCCGGACGCGGTTTCGGCCGCGCCTTCGGCGCCGTACTCCAGTGCGGTCACCTGCAGGGCGGGTTCGGGACGCGAACCACCGCCGGAGCGGCGCCGTCTGGACTGCCGTACGGGTTCCCCGCCGCGGCGCAGCGCCCAGCCGGCCACGAAGCCCTTGCGGAAGGAGAGCGTCACCAGGGTCTGGCCCACGGCGAACGCGGCCGCGCCGGCTCCGATGACGAGGACCGACGGCAACAGCACGCCGGCGACGACGCCGAGGAAGCCGGCGAAGGCGAGCAGCCGCCAGCGCAGCCGGGCCTTGTACTGCATCAGGACCTCGGCAAGCAGCCACAGCGCGACGATGCCGAACGCGATGTAGAGGACCGTCATGGCCATGCTTGGCCCCTCTCGGTACGACCGACCGCCCAGGGAAGGGGTGCCGGCCGATCAGGCCCGCTGGTGCAGACCCAGGTTCTCGTAGATTTCGAGAGTCGCCGTGGAATTGTTCAACGTGATGAAGTGCAGCCCCGGGACACCCTCGGACAGCAGCCTCGCGCAGAACTCCGTGGCGAACTCGATGCCAATGGAGCGTACAGCGGCGGGGTCGTCCTTGACGGCGAGCATGCGCTCTTTCACGTCAGCGGGGAAGACCGCGTTGCTGAGTTGGGGCAGCCGGTCGAGCTGCTTGATGCCCACAACGGGCATGACCTCGGGGATGATCGGGGTCTCGCAGCCGGTCTTGGCGACGCTGTCGCGCAGCCGCAGATAATTCTCCGGATCGAAGAACATCTGGGTGATCGCGTAGTCGGCGCCGGCGCGGCACTTGTCCACGAAGTGCTTGATGTCCGTGTCCCATTCCGTGGAGCGCGGGTGCATCTCGGGGAAGGCCGCGACGCCGACGCAGAAGTCGCCGGACTCCTTGACGAGTCGGACCAGGTCGGCGGCGTAGTGCACGCCCTCGGGGTGCGCCACCCACTCGCCCATGGGGTCGCCCGGCGGGTCTCCGCGCACGACGAGCATGTTCCGGATCCCGGCGTCGGCCAACTGTCCGATGACATTGCGCAGCTCGGCGACCGAGTGGTCCACGGCGGTGAGGTGCGCGACCGGGGTCAGGGTGGTGTCCGCGGCGATCTGCTGCGTGGCGCGGACGGTGCCGCCGCGGGTGGAGCCGCCGGCTCCGTAGGTCACGGAGACGAAGCTCGGGGATACCGCCTCGACCCGGCGCAGCGCGTTCCAGAGGTTGCGCTCGCCCTTCTCCGTCTTCGGGGCCCAGAACTCGAAGGAGTACGAGCTCCCGGACGCGAGCAGGTCACGAACCGTGTGTGCACGATCCGTCCAGGTGGAAGCGGTACCAAGGGCCATACGGGCAGGTTAGACGCGGCCCGGCGGACACCGAAGCCGCGTCCATCCATTGGACACGTTTCTGGACACTTCCGCGCGCGGGGCCCGGCCGCGATCCGCCGGACACCCGCTCAGGCGCCGAGGCGGGCTCGGACGCGCTTGGCCAGGTCTGCGGCGGCCGCACCCGGGTCGGTGGCCTCGGTCAGGGCGCGCACGACCACGACCCGGGTGGCGCCCGCGTCGAGCACCTCGTCCAGATTCGTGCCGTCGATGCCGCCGATGGCGAACCAGGGCCGCTCCTGGTCCAGGGAGGCCGCGTACCGGACCAGCCCGAGGCCGGGGGCGAAGCGGCCGGGCTTGGTGGGGGTGGGCCAGCAGGGACCGGTGCAGAAGTAGTCGACGCCGGGCTCGGCGGCGGCCGCGTCGACCTCGGCCTCGGCGTGGCAGGACCGGCCGATGAGCAGGTCCTCGCCCAGGATGGCGCGGGCGGCGGGGACGGGGATGTCGCCCTGGCCGAGGTGCAGGACGTCGGAGCCGATGGCGTGGGCGACGTCGGCGCGGTCGTTGACGGCGAGGAGCTTGCCGTGGCGTCGTGCCGCCTCGGCGAACACCTGGAGGTGTTCGAGCTCCTCCCCCGCCTCCATCCCCTTGTCCCGGAGCTGGACGATGTCCACACCGCCCGCCAGGACGGCGTCCAGGAACTCGGGGAGGTCACCCTGGCGCTTGCGGGCGTCCGTGCAGAGGTAGAGCCGGGCGTCGGACAGCTGGGCGCGCATGGGTAAACCCCCCGTGGGTGGGCGGTGTACGAGCCGTTCGCGGCCCGTACACCGCGGTGGAGCGGATCAGGTCACAGAGCGAGCGCCTGAGCGCGGCGCTTCACCTCCGTGCCGCGATTCTCGCTCAGCGCCTCGGCGGGGGTGCCGGGCAGGGTCGGGTCGGGGGTGAAGAGCCACTCCAGGATCTCCTCGTCGGAGAAGCCGTCGTCGCGCAGCACGGTCAGCAGGCCGACGAGCCCCTTGACGACCTTGTCGCCGTCGATGAAGGGGGCCGGGACCTGCAGGGAGCGGTTCTCGCCACGGCGTACGGCGATCAGCTGCCCTTCCTTGACCATCTGGCGGACCCGGGTCACCTCGATGTCGAGCATCTCCGCGATGTCGGGGAGGTACAGCCATGCGGGGACAAGGGCATCGATCTTTGCGTCAATCTCGGTCACGAGGACAAGCCTGCCATCTCGGACGTGCCGCCGGTACCCGAGCGGCCCCGTACGGGTTCCGGCCCCGCCCCCGGCGGGGTCCGGCGGGGTCCGACATGGTCCGGCGGGGTCCGGCGGGGTCAGAGGGTGGCCGACTTCAGTGGAACCGCGGGGTCCGCCGCCTTCGCCGGGTCCAGGGGAGCGGCCGTCTCGATCAGCTTGCGGCCCTGCGCCAGATCGCGGGGGCGGCCCACGGCCAGGACCGCGACCAGTGCGCCCTCGCGCAGCCAGCACACCGACCACGCCGCCTCGGCGGGATCGCCGCGCCACAGCAGGGTGTCGTCCCCGCCGTGGTAGCCGGCGTACTGCACGAAGCGGCCGAACTGCTCCGACCAGAAGTAGGGCACCGGGTCGTAGACCGCGGCCGGCTCGCCCGCGAGGATGTTCGCCGCGACCGCCCTCGGCCCCTGGAGCGCGTTGTCCCAGTGGTGGACCAGCAGCCGCGTCCCGTAACGGGCCGAGGGGAAGGAGGAGCAGTCGCCGACCGCGTACACGCCGGGCAGCGAGGTCCGCAGGTACGCGTCGGCGGTGACCGAGCCGTCCGGGCCCAGCTCCACGCCGCTGCCCGCCAGCCACCCGGTGGCCGGACGGGCTCCGATGCCCACGACCACCGCGCCGGCCGCCAGCTCGCGGCCGTCCGCGAGCAGGACCCGGCCCTCCTCGATCGCGGCGACCTTCGCACCGGTGATCAGCCGGGCGCCCGCCCGCGCGTACCAGTGCCCCATCGGCTCCGCGACCTCCGCGGGCAGGGCGCCCGCCAGGACCCGGTCCGCCGCCTCGACCACGGTCACCGCGCAGCCCGCCTCCCGGGCGGCGGTGGCGAACTCCGCGCCGATCCACCCCGCCCCGACGACGACGATCGCGGGCGCCGCCGCCAGGACGGGCCGCAGCCGCGCCGCGTCGTCCAGCGTGCGCAGCAGGTGCACGCCCGGGACGCCCTCGGACCCGGGCAGGGTCAGCGGTCGGGCGCCCGTCGCCAGTACGAGGACCTCGTACGGGACCGGTCCCGCCTCCGTGTCCAGCTCGCGCTCGGCGGCCCGCAGCCCGGTGACCTCGGTCCCGAGCCTGAGCTCGATGCCGAGTTCCTCGAAGTCCACGTCGAAGGCGGAGTCCTCGGCCTTGCCGAGCAGCACCGCCTTGGACAGCGGGGGGCGGTCGTAGGGCTGGTGGGGTTCGGCGCCCAGCAGGGTCACGGGGCCCGCGAAGCCCTGCTCCCGCAGGGCGACCGCGGTCTGCACCCCGGCCATTCCGGCGCCGACGATCACGACGCCGCTCTGAGTCTGTTCCGTCTGCTCGCTCACCCGGCCACCCTAATCATCTGACGGCCCGTCAGGAACAGGTGCCGCCTTACCGGCCGTCGGCGGCGGGGTTAGTCTGGCCACCGTACCTATCGCGGGAGTCCGGGCGCACCGGGCTGAGAGGGAGGCTGGCCGGCCTCCGACCGTACGAACCTGATCCGGGTCATGCCGGCGAAGGGAGGGGCTGGACGCCCATGCACTCATCACGACCGCACTCACCTCCGAGGACAGGCTCCGACGTCCTCGTCATCGGGGGCGGGATCATCGGCCTGGTCACCGCCTGGCGCACGGCCCGGCTCGGGCTGCGCACCGTACTCGCCGACCCCGCGCCCGGCGGCGGCGCCGCCCAGGTCGCGGCCGGCATGCTCGCCCCCGTCACCGAGCTGCACTACGGCGAGGAGGCCCTGCTGGGGCTCGGCCTCGCCTCCGCCGCCCGCTACCCGGAGTTCACCGCCGAGCTGGCCGACGCGACCGGCGGCATGGACATCGGCTACCGCGCTTGCGGCACCCTCGCCGTCGCCCTCGACGCCGACGACCGCCTTCACCTGCGCGAGCTGCACGCCCTGCAGCGCCGCTGCGGCCTGGAGTCGCAGTGGCTCACCGGCCGCGAGTGCCGACGCCTGGAACCGATGCTGGCCCCGGGCGTACGCGGCGGCCTGCGCGTCGACGGCGACCACCAGGTCGACCCGCGCCGGCTCGCGTCCGCGCTGCTGACCGCCTGCGAGGGCGCCGGCGTGGTGATCCACCGGTCGGCCGCGGCGCGACTGCTCGTGACCGCCGACCGGGCCTGCGGAGCGGTGCTCGACGACGGTACGGAGCTGCGCGCGGACCAGGTGGTCCTGGCGGCCGGGTCCCTCAGCGGCCGGCTGGCCGGCGTACCGCCGGAGGTGACGGCTCCGGTACGGCCGGTCAAGGGCCAGGTGCTCCGGCTCGCGGTGCCCGCCGCGTACGCGCCCTTCCTCTCGCGGACCGTACGGGCCGTCGTGCGCGGCAGCCACGTCTACCTCGTCCCCCGCGAGAACGGCGAGCTCGTCATCGGCGCCACCAGCGAGGAGCTCGGCTGGGACACGACGGTCACCGCGGGCGGGGTGTACGAACTCCTGCGCGACGCCCACGAGCTGGTGCCCGGCATCACCGAACTCCCCCTCACCGAGACCCGGGCCGGTCTGCGGCCCGGCTCACCCGACAACGCCCCGCTGATCGGCCCGACCGACCTGCCTGGGCTGCACCTGGCCACCGGCCACTACCGCAACGGGGTACTGCTGACCCCGCTCACCGGCGAGGTGATGGCGCAGCTGCTGACCACCGGCGAACTCCCGGAGATCGCACGCCCCTTCACCCCGCGCCGCTTCCCGACGGCGCCCGCCACCACGCGTCAGGAGTCGTACGCATGACCATCTCCGTCAACGGCGAGCCGCGCGAGGTCGCGGCCGGCACCACGCTCGACACGGTGGTCGCCACCCTGACCGCCGCCCCGTCCGGCGTGGCCGCCGCGCTCAACGAGACCGTGGTCCCGCGCCGGCAGTGGCCGGCCACACCGGTGGGCGACGGCGACCGGGTCGAGATCCTCAGCGCCGTCCAGGGAGGCTGACCATGGCGGACGACCTCTTCACCCTCGCCGGCCGGACCTTCTCCTCCCGCCTGATCATGGGTACGGGCGGGGCCCCGAGCCTGGACGTCCTCGAACGCGCCCTGATCGCCTCCGGCACGGAACTCACGACGGTGGCGATGCGCCGGCTGGACCCCACCGTCCAGGGCTCCGTGCTGTCGGTGCTCTCCAAGCTGGGCATCTCGGTCCTGCCGAACACGGCGGGCTGCTTCACGGCGGGCGAAGCCGTCCTGACCGCCCGGCTGGCCCGGGAGGCGCTGGGCACCGACTGGATCAAGCTGGAGGTCGTCGCGGACGAGCGCACCCTCCTGCCCGACGGCGTGGAGCTGCTGGACGCGGCCGAGATCCTCGTGGACGAGGGCTTCACGGTCCTCCCGTACACGAACGACGATCCCGTGCTCGCGCGGAAGCTGGAGGACGTGGGCTGCGCCGCGATCATGCCGCTGGGCTCCCCCATCGGCTCCGGCATGGGCATCCGCAACCCGCACAACTTCGAGCTGATCACCGAACGGGCGGGGATCCCGGTCATCCTCGACGCGGGCGCCGGAACCGCCTCCGACGCGGCGCTGGCGATGGAACTGGGCTGCGCGGCGGTGATGCTGGCGTCGGCGGTGACGCGGGCGCAGGAGCCGGTACTGATGGCCGCGGCCATGCGGGACGCCGTGTCGGCGGGACGCCTCGCCTTTCGCGCCGGCCGCATCCCCCAGCGCCGCTTCGCCCACGCCTCGTCCCCCGCGGAGGGCCGCGCCACCCTCGACCCGGAACGCCCGGCGTTCTGACGCTGCCCGTCTGCGGACCGTAGCCGGGGCTCCGCCCCGGACCCCCTCGCCTCAAACGCCGACGGGGCTGGGTGGTCCGCCGGCGTTTGAGGCGCGGGGGTCCGGGGGCCGGTCCCCGGCAACGGTCCGCAGACGGGTGCGTCACAGCTGCGCTGCAAGCCCGACCCGCCCCGGTCGGGGCACGCCATCGCGCCAATAGAATCGCCGGGTGGATACGACCCTGGATGACCCCCTCGTCGGGCGCGTGCTCGACGGCCGCTACCGCATCGACGCCCGCATCGCGGCCGGCGGCATGGCCACGGTCTACCGGGCCGTCGACACCCGCCTCGACCGCGTCCTCGCGCTGAAGGTGATGCACCCGGCGCTCGCCTCCGACGCCGCCTTCGTCGACCGGTTCATCCGGGAGGCGAAGTCCGTGGCCCGGCTCGCGCACCCCAACGTGGTCGCCGTCTTCGACCAGGGCACGGACGGGCCGTACGTCTACCTCGCCATGGAGTACGTCTCCGGCTGCACCCTGCGCGACGTGCTCCGCGAGCGCGGCGCGCTCCAGCCCCGGGCCGCCCTCGACATCCTCGAACCGGTGCTCGCCGCGCTCGGCGCCGCCCACCGGGCCGGCTTCGTCCACCGCGACATGAAGCCCGAGAACGTCCTGATCGGCGACGACGGCCGGGTCAAGGTCGCCGACTTCGGGCTGGTCCGGTCCGTCGACTCCGTCACCCACACCACCGGCTCCGTCCTCGGCACCGTCTCCTACCTGGCTCCCGAGCAGATCGAGAACGGCGTCACCGACACCCGCGTCGACGTCTACGCCTGCGGAGTCGTGCTCTACGAGATGCTCACCGGCTCCAAGCCCCACACCGGCGTCAACCCCGCCCAGGTGCTCTACCGGCACCTCCACGAAGACGTACCGCCCCCCTCGGCCGCCGTCCCCGGGCTCCCCGCCGGCCTCGACGAGCTCGTCCTGCACGCCGCCGCCCGCGGCCCCGAGCTGCGTCCCCACGACGCCGCCGCCCTGCTCGGCCTCACCCTGGAGGCCCGCGCACGGCTCAGCGACGCCGAGCTGGACGCCGTACCGCCGCAGGCGCGCGCCACGGAGCGGACCGCCACCGAGGACCGCACCGGGGTGATCCCCCGGCCGGTGGCCGTGCAGCAGCCCGTGCACCACACCTCCCGCCTGGAGACGCTGCCTCCGCCCCCTCCCGTCGACTCCCGTCCGCCGCGCCGGCTGCAGCGCCCCCGCCGCGGCGTGCTCCTCGTCGTCGCCGGCGTCCTGCTCACCCTCGGCCTGGGCACCGGCCTCTGGTACATCAACTCCGGCCAGTTCACCAAGGTCCCCAACCTCCTCGGCAAGACGGAGGAGCAGGCCAAGGCGCAGCTGTCGGCCGCCGGCCTCGGGGTGAAGCGGGTCGACAGGAAGTTCAGCGACGCCTTCGACCGGGGGACCGTCATGAACACCGATCCCCCGGGCGGCAAGCGCATCCGCGGCAACGGCGCGGTGACGATCACCATCTCGCGCGGCCCCGAGGTCGTCGCCGTGCCCAATCTCAAGGGCAGGCCGCTGGAGGAGGCGAAGGCCGAGCTGACGAAGGCGGGACTTTCGCCCGGCATCGTCACGCAGGCCTTCAGCCAGGACGTCGCCCAGGGTTCGGTGATCAGCTCGGACCCGGTGGGCGGCGAGAAGCGGGCGCCGAACACGGCGGTCGCGCTCGTGGTCAGCAAGGGACGCCCGGTGCAGGTCCCGAGCGTGGCCGGGGTCCCCGTCGACCAGGCGCGCAGCACGCTGGAGGGGCTCGGGCTGAAGGTCGAGACCGCGGCCGAACAGGTGAATTCCGCCTCGCCGGCCGGTACGGTCGCCAACCAGTCGGTCGGCGCCGGCACCCAGGCCGCGGCCGGGGAGACGGTCACGCTGACCCTCTCCAAGGGCCCCCGCCAGCTCCCGGTCCCGAACGTGACGGGCCAGGACGTGGAAGCGGCCCGCAAGGCACTGGAGGCCGCGGGCTTCAAGGTGAAGGTGGACCGGCCCTTCCTCTCCTTCAGCAACACCGTGGACGCCCAGTCGGTCCCGGGCGGCCAGAACGCCCCCGAGGGCAGCACCATCACCATCAAGACCAAGGGACTGTAGGGACACGTGGACCACGCGGAGCAGGCCATACGCACGCCCATGAACCGCAATCCCGTGGGCGGGCACGTCCCCGTCGCCGGCGGGCTCGCCTCGGTCGGACTCGCCTATGCCCGCGAGATGGGCGCCGAGGCGGTCCAGGTCTTCGTCGCCAATCCGCGCGGCTGGGCCACACCCGTCGGAAATCCGGCGCAGGACGCACGGTTCCGGGCGGAGTGCGCGGCCGGGTCCATCCCGGCCTACGTGCACGCGCCGTACCTGATCAACTTCGGCTCGCACACCGAGGCGACGGTCGAGAAGTCGGTGGAGTCCCTGCGCCACTCGCTGCGCCGGGGCCGGGAGATCGGCGCGCTCGGGGTGGTCGTCCACACCGGTTCGGCGACCGGAGGCCGCCCGCGCGAAGCGGCGTACGCGCAGGTCAGGCAGTACATGCTGCCGCTGCTGGATGAGCTGACCCACGAGGACGACCCGTTCCTGCTGCTGGAGTCCACGGCCGGGCAGGGCTCCTCACTGTGCTCGCGGACCTGGGACTTCGGACCGTACTTCGAGGCCCTGGACCACCACCCCAAGCTCGGGATCTGCCTGGACACCTGCCACGTCTTCGCGGCGGGGCACGACCTGGCCGAGCCGGGCGGGACGAAGCAGACGCTGGACCTGCTGGTGGACACGGTGGGCGAGGGCCGGCTGAAACTGGTCCACGCGAACGACTCCAAGGAGGGCGTGGGAGCGCACAAGGACCGTCACGCCAACATCGGCCAGGGCCACATCGGCCGGGACGCCTTCGCCGAGCTGTTCACGCACCCGGCTATGGAGGGCGTACCGCTGATCACGGAGACCCCCGGCGGCAAGGAGGGCCATGCGGCGGACGTGGCGCTGCTGAAGGAGCTGCGCGGCTCGGTGTGATTCGACGGGTGGGTGATCGGCCGCGGCAAGGGTCACGCGGTCGTCCACCGGGACCGTGTCGTCCACCAGTGCCGCGTCGTCCACCGGTACCGCCATTGAGCAGTCCCACCATCGGGTGAGAACGCTCTACAGCTCGGGCCCGTCCCCCGGCTCCTCCTGGTACGAGTAACGCTGCTCGCGCCAGGGGTCGCCGATGTTGTGGTAGCCCCGCTCCTCCCAGAAACCGCGGCGGTCGGCGGTCATGTACTCGACGCCGCGGACCCACTTGGGGCCCTTCCAGGCGTACAGGTGCGGGACCACGAGCCGCAGCGGGAATCCGTGCTCGGCGGTGAGCAGTTCGCCGCCCTGGTGCGTGGCGAAGACGGTCCGCTCCGAGGCGAAGTCGGCCAGCCGCAGATTGGAGCTGAAGCCGTACTCGGCCCACACCATCACGTGCGTCACCTGGGGCGCGGGCGGCGCCAGCGCGAGGACCGTACGGGCGAGCACGCCGCCCCATTCGGCGCCCGGCATGCTGAATTTCGTCACGCAGTGCAGGTCCGCCACGACCGATTCGAACGGCAGGGCCGCGAACTCCTCGTGGTTCCAGCAGTGCTTCTCACCGTCGGCCGTCGCGCCGAAGACGCGGAACTCCCAGCGGTCCGGCTTGAACTTGGGGACGGGGCCGTAATGGGTGACCGGCCAGCCTCGCTGCAACCGCTGCCCCGGTGGAAGCTCCAACTGCTCTGCTCCCGGAGATTCCCGGCTTTCCGGCTGACCCATGACTCCATGGTGACAGACTGGGCAGGGTGGTCATGACCAGGTCTGGGCCGATTCGGGCAAGTCACGGCAACTCCCACTAAGGAGGCACTTACTGGACGCCCTCCTACGGCGGTGCGAGGATGCGCGCACCTGCCCCGTCACATAGCTGACACTGCCTGGAAGGAGCCTCTGCGATGCAGGGCGACCCCGAGGTCCTTGAGTTTCTGAACGAGCAGCTGACCGGCGAGCTGACCGCCATCAACCAGTACTGGCTGCATTACCGCATCCAGGACAACAAGGGCTGGACCAAGCTCGCCAAGTACACGCGTGAAGAATCCATCGACGAGATGAAGCACGCGGACAAGATCACCGAGCGCATCCTCATGCTCGACGGTCTGCCGAACTACCAGCGCCTCTTCCACGTGCGCGTGGGACAGACGATCACGGAGATGTTCCAGGCGGACCGCCAGGTCGAGGTCGAGGCCATCGACCGGCTCAAGCGCGGGATCGAGGTCATGCGCGGCAAGGGTGACGTCACCTCCGCCCGGCTCTTCGAGGAGATCCTGGAGGACGAGGAGCACCACATCGACTACCTGGACACCCAGCTGGAGCTCATCGAGAGCATCGGTGAGCCGCTCTACATCGCGCAGCTGATCGAGCAGCCGGAGGGCTAGGAGAACCGGCAGAACCGGCAGAGCCGGCAGAGCCGGTAGAACCGGGAGAGCCGGAGGCTAGGCCGCTTCGGCCAGCTCGGGCTCGGGAGCGCGCTGCGCGTCGGCGGCCAGCACGGCCGCCGCTTCGCCCTTCTCCAGCAGTTCCCGGCGCGGGCAGGCCCCGCGGCCGAGGATGCCCTGGATGGTGCGGACGCAGGAGCCGCAGTCGGTGCCGGCCTTCGTCGCGGAGGCGATCTGGCGGGGGGTGCAGGCGCCGGCAGCCGCGTGGTCCTTGACCTGCTTGTCGGTGATGCCGAAGCAAGAGCAGACGTACACGCGGTTCACCCCCTGGGCGAGGAAAAGTTCGGCGAGCCAGCCCCGATTCGGTGAGGCTTACCTAACCGTACCGAAAGTTAGGGTGACCTAAAAGCCCGGGTACGACGGTGGGGCGCGGATCACATCGATCCGCGCCCCATCGCCGTAGGAAGGTACTGACTGATCCCTACTGGTCGCGGTACATCTCGGCGACCAGGAACGCCAGGTCCAGGGACTGGCTGCGGTTGAGCCGCGGGTCGCAGGCCGTCTCGTAGCGCTGGTGCAGGTCGTCGACGAAGATCTCGTCGCCGCCGCCCACGCACTCGGTGACGTCGTCACCGGTGAGCTCGACGTGGATGCCGCCCGGGTGGGTACCGAGGCCCTTGTGGACCTCGAAGAAGCCCTTGACCTCGTCGAGCACGTCGTCGAAACGCCGCGTCTTGTGGCCGGAGGCCGCCTCGAAGGTGTTGCCGTGCATCGGGTCGGTGACCCAGGCGACGGTCGCGCCGGAGGCGGTCACCTTCTCGACCAGCTCGGGGAGCTTGTCGCGGACCTTGTCGGCGCCCATCCGGACGACGAAGGTCAGCCGGCCCGGCTCGCGCTCGGGGTCGAGGCGGTCGATGTACGTCAGCGCCTCGTCCACCGTGGTGGTGGGGCCGAGCTTGATGCCGATCGGGTTGGCGATCTGCGAGCAGAACTCGATGTGCGCGTGATCCAGCTGGCGGGTGCGCTCACCGATCCAGACCATGTGGGCGGAGGTGTCGTACAGCTTGCCGGTACGCGAGTCCGTGCGGGTCAGCGCGCCCTCGTAGTCGAGCAGCAGCGCCTCGTGGGAGGCGTAGAACTCGACGGCCTTGAACTCGGCCGGGTCGGTGCCGCACGCCTTCATGAAGTTCAGCGCGTTGTCGATCTCCCGCGCGAGCTGCTCGTAGCGCTGCCCCGACGGGGAGTTCTTCACGAAGTCCTGGTTCCAGGCGTGCACCTGGCGCAGGTCGGCGTAGCCACCGGTGGTGAAGGCGCGCACCAGGTTCAGCGTCGAAGCCGACGCGTGGTACATGCGCTTCAGCCGCTCGGGGTCCGGGATCCGGGCCTCTTCGGTGAAGGCGAAGCCGTTGACGGAGTCACCGCGGTAGGTCGGCAGGGTGGTGCCGTCGCGGGTCTCGGTGTCCTTGGAGCGCGGCTTGGAGTACTGGCCCGCGATGCGGCCGACCTTGACGACGGGCACGGAGGCCGCGTACGTCAGAACCGCTGACATCTGCAGCAAGGTCTTGAGCTTGGCGCGGATCTGTTCGGCGGACACGGCGTCGAAGGCCTCGGCACAGTCGCCGCCCTGCAGCAGGAACGCCTCGCCCTTGGCGACGACCGCGAGGCGGTCGCGCAGCTGGTCGCACTCGCCCGCGAAGACGAGCGGCGGGAAGGACTCCAGGTCCTTGACGACCTGCTCCAGCGCCCGGGCATCGGGATAGCTCGGCTGCTGCGCGGCAGGCAGGTTACGCCAGGTGGGCACACGGGCAGCTGAGGGCTCAACGTTCACAGTCACAGATCCAGGTTACGAGGTCCCGTGCCCATCTCGGCCCACTGCCCACACTCTGGACACGATCACCCCGAGGGGGTCGCGGGTGCGTTAGGGTCGCCGCATGTACGCGCACTCGAACCAGAACTGGTGGTGGCCCGCTCCCGGCGGCCCACTTCTCGCGCGTACGTAACGACACGACCGACGCGAAGGCCGCCCCGAGGGGCGGCCTTCCGCGTTCTACGGACGCGGGCCGCTCCTCCCACCGGAAGGACGCCCCGCCCCATGGAACCCAGCCCCCTCAGCCGGCTGCTCGACGACTCCTGCCCGCCCTTCGCACTCCTGCGCCGGCGGACCCCCGGTCGCGATCACGACACCGTCGAGGTGCTTATCGGCCAGGTCCACGAGGCCGAGCGCCTCGCCGACCTCCCCGTCGGGCGGCTGCCCACCCTCGCCCTCGTCCCCTTCCGGCAGATCCGCGAGCGCGGTTTCGACGTACGCGACGACGGCACGCCGCTGAGCGTGCTGGTCGCCGAGGAGGCGTACGAGATCCCGCTCGCCCAGGCGCTGGCCGCGCTGCCCGCGCATGAGGTCCGGGTCGAGGACGGCGGCTTCGACGTCCCCGACGCGGAGTACGCGGCCACCGTCGAGCGCGTCATCCGGGACGAGATCGGCCGCGGGGAGGGCGCCAATTTCGTCATCCGGCGCACCTACGAGGGCCGGATCGACGGCTTCGGCCGCGCCGACGCGCTCGCGCTGTTCCGGCGGCTGCTGCTGGGCGAGCGCGGGGCGTACTGGACGTACGTCGTCCACACCGGAAACGCGACGGGGCCCGCGGGGCCCTCCGGGGAAGGGCGGCGGCGGGAGACGGAAGGGCGCACGCTGGTCGGGGCGAGCCCCGAGGTGCACGTACGGATGTCGAACGGGCGGGGCGGGCGCGGAGCGCTTCCGTTCGAGGACGGGGGAAGCGGCATGGGCGGCACGGGCGGCACGGTCGTGATGAACCCGATCAGCGGGACGTACCGCTATCCCGCCGAAGGGCCGACGGCCGAGTCGCTCCTCGCCTTCCTCGGCGACCGCAAGGAGACCGAGGAACTGTCGATGGTCGTCGACGAGGAACTGAAGATGATGTGCACGGTCGGCGACATGGGCGGGGTCGTCGTCGGGCCGAGGCTGAAGGAGATGTCCCACCTCGCGCACACCGAGTACGAGCTGCGCGGACGCTCCTCGCTGGACGTGCGCGAGGTGCTGCGCGAGACGATGTTCGCGGCGACCGTGACCGGCTCGCCCGTGCAGAACGCCTGCCGGGTGATCGAACGGTACGAGACGGGTGGCCGCGGCTACTACGCGGGCGCGCTCGCCCTGCTCGGGCTGGACTCGGCGGGGGCCCAGACGCTGGACTCCCCCATCCTGATCCGCACCGCCGACATCGCGGCCGACGGGACGCTGCGCGTGCCGGTGGGGGCGACCCTGGTGCGGCACTCCGACCCGGCCGGCGAGGTGGCCGAGACGCACGCGAAGGCGGCGGGGGTGCTGGCGGCGCTCGGGGTACGGGCGGCCGCGCCCCGGCCGGCCTTCGACGCGCCGGGACTGGCGGAGGACCCGCGGGTGCAGGCGGCGCTGGCGGCCCGGCGGGCCGACCTGGCCCCGTTCTGGCTCCGCATGCAGGAACAGCCCTCCTCCCTGACCGGCCACGCCCTGGTGGTGGACGCCGAGGACACCTTCACGGCGATGCTGGCCCACGTGCTGCGGGTGGCCGGGCTGGAGGTGACCGTACGCCGCTACGACGATCCGGGGCTGCGGGCCGCGGCCCTGGCGTGGACCGGGCCGATCGTGCTGGGCCCCGGCCCGGGGAACCCGGCCGACGCGGGCGATCGCAAGATGCGGATGCTGCGGGCGCTGGCGGCGGAGCTGCTGGCCGGCCACCGGTACGGCCTGCTCGGGGTGTGCCTGGGCCACGAGCTGCTGGCGGCGGAGCTCGGGCTCCCGCTGATCCGCAAGGCGGAGCCGGCACAGGGCGCGCAGACGCGGATCGACCTGTTCGGGGCCGAGGAGGTGGTCGGCTTCTACAACACGTACACCGCGCACTGCGACGCGGAGGCGTCCGCACGCCTCGCCGCGCACGGGGTGGAGGTCTCCAGGGACCCGTCGACGGGCGAGGTCCACGCCCTGCGCTCGGAAGCCGCCGGCTTCGCGGGCGTCCAGTTCCACCCGGAGTCGGTCCTGACCCTGCGGGGCGCGGAGCTGCTGCGCGGGCTGGTGGCCGGGCTGCCGGTCGGCGCTGCCTAATGCCCTAGCCGGACGGTCGGATCCAGGCCGTCAGGGGTCGGCTCGCCGCGGCGGAACCTGCGGATCAGCTGCGCCGCGAACACCGGCCCCTGCACGGCCAGCACGCACAGGACGACGGTCAGCCGGCCCGAGGCGAGGCTGACGCACAGCACCACACCGGCCACCGCGTCGGCGAGATCGAGCCAGGCGTCGGTGCGGCGGGCGCCTTGCGCACCGCGGACCTTGCGCAGCGTGGATCGGACACTGAGAAGGGCTATCGCGGCCATGGCCAGCAGGCCGCATTGGGCCCAGACGGGAACGTTCACGCGCTCAAGGTAAGCGCCCCGGCCCGGCGCGGGTCATGGCCGCCCGATGAACACCGGCCCAACTCAACTCATGGAGCCGGCGCGGGAACCAGGACGTTCTCCGAGCGGCGGCCGGCCAGGTAGTCCGACACGTTGGCGACGGTGGTGTCGATGATCTGGCCCACCGCGTCACTCGTGTAGTACGCCTGGTGCGAGGTCACCACCACGTGCGGGAAGGTGACGAGCCGGGCCAGGGTGTCGTCCTCGACCGCCTCCAGGGACTTGTCGAGGAAGAAGACCCCGGCCTCCGCCTCGTACACATCGAGCCCGACCCCCGTGAAGCGGCCCGCCCGGAGCTCCGTGACCAGGGCGTTCGTGTCGACCAGCCCGCCCCTGCTGGAGTTCACGAGGATCGCGTCGTCCCGCATCATCCGCAGCGCCGCCGAGTCGATGATGTGGTGCGTGGACTCCAGCAGCGGCACGTGGAGGCTGATCAGGTCCGCGGACGCGAACAGTTCCTCCTTGTCCACGTACTTCATGCCGAGCTCCACGCAGGCCGGGTTCTGCACCAGGTCCCAGCCCAGCATGTTCATCCCGAAGCCGCTCGCGATCCGGGTGAACGCCTCGCCGATCTTGCCGGTGCCGAGCACGCCCACCGTGCGGCCGCGCAGGTCCCGGCCCATCAGGCCGTTCAGCCGGAAGTCGAAGTCCCGGGTCCGGTTCGAGGCCCGGACGATCCGCCGGTTCACCGCCATCGCGAGGGTCCAGGCGAATTCGGCGACCGAGTACGGCGAGTAGGAGGAGACCCGGCTCACCGTCATGCCCTCCTGCCGCGCTACGTCCAGGTCGATGTTGTTGAAGCCGGTGGACCGCTGGGCGATCATCTTCGTCCCGCCGGCCGCCAGGGTGCGCAGCACCCGGCCGTTCAGGTCGGCGTTCACACTGGAGGAGACGATCTCGTACCCGGCCGCGATGGGCGCGGTGTCCTCGCTCAGGAAGACGTCGAGGCAGCGGATCTCCTGCCGTCCCGCGAAGGCCTGCTCCAGGAGCGGCTTCTCGTCGGCGGTCACACCGAATGCCAGGATTTCCACGCTTGCTCCCGTACCTCGAAGACGTCGGACCATGGGCCATTTGTCACGATACGACCCATGATCCGTCCACGCCCGCGCGGCTCGGCCGCCGGGGCCTGAGGCACCGGGGCCTGAGGTACCGGGCCTGAGGTACCGCTCAGCCGAAGAAGACCCCGACCTCCTTGTACAGCGCGGGGTCGACCGTCTTCAGCCTGGCCGTGGCCTCGGCGATCGGCACCCGGACGATGTCCGTACCCTTCAGCGCGACCATCTTGCCGAAGTCACCGTCGCGCACCGCGTCGATCGCGTGCAGCCCGAACCGGGTCGCCAGCCACCGGTCGAACGCGCTGGGCGTCCCGCCCCGCTGGATGTGCCCGAGCACCGTCGTCCGGGCCTCCTTGCCGGTCCGCGCCTCGATCTCCTTGGCCAGCCACTCGCCCACGCCCGACAGCCGGACGTGCCCGAAGGAGTCGGTCGTCGCGTCCTTCAGCACCATCTCGCCGTCCTGGGGCATCGCCCCCTCGGCGACCACCACGATCGGGGCGTAGCTCGCCTTGAACCGCGAGGTGACCCAGGCGCACACCTGGTCCACGTCGAAGCGCTGCTCCGGGATGAGGATGACGTTGGCGCCGCCCGCCAGTCCCGAGTGCAGGGCGATCCAGCCGGCGTGCCGGCCCATCACCTCGACGACCAGGACCCGCATGTGCGACTCGGCCGTGGTGTGCAGCCGGTCGATGGCCTCGGTGGCGATGCCGACGGCCGTGTCGAAGCCGAAGGTGTAGTCCGTGGCGGACAGGTCGTTGTCGATGGTCTTCGGCACGCCGACGCAGGGGATGCCGTACTGCCCGTACAACTCGGCGGCCACGCCGAGGGTGTCCTCGCCGCCGATCGCGATGAGCGCGTCCACCTCGTACTTGGCGAGGTTGTCCTTGATCCTTCGCACGCCGCCCTCCGTCTTGAAGGGGTTGGTGCGCGAGGAGCCCAGAATGGTGCCGCCGCGGGGGAGGATCCCGCGGACGGCGGGGATGTCCAGCGGGACGGTGTCCCCCTCGACCGGGCCGCGCCAGCCGTCCTTGAATCCGATGAACCGGTAGTCGTACTCCTGCTCGCCCTTGCGGACGACGGCCCTGATCACCGCATTGAGCCCGGGGCAGTCGCCGCCGCCGGTCAGTACTCCGACCTTCATGGAATCTCCCTTCGCCATAACGGTCACGCTAGTGGTGACTCAGGTCACAGCGAGGGTCCCGCGCGGCCCAATTCCGGTGGAATCGAGGGGCGTTGCGTACGCCCGTTCACTCGGACGAAGGACGTAAGTACGATCGACGGCGCCCTCCGCGCCGTCCGGCTCCTCCTAGGCGTCGTCCAAGCCCCGCTCTATCGCGTACCGGACGAGCTCGACCCGGTTGTGCAGCTGCAACTTGCCCAGGGTGTTCTGGACATGGTTCTGCACCGTCCGGTGGGAGATGACCAGCCGCTCCGCGATCTGCTTGTACGAGAGCCCCTTGGCCACCAGCCGCAGCACCTCGGTCTCCCGGTCGGTCAGCTGCGGGGCCTTCGGCTCGTCGGAGGCGGCGGGCGCCGGGTCGGTGGCCAGGCGCCGGTACTCGCCGAGCACCAGGCCCGCCAGGCCCGGGGTGAAGACCGGGTCGCCGACCGCCGTGCGGCGGACCGCGTCGATCAGCTCCTGGGCGCCCGCGGACTTCAGCAGGTAGCCGGTCGCACCGGACTTCACCGCCTCCAGGACATCCGCGTGCTCCCCGCTGGCCGACAGGACGAGGACCCGCAGCGCCGGGTTGGCGCCGACCAGTTCCTTGCAGACCTGGACTCCCGGCATGCCGGGCAGGTTGAGGTCCAGGACCAGGACGTGCGGAACGGCCGCGCGGGCCCGGCGGACCGCCTCGGGACCGTCGCCGGCGGTGGCCACCACGTCGAAGCCGGCGGCGGCCAGGTCGCGCGCGACCGCGTCCCGCCACATCGGATGGTCGTCGACGACCATCACCTTGATCTCGTGCAGTTCGCTCGGCTGGTTCAACTCGGTCCGTTCGTTCATCGGTTGCCCGTCCTGCCCCTGGGTACTTTCAGTTCCACCTCGGTGCCCTGCCCGGGGACGGACACCAGCTCGGCGCTGCCGCCGAGATCGCGCAGCCGGCCCCGGATGGACAGGGCCACCCCCATCCGTCCCTCGCCCTCGGCCTGGTCCAGCCGGCCCGCCGGAATGCCCGGGCCGTCGTCGCGGACGGTCACGATCACGTCGTCGCCCCAGTCCTCGACCAGGATCCAGGCCCTGGCCCCCTCGCCGGCGTGCTTGCGCACGTTGTCGAGGGCGGCGCCGACCGCCGCGGCGAGCTCCTTCGCCGCGGGCACCGGCAGCGGCACCGGGGTGCCCGGCTCGGCGAAGCTCACCCTCGACCCGGCGTGCGGGGCGAGGAGCGTCCGCAGATCCAACTCGCCGTCGTCGGTGCCGGACTCCTCCTCGTCGTACGTGTCCACCAGCGCGCCCCGCGACTCGTCGCGCGAGACCCGGGAGGGGTGTACCAGCCCGCTGGAGACCAGCGTGCGCAGCGCCACCTCCTGCTCACCCGCCATCCGGCCGAGCGCGGCGGCCTCACCGCCCAGGTCGGTGCCGCGCCGCTGGACCATGGCGAGGACCTGGAGGACCCCGTCGTGGATGTCGCGGGCGAGGCGCTCGCGCTCCCGGGTGGCGGCCTCGATCTCCAGGGCGCGGGCGAGGGTGGCCTCGCTGGCGCGGGCGACCTCGACCACGTAGCCGATGGCGATGGAGGCGACCCAGACCAGCAGGACGTTGTGCAGGGTGTCCCGGGTCGGTTCGCCGCGCTGCACGAGGTTGGCGGCGGCGACGAAGCTGGAGGCGAAGCAGGCCCAGCGCCAGCCGCCCTTGATGGCGAAGGCGAGGACCGAGCCCGCGGTCCAGATTGAGGGGAGGGTGGGGCCGCCGGAGGCGATCCGCTCGTGCGTGTCCGCGAGCGGGGTGAGCAGGATCCCGACGAGGGCGACGGTGAGGTCGGCGCCGAGGAAGCGCTTGGTGCAGCTGGCGGCGCCCGCCACCTTGGGGGAGGTGGCCAGGGTCCAGGCGGCGAGGAAGGCGAGGTAGCCGGCCGCGATCCCGGGCCGGTCGAACTGCTTGTAGGCGGAGGCGAACAGCAGCACCGCGTAGACCATGGTGATCAGCCGGTAGGCCGTCAGGGCACGCCACAGCGGCTGTTCGACCGACATGCGTACGACGCGCTCGCGTTTCGCCATCTCCCCCACCCCCCGCGGGCGGTACCGCCCGCGCTATTCGGCGCTCTTGTCCGCCTTCGCGGCCTTCTCGGCCTTGGCCGCCTTCGCCGCCTTTTCGGCCTTCTCCGCATCGGCGATCTGGCGCTTGGCCGCCGTCGCGTAGATGTCGACGTACTCCTGGCCGGAAAGCTTCATGATCTCGTACATGACCTCGTCGGTCACCGAGCGGAGGATGAAGCGGTCGCCGTCCATGCCGTGGTAGCGGCTGAAGTCCAGCGGCTTGCCGATCCGGATGCCCGGGCGCATCAGCTTGGGGATCACCTTGCCGGGCGGCTGGATCTTCTCCGTGTCGATCATCGCCACGGGGATCACGGGCGCGCCGGTGGCCAGGGCCACGCGGGCCAGACCGCCGGGCTTGCCGCGGTAGAGGCGGCCGTCGGGTGAACGCGTCCCCTCGGGGTAAATACCGAACAGCTCCCCGCGCTCGATGACCTCGATGCCGCTCTTGATGGCGGCCTCACCGGCCCCGCGCGCGCCGGAGCGGTCCACGGGGAGCTGGCCGACGCCCTTGAAGAAGGCGGCCGTCAGCTTGCCCTTGACGCCCGGGGAGGTGAAGTACTCCGCCTTCGCGATGAAGGTGACCTTCCTGTCCAGCACGGCCGGGAGGAAGAAGGAGTCGGAGAAGGAAAGGTGGTTGCTCGCGAGGATCGCCGGCCCCTCCGCGGGAATGTTTTCGAGGCCCTCCACCCACGGCCTGAAGGCAAGCTTCAGTGAACCGCCGATGGAGAACTTCATTGCGCCGTAGATCAACTCGAAAGCCTTCCTGTGTCTGTCGAACAGACCTTAACCCGTGGCCAAGCCCGCAGAGGCCCGACGACCCTGGTCCGTGTCACCCCGGTCGCGTACGGTGAAGTCACACAGCGCAACGCACCCCGCACCGCCGTCATCCCGTGACTCACCCTGCTTCCCTCCGGCTCCCCTGAGCCACTCGCTCGAACCACCGCCTTGAACCACCCCCTTTGAACCACCCCTTACCGGCGTACATCATGATCAAGGAGACCCTGGTGCCCGTCCTCCCTGGAGCCGAGCCGTTCCGCCACGACGGCGGAGAGGTCGGCGTCCTTCTCTGCCACGGCTTCACCGGCACCCCGCAGTCGCTGCGCCCCTGGGCCGAGTATCTGGCCGGGCGGGGACTGACGGTGTCACTTCCGCTGCTGCCCGGACACGGGACGCGCTGGCAGGACATGCAGCTCACGGGCTGGCAGGACTGGTACGCCGAGGTGGACCGCGCGCTGCGGGAACTGCTGGCCACGTGCGAGCAGGTGTTCGTCTTCGGGCTGTCGATGGGCGGCGCGCTCGCGCTGCGGCTGGCCGCCAAGCACGGGGACGCGATCAGCGGCATCGTCCTCGTGAACCCGGCCAACAAGGTCCACGACCCGCTGGCTGTCGCCCTCCCGGTGGCCAAGCACTTCATCCGGTCGACGCCGGGCATCGCCAGCGACATCGCGAAGCCGGGCTCGGAGGAGGTCGGGTACGACCGGGTCCCGACCCGGGCCGCGCACTCGCTGCGGCAGTTCCTCCACCTCGTGGACACCGACCTGCCGCAGGTGACCCAGCCGGTACTGCTGCTGCACAGCCCGCAGGACCACGTCGTACCGCCGGCCGACTCGGCGCGGATCCTGGCGCGGGTGTCCTCGACGGACGTCACCGAGGTCCTGCTGGAACAGAGCTACCACGTCGCGACGTTGGACCATGACGCGGAGCGGATCTTCGCGGACAGCTATGCGTTCGTCGGCCGGCTGGCGGAGAGCGTGGGCAGGGAGGGGGCGCAGGCGGGTGGCTGAGCACGAGGAGCAGTCGGGCGGGATTCCGCCGCTGGACGAGGAAGCGGCGTGGGCGGCGATCGTCGCCGGGTACGGACAGGAACCGCCGGACCCGCCGGGGGCGCGGCCGTTCAAACCGATCGAGAACCTGATGCTGCCGGAGGACGACGTCAAACCGCTGCCGCCGGAGCCGGGCGCCGAGCCCGAGCCCGAGCCTGGATCCGAGCCGGAGTCCAGGGCCGAGCCGGAGTCCAAGGCCGAGCCCGGGTCCAAGGCCGAGCCCGGGCCGCCTGCGGCACTGGGCAGCTCGGTGGTCTTCGCCCCGGGCGTGGGCATGGCGGGCCCGCGGGACCATTCGCTGGCGGAGCCGAAGGACGACGACCTGACCCCGGCGGAGGAGGGCCACTTCGTCCCCCCGGAACCGGAACTCCCGCCTGCGGACGCGACGGCCAAGTTCGCGTGGCTCGCGGTGGTGGGCGGGCCGGTGCTGTTGCTGCTGGCGGTGCTCTTGCAGTGGCAGATGACCTGGTGGCTCACGACGCTGGGCATCGGCGGCTTCCTGGGCGGTTTCGCGACGCTGGTGGCCCGTATGTCGCAGGGCGACGATGACGAGGACGACGACCCGGGCCGCGGCGCGGTGGTCTAGTCCTGTCCGGCCCCGGCCCGCTGCGCCGGCTCGCCCTGACTGGGCCGGGCTCCTCTCGATGGGCCCAGCGCCCGGCGGGACTCCCAGCCCGCCCGGCGATCGAGGGCCGAGGGAGCCGGGGGGCGAGCCCGGACAGGGGCTACGGCGCGGCCCGGAGGCGGAGGGCCGCCAGGACCGGGAGGTGGTCCGTCGCCGCCCGGAGGTCGGCGCGGGTCACGCCCGGCAGCCCCGCCGGGACACCGCAGGCCAGCACCTCCACCCCCCGCGTCGCGAAGATCGCGTCGATCCGCCGCCGCGGCTCGGTCGGCGGGAAGGTCGGCCCGGCTCCCCACGGGGCCACCGCCCAGCAGTCCTGGAGCTCCGCGGCGAGCCGGCTGAAGGCCGGGCCGTCCGGGCCCTCGTTCAGGTCGCCCGCGGCGATCGCGTACGGGACGTCCAGCGCGGCCAGCCGCTCCAGCAGCAGCTCCGCCTGCGCCGTGCGCTCCTCGCGCTGGAGCGACAGGTGCCCCGAGAGCAGCCCGACCCGCACCGCCCCGATGCGGACGACGGCCGTGGCGAAGCCCCGCCGGTGCAGCCCGGGGGTCAGCGGGAGCAGTTCGTCCTGCGTCCGCTCCACGAAGGCCCGTAGCGAGCACAGCAGCAGCGGCCCGGCCGCCGTGGCGCCGCCGCTCAGGACCACGAGCTCGCATTTCGCGGCGAGCCGCGCCGCGTGCTTGCGCCACCGGAAGAACCGCGGCGCCTCCTGTACGCACACCAGGTCCGGTTCGCACGCCCGGATCACCCTGGCCAGCGCGTCCTCGTCGTCGCGCAGGGAGCGGATGTTGTAGCTGAGCACCCGGATCACGGCGGAACCGTCGGACTCCGTACGTGACTTCGGCAGCGTGAGCATCTGGTCCATGCCCGCAACATACGCAGCTGCCCGCCGCTTCCCAAGGGTCGCGGCGGGCAGTGAGGGCAAAGGAAGGGTCAGCCCTGGCGCGCCAGGTCGGCGGCGCCGACGAGCCCGGCCTTGCCGCCCAGCTGGGCGGCGAGGACCTGCGCGTGCGGACGCCAGGCGCCGCCGATCAGCCAGCGCTTGAAGGACTTGCGGATCGGGTCGAGGACCAGGTCGCCCTCGTCCGAGACTCCGCCGCCGACGATGAACGCCGACGGGTCGAAGAGGGACGCCAGGTCGGCCAGGCCCGCGCCGGCCCAGCGGGCCAGCTCGCGGAAGGAGTCGACGGCCACGGGGCAGCCCTGGCGGGCGGCCTGGCTGATGTGCTTGCCCTCGATGCCCTCGGGGGTGCCGTCGCCGAGCGCGAGCAGGATCGTCGCGTTCTCGGGGGTGGCGTTGGCGCGCTGCTTCGCGTACCGGACGAGCGCGCGCCCGGAGGCGTACTGCTCCCAGCAGCCCTGGCTTCCGCACCCGCACAGCAGGCCGTCCGGGACCACGCGGATGTGGCCGAACTCCGCGGCGACGCCGAAGCGCCCGCGCCGCAGCTTGTTGCCGATGATGATGCCGCCGCCCAGGCCGGTGCCCAGCGTGATGCAGATGACGTCTTCGTGGCCCTGGCCGGCGCCGAAGCGGTACTCGCCCCAGGCCGCGCAGTTCGCGTCGTTCTCGACGACGACGGGCAGGCCGATGCGCTGCTCGACCTTGTCCTTCAGGGGCTCGTGCCGCCAGTTGATGTTCGGCGCGAAGAGCACGGTCGCGCGCTTGTCGTCCACGTACCCGGCGGCGCCGATGCCGACGGCGTCGATGGTGTGGCTGCTGCTGACTTCGGAGACGGCGGCGCAGATCGCATCCGTCACTCCGTCCGCGGTCGGCGGGGTGGGCACCTTGTACGTCTCAAGGATCGTGCCCTCTTCGTCGACCACGCCGGCCGCGATCTTCGTGCCGCCGATGTCGACGCCGATGGTGAGTCCCATTAGTCCCTCGGTTTCCGGTCAAACCCCGCCACGGCCAAAGGTACCCGAGGGCGGCGGAGGTTCAGTCGAGATCGATCCGCTCGGTCGGCCCGGCGTCCGGGCCCTCGTCACGGGGGTCACGGTCCTGAGAGGCCTGGGGCCCCTGAGTTGCCTGAGGCCCCTGGGGCTCTCCGGGCTCCTGCGGGGTCTGGCGCGGAGCCGTGGACTCGTCGCGGGTCCAGCGGCGCTCGTGGCCCTCGACGGCCGAGCGGTAGGCGGCGAGCAGCTCGGAGCCCGCGGCCGCGAGGTGGTCGAAGACCTCGGGGTTGCGTTCCATGACGGGCTTGGCGGCGGTCTTCGCCTGGTTGACGAACTGGCGGACCGCGTCCTGGGCGGCGCCGCCGATCAGCGGGTTGCTCAGCCCGGAGACCTTGTCGGCGACGGCCTCGAAGAGCTTGAACAGCTCCTCGGCGGCGCTTCCGGTGGCCCCGGCGCCCCCTGGGCCGCCCCTCAGGCGCTCCTTCTCGGCGGCGAGGTCCTCCGCGCAGGCCTTGGCCCAGGCGTCGTCGTCGGTGGGGCGGTCGGTGGCCTCGCTCATGGCGGACTCTCCTGCGGCGGATGCCGGTCGTCGGCGGTACTGGCTACCTTCGACCGTACCCGAACGGCGGTACGGGGTTCAGCGCGTCCGGGGCCACACAGCGGGGTCGGGAGTGAAACGGATGCGCAGCTCGCCCTGGGCCAGGGCGGCGCCGGAGACGGAGCAGCGGCGCAGCGCCGCGGGAAGGGAGACGATTCTGCGGTACGGGCCCGCGGTCAGCAGCAGTTCGTCGCCGCGGCGGACGAGGTCCAGGTCGCCCTTCTGCGCGCCGGGCAGCGGTACCACCCAGACGAGTATCCCGTCCTCGGCCAGCCGGTCCTCGACCACCCAGGCGGTGCGGGGCGCGGGCCGTTGCGGCACGAGCCCCTCGGCGGTGGCGAGCAGGGCGAGGTCCTCGGGGCCTCGCGGGTCCCGGCCGAGGTGGGGCAAAGGGATCACGGGGGTGTCCGCGGCCCATTCGGCGGCGTACTTCTCCTGCTGGGCGGCGAGTCCGGCGAGCCAGAGGTCGGCGGAGCCCTGCGGGAGGACGCGGTTGGCCAGGACCGCGGCGACGGGCAGTTCCTGGAGGGCGAGCCCGAGCCGCCCCAGCCGCAGGGCGTCGGCGGCGGCCGGCCCGGGCTCGGCGACCAGCCGAACCTCGGTGGTGGCGGCCTCCACGACGGCCTGGACGGCGGCCAGCTCCTCGTCCCAGCGCGCGGCGGCCTCGTAGAGCCACTGCGCGGGCATGGGCACGCCGGCGAGCTGGGCCAGTACGGGCCGCAGAGCGCGGGCGGCCTGCCGTTCGGCGGGAAGCAGCCGGGTGAGGTAGCGGCGCAGCTGGGCGGGGAGGGCGAGGGTGGCCACGGCCTGGTGGAGCGGCGGCATGTCGACGACAACGAGGTCGGTCCGCGGTGCGGCGGCGGCCCTGCGCAGGGCGCGCAGCAGGGCGAACTGCTCGGCGCCGGGCAGCTCGGTGAGCTCCTCGGCCCCGAGCGGCCGGGCCCCCACCATCCCGAGCAGTGCGGA
The DNA here is from genome assembly GCF_040611115.1 of Streptomyces sp. NPDC003038. Taxonomy (NCBI): domain Bacteria; kingdom Bacillati; phylum Actinomycetota; class Actinomycetes; order Kitasatosporales; family Streptomycetaceae; genus Streptomyces; species Streptomyces sp. NPDC003038. Next base: position 87,222 of record NZ_JBEXNN010000016.1, read on the forward strand.
GCCGCGCTCCTGCAGGGCGACGAGTTCGCCGCGGAACTCCTCGCCCGAGTCGACGCGGGCCACCTGGAGCCCGGCGGTGAGGGGCACGGCCCGCAGGCCCGGCGCGATCTCGGCGGGCTCCCCGGTCGGCTCCCCGGTCAGCGCGCGGAGCGGGTCCCCGGGGTCGCCGGACAAGAGCAGAACCCGCCGCCCCTGTCTCGCGGCGGCGAGTGCGGTGACCGCGGCCGCCGTGGTCCGCCCGGCCCCGCCGGGGCCGGTGATCAGCAGGATGCGCATGGTGCGGTGCTCCGGATCGGTGGTGGTCTGTCGGGCGTGCCGTCCAGGTGCGGGCCCGCTGCCGGGGCTCGGCCCCAGACCCCGCGCTTCAAACGCCGAGGGGGCTGAATGTGCGCTCCACGCAATCCACCCCGGCCGGGCACGATTCAGCCTCGCCGGCGTTTGAGGCGCGGGGGTCCGGGGCGGAGCCCGGCAGCGGCGGGGCCGGCACCCCGCCCGGAGGCCGACCCGGTCCGCGGAGCTTCCCCGCAGGGGACCGTCAGGCGGCCTCGACGCGCTTCTTCAGGCCCGCCAGGGCGCGGTCGATGATGACCTTCTCGGCCTTGCGCTTGATCATGCCGAGCATCGGGATCTTGACGTCCACGGTCAGTTGGTAGGTGACCTCGGTACGCTTGCCGCCGTCCACGGGCGTCAGCCGGTACGAGCCGTCCAGCTGGCGCAGCATCTGCGACTTGTCCAGGGTCCAGCTGACCTCGTCCGCGCCCTTCCAGGTGTAGCTGAGCGTGTGGTCGTCCTTGATCGCGCCCGCGTCGAGGAGGAGCCTGACCTTCTCCGCGCGGCCCTCGGCGTCGGCGGCCAGTACCTCGGCCTCCTTCACCTCGCCGGTCCACTCGGGGTAGCGGGCGAAGTCGGCGATCACGGCCATCACGTCCGCCGGCGCAGCCTCGATCGTGATGCTTGAGCTGGTGTGTTCCGCCATCGCGGTCGCTCCTCCGGAGAGTGTTCGAGGAAGTGTGCGGCCTCCGGCCGCCGCTCGAAGGCTACCGTGCGTGCGGAGCTCACCACTCCAGGGCCCAGGGCCTCCCCGTCGCCGCGAAGTGGCCGACGTTCACGCACTCCGTTCCGCCGATGCGCATCCGCCGTGCCAGCGGCTGGTGGACGTGCCCGAAGAGGGCGTACCGGGGGCGGGTGCGGCGGATCGCGGCCAGCAGGGCCTCGCTGCCGCGCTCGAAGCGGCGCGCGACCGTGTCGTAGCAGAGCTCCGGCACCTCCGGCGGGATGTGGGAGCAGAGCACGTCCACCTCGCCCAGTGCCTCCACCTTGGCGGCGTACTCCTCCACGTCCACCTCGTAGGGCGTCCGCATCGGCGAGGGCAGGCCGCCGCCCACGAAGCCGAAGACCCGGCCGCCGATCTCCGTCCGCTGCCCGTCGAGCACGGTGAGGCCGGGGCGGTCCGCGTACTCCGGCCACAGGCGCGGGATGTCGACATTGCCGTAGGTGGCGTAGGTGGGGGTGGGAAAGGCGGCGAACATCTCGGCGTACTGGCGTCGCACGGCTTCCTCGATCAGCCGTTCCCGGTCCAGCCCGGCCCAGAGCCGGCGTCCCAGGGCGTGAGCCTCCTCGAAGCGGCGCGCGGTGCGCAGTTCGACGATCCGGTCGGCGTTCTCGACGCCGAACAGATCGGGGAGGATTCCGCGCGAGTGGTCGGCGTAGTCGAGGTAGAGGACGAGGTCACCGAGGCAGATCAGTGCGTCGGCGCCCTCCCCCGCCCTGGCGAGGGCCTCGGTGTTGCCGTGTACGTCGCTCACGACGTGCACCCGTGTGCCACGCTTCGCGCCACTCATGCTGCCACCCATGCGATCACCCTAGGGGGGTCCGTGGACGGCGGGTAGAGGGGGTCGCGGAGGCGGCCGGACCTGCGGTTACTACCGGGTCGTCAATCGGGTCGACTACTGTCGGCACCGTATGGCCGCGTCATGTGACGCACGGAACATCTGGCCGGTTCCCTCTATCGGGAACCCACTACCGGTGGGTAACGTCCGGTCGGTCCACATGGTGGCGATGGCGCCCAGAGGAGCAGCAGTCTTGCGCGAGTTCAGCCTTCCGGCCCTGTACGAGGTCCCTTCGGACGGGAATCTGACGGATCTCATCCGCCGCAACGCCGCTCAGCATCCCGACACCGCCGTCATGAGCCGCAAGGTGGACGGCCGGTGGCAGGACGTGACGGCGACGGAGTTCCTCGCCGAGGTCCGGGCCGTGGCCAAGGGACTCGTCTCGGCCGGCGTCCGTCCCGGCGACCGCGTCGCCCTGATCTCCCGCACCCGCTACGAGTGGGTGTTGATCGACTTCGCGATCTGGAGCGCGGGCGGCGTCACCGTCCCCGTGTACGAGACCAGCTCGCCCGAGCAGATCCAGTGGATCCTCGGCGACTCCGGCGCCGTCGCCGCCGTCGTGGAGAGCCCTGGCCACAGCGCGACCGTGGCCGCCCTGCGCGACCAGCTGCCCGAGCTGCGCGAGGTCTGGGAGATCGAGCGGGGCGCCCTCGACGCGCTGAGGACCGCGGGCGCCGGGATCACCGACGCCGAGGCCGACGAGCGCAGCACCCTGGCGAACGCCGACGACCCGGCCACCATCGTCTACACCTCGGGCACCACCGGCCGCCCCAAGGGCTGTGTGCTGACCCACCGCAACTTCTTCGCCGAGTGCGGCAACGCGGTGGCCCGCCTGAGCCCGCTGTTCAGGACCGGCGAGTGCTCGGTGCTGCTCTTCCTCCCGGCCGCGCACGTCTTCGGGCGCCTGGTCGAGGTCGCGTCCGTACTGGCGCCGATCCGCCTGGGCTGCGTACCGGACATCAAGAACCTCACCGAGGAGCTGTCCTCCTTCAAGCCCACGCTGATCCTCGGCGTGCCGCGCGTCTTCGAGAAGGTCTACAACTCGGCGCGCGCCAAGGCGCAGGCCGACGGCAAGGGCAAGATCTTCGACGCCGCCGCCGAGACGGCGATCGCGTACAGCCGGGCGCTGGACACCCCCCGCGGCCCGTCCTTCGGACTGAAGCTCAAGCACAAGCTCTTCTCGAAGCTGGTCTACGGCAAGCTCCACGCGGTCCTCGGCGGGCGCGGCGAGTACGCGATCTCCGGCGGCGCCCCGCTGGGCGAGCGGCTCGGCCACTTCTTCCGCGGCATCGGCTTCACCGTGCTGGAGGGCTACGGCCTGACCGAGTCCTGCGCGGCGACGACCTTCAACCCGTGGGACAAGCAGAAGATCGGTACGGTCGGCCAGCCCATGCCGGGCTCCGTGGTGCGCATCGCGGACGACGGCGAGGTCCTGCTGCACGGCGAGCAGATCTTCAAGGGGTACTGGAAGAACGAGACGGCGACCGCCGACGCGCTGACCGACGGCTGGTTCCACACCGGCGACGTCGGCACCCTCGACGAGGACGGCTACCTCACGATCACCGGGCGCAAGAAGGAGCTCATCGTCACCGCGGGCGGCAAGAACGTCGCGCCCGCCGTGATCGAGGACCGGATCCGGGCGCACGCGCTGGTCGCGGAGTGCATGGTGGTGGGCGACGGACGGCCGTTCGTGGCCGCGCTGGTCACCATCGACGAGGAGTTCCTCGGCCGCTGGGCCGCGGAGAACGGCAAGCCGGCCGGTGTGACGGCGGCGGAACTGCGGGAGGACGCGGAACTGGTCGCCGCCGTCCAGAAGGCCGTGGACGACGGCAACGCGGCGGTGTCGAAGGCGGAGTCGGTGCGCAAGTTCCGCATTCTGCCCGCCCAGTTCACCGAGGAGTCGGGGCACATCACGCCGTCGCTGAAGCTGAAGCGCAATGTGGTGGCGAAGGACTTCGCGGACGAGATCGAGGCGCTGTACCGCGGCTGACCGCGCGCGGCCGGGCGCTGCCCGGACCGGACCTTCCGCCGCGAGCGCCGGCGGGGCTGAGACGCAGCCCCGCCGGCGCTCGCGGCGAAAGCCCAGCCCCCCTCGGCGGCTGAGCCGAAAACGCAGCCCCGCCGGGCTTGAGGCGAAAGCCCAGGCCGTCGGCGCTCGCGGCGAAAGCCCAGCTCCGCCGGCCCTGGGGCAAAGCCGGCCGCGCCGGCGCTTGAGGCGAGAACGCAGCCCCCGGCGCTTGCGGCGGGACACCGACCGGGCCCGCCCGCGCGCCGGCCACGGGGTCCGGGGCGAAGCCCCCTCGGGGCCGGGGTCAAGACCCCACGGCGTGGCAGGGCGGACGGCTACAGCAGCTCGCGCAGCCGCTCCGCCAAGAGGTCCCAGCGCCACCGCTCCTCCACCCACGCCCGGCCCCGCTCGCCCATGCGGGCCCGCAGTTCCGGGTCCAGCAGCAGCGTGCTGATGCGGTCCGCCGCGTCCTCGGGGGACCCGCCCGGGACGACCCAGCCCGTCTCACCGTCCAGCACCGCGTCCGGCGCCCCGCCCGAGTCGCCAGCGACCACCGGCAGGCCCGTCGCCGAAGCCTCCAGGTAGACGATGCCGAGGCCCTCCACGTCCAGGCCGCCCCGCCGGGTCCGGCACGGCATCGCGAAGACGTCCCCCGCGCCGTAGTGGGCGGGCAGTTCCTCCCACGGGACCGCTCCGGTGAACACCACCGACCCCGCCACTCCCGTCGCGGCGGCCAGCGCCCGCAGGTCCGCCTCGTACGGCCCGCCACCCACGATCAGCAGCACCGCGTCCGGCACGGCCGCCAGGATCCGCGGCATCGACCGGATCAGCGTGTCCTGCCCCTTGCGCGGGACCAGGCGCGAGACGCAGACGACCACCGGCCGGTCGGTCAGCCCGAGCCGCGCCCGGACCTCCACCCCGCCCGATTCCGGGTGGAAGGTCTTCTCGTCCACGCCCGGCGGGAGTTGCACCATCCGCGCCGCCGCCTCTTCCGTCACCGCCGAGGCGATCCGGGAGCGCGTGTACTCCCCCAGATAGGTGATGGTGTCCGTGCCCTCGCCGATCCGCCGCAGCAGCTGCCGCGCGGCCGGCAGCTGGGCCCAGCCCGCCTCGTGCCCGTGGGTGGTCGCGACCAGCCGCCGCGCGCCCGCCCGCCGCAGCGCCGGGCCCATCAGGCCGAGCGGGGCCGCGGCCCCGAACCACACCGACTCGCAGCCGTGTTCGCGCAGCAGCCGCACCGCCCGCCGCGTCACCCGCGGCGTCGGCAGCAGCATCGTCGTGCGGTCGCGCACGACCTGGAACGGCTGCTCGGCGTCGAAGGCGGCGGTGGCCTCGCGGCCCTCCGCGCTGCGCTTCCAAGTGGAGGCGTAGACGACGACCCGGTCGGGATCCAGCCTCAATGCCATGTTGTGCAGGAAGGCCTGGATACCGCCCGGTCGCGGTGGGAAGTCGTTGGTCACGATCAGCGTCTTGTGCATGGCCTGCCGACAGTACCGGAAGCCGCCGCGCCGTACGGTGCTCACCGCAGCTCGCCGCGCAGGGCCTCCTGCCAGGCCTTCGTCAGCTCCGCCGGACCGATCCCGAGTGCGTCTTCGAGCGCCGTCGCCGCAGGCTCGCGGCCCGCCCGTTCGTACAGCCCCACCAGCGCCTCGTCGCCCCACCGCCGGGCGATCAGCCGGCAGGCCAGCCATGCGCCCTCGTACGCCCGGGCCACCGCCTCGGGGTCACCCCCGAAGGTGAACTCCTCGGCCGAGGGGAGCGCGCCCGGCAGCTCTCCGCGCCGCACGGCGCGCGCCAGCGCCGGGGCCGCCTGCGCCGGGGGGCTGTCGGTGCCCCGGTACGCCGCCCAGTCCGCGAAGCCTTCCGAGAGCCACAGCGGGGTCGTGCCGGAGGTCGCCGCCCGGGTGGCCACGTGGGTGACCTCGTGGGTGAGGACGACGCGCCGGCCCGCCTCGCCCAGCTCGGCGTACCCCGCCGGGTTGATCACCACCCGGTCGGCCGGGGCGGGGCCCGCGCCCACGCGTCCGGTGGTGACGGCGGCCAGCCCCCGGTACGCGTCGGCCGGCCTGCCCAGCAGTTGCGCCATCCGGTCCAGGGAGCCCGGGACCAGCACCACCACCCGCCGCGCCCACGGCCGGGGCCAGGCCGCGCTCGCCGCGGGTACCGCCCGGTCGGCCTCGGCGGCGATCCCGGACAGCGTCTCGGCGCTCGCGACGCCCAGCACCAGGCAGTGCGCGCCCCGTACGACGGCCACGGCGCCCTGGTCCCACAGCTGCGGCAGCGCACCGGGCGCGGGACGGTCGGCCCGGACGTGCCAGGTCCCGCCGTCCTCGGCGAGTTCGAGTTCGCGCCCCGATTCGCCGGGGGCCGGGTCGTGGCCCGCGAGCCGGTAGCGCAGCCCGGCCCGTACGACGGCCCGTGCGCCGTCGCGCCGCACCGAGGCGACCTCGTACGCCCAGTCCTCCAGCGGGATCCCGGCGAGCCGTTCGGGCGGCTGCCGCGACCAGGCGGCCACGGCCCGGCGGATGTCCTGTTCGGCGGCGTCGCGCGGGGGCGCCGGCGTCCCGCATCCGGCCAGCAGGGCGCAGAGCAGGAGCGGCAGGACACGTACGGCGCGACGGCCTGCGGGACCACGACCCGGGAACATCAGGCGATCGTACGCACCACCCGGACGGGCGGCGGACCGGGCGGCGGAAGGGAGCCCCTCAGAGCCCGCTCAGGGCGGGGTCAGAGCCTGCTCAGAGCCCGCTCAGGGCCGGGTCACCGACGACACCGGCATCATCCCGACCGGGTCGTAGCGCACGCGGGCTCCGGGGTACGGAGCGTGCACCACCTGGCCGTTGCCGACGTACATGCCGACATGGCTGGCGTCCGAGCGGTAGGTCACCAGGTCGCCCGGCCGCGCCTGCGACAGGGGCACCTGCCGCCCGGCGTGCCGCTGGGCCTGCGAGGTGCGCGGCAGCGAGACGCCGGCCTGCCGGTAGGACCACACCATCAGCCCGGAGCAGTCGAAGCCGGAGGGGCCGGTGGAGCCCCACACGTACGGCCGTCCGACCGCGGCCCGGGCCGCCATCACGGCGGCAGCGGCGCGGCCCGAGGAGGGGCCCAGGGAGGACGGGTCGGGCAGTGCCTCGGGGCGGGCCCCGGCGCGCGAGGGGCGCTCGAAGTCGGCCCGTTCCTCGGACGGCATGGCGTTGAGCAGCCGCCGGGCGGCCGCGAGCTTCGCCGTGACGGAGCGCTTGTGCTGGGCGACGTCGGCGCGCAGGGCGTCGAGTTCGGCGAGTTTGCGGGCGGCGTCCTGCCGCTGGAGGGCGAGCCGGCGCTGTTCCTCCCGCAGTTCGCCCAGCTGCCTGGCCTGGCGGTCGGTGAGCCGCTCCAGGACGGCGGCCCTGTCCAGGTAGTCGTCCGGGTCCTCGGACAGCATCAGGCCGACGGCGGGGTCGATGCCGCCGCTGCGGTACTGGGCTCCGGCGTAGGTGCCGAGGATGCCGCGCATGGTGTTGATACGGTCCTGGCCGCGTGCCACCGCGTCCTGGGCGCGGCTGACCTCGGCGCGGAGCCGGTCGGCCTTCTCACCGGCAGCGTTGAAGCGCTCGGTGGCCTGCTCGGCCTCCTCGAAGAGCCGGTCGACCTGGGTGCGGGTGCTCCCCGGGGGCTCCTGCGGGAGACCGGGGGCCGCGCTCGCGGGCACGCCCGTCATGGCGACCGCGGCGGTGGCCGCGGCGGCGGTGAGGACGGTGAGCTTCGTGTTCCGTTCGGGGCTGCTGGGCCCGGGCCGGCGATGGGACGCCACGTGAAACCGCTCCCTTACGCTGCGCGGGCCCCGGGTCCGCCCCCCGTGGACGGCCGTGTGCCGGGTTCCGCGCTGGCAGACAGTAGCCGCGCGACCGGGCACCGGCCAACGACCGTCGTGGGCACGCACAGTGACGCCCCGCAGGAGACGCAGGTCACCGGCGGGGCGTGCGGTCAGGGCGGTGCCTCGGAATTCGCCCGGATGGGCGGTGTGCGGTGCGTCTTTCCGAGGGGTGGCGGGGCGGGGCGGCTCAGATGCGGACGCCGAACATGAACGGCATGTTGTCCATGGATTCGTACTTGACGCCGCCGCGCGGGTTGGCGGCGTGCAGCGTCATGTTGTTGCCCGCGTACAGGCCGACGTGGTGCAGGTCGTTGTAGAAGAACACGAGGTCACCGGGCTGGAGCTGGCTGCGGCTGATGCGGGTGCCGTCGTTGGCCTGCGTGTAGGTGGTGCGGCTGATGGAGACACCGGCCTGCTTGTACGCCCACTGGGTCAGCCCCGAGCAGTCGAAGGCGCTCGGGCCCTCGGCGCCGGATATGTACGCGCTCCCGACCTTGGTCTTGGCGGCGTTGAGGGCGGCGCCGGCACGGCCCGAGGCCTTCACGTCGCCGAGCTCGACGCGCGCGCTGTCGCTGCGGCTGGCGCGCGTCTCCTCGTCCTTGATCGCCGCCCGCTCCTGCGCGGTGAGCGTGTTGAGCAGCGCCTGGGCCTGCGCGAGCTTGTCCTGCGAGACCTTCTTCTTCTCGCCGAGCTCCTTGCGGGTGGCGTCGAGGTCGGCGAGCTTGCCGGCGGCCTCCTGGCGCTGCTGCGCGAGGCTGCGCTGCTTGTCCTGGATCTTCTGGACCGCCTCGACCTGCTTGCCGCTCAAGTGCTCCAGCGTGGAGGCCTTGTCGAGGTAGCTGTCGGGGTCGGCGGAGAGGAAGAGGGCGAGGGACTGGTCGATGCCGCCGCTGCGGTACTGCGCGCTCGCCATGGAACCGAGCGTGCTGCGCAGTTCGTTGAGGTCGCCCTGGCCGCGTGCGACCTGGTCCTGGAGCTGCCCGATCTCCTTTTCGAGCTTCTCCTGGCGTTCCTTGGCCCCGTTGAACTTCTCGGTGGCCTGCTCCGCCTCCTCGTAGAGGGCGTCGACCTGGGACTTGACCTCGTCCTTGCTCGGCTTCGCCGGAGCGGCGGAGGCACCCTGGGTGGAAAGGGCGACAGCGGCGGCCGCGGTGGCGGTCAGCACGGTCACACGAGCACGGTTCGGCTGCTTGGGTCGACGGTGGGACGCCACGAAGGCGAGCTCCTTCTTCCTCGAGCCGCCGAAGAACGCAACTCGGCAGCACCTTCGCTGCCACCCCGAATGGGTGATCTACCGCACGAAGGTTTGAACAGACCCTAGTGACCCCTCTGTGATCAGTTCAAATCCTGTAGGGCAAAAACTCGGTCCCCGACCAGGTTCTTTACCTACAGCGCACGCTCTGTGCCGGGCACTTGACGGTACGTTCCCTGGAGGCCCCACCAATTCCGGCATTAGGCCCGGGAGTTACGAAACGCGCGAAAGTCGCTTAAGCAACAAGGCGGACGCCACCGGCCGCGCCCCGGCCTTGGCCACGCCGTCGGCGACCTCCCGGTCCGTGGAGACGACGACCACCGGACGCCCGGGCGGCTCCGCGCGCACCAGCTGGCGGATCAGCTCGTCCGCCGTCACCCCGGCCTTGGAGAACAGCACCCGTACCCCGCGCGGCGGGGCGAGCAGCACCGGGGCCGCCAGTTCCGCCCCGTCGAAGACACAGGTCATCTCCGCGCCCGTCTGCGCGGCCAGCATGGACAGCCCGCCCAGCAGCCGCAGCCGCTGCTTCTCCAGCGGCATCGTCGGATAACCGGTCTTGGTCACGTTGTAGCCGTCGACCACCAGATGCGCCTGGGGCAGCGCCAACAGCTGGTCCAGCAGCGCCGGATCGGTCTCCGACAGGGCGCGCGCCGCGATGTCCTTCGGCGTCATGCGGCCCGGCTCCACCGCTTCCACGGTGTCCGCCGGGCGGGTGGAGACCGGCGGCAGCGCCAGCTCGCGTCGCAGCCCCGCCGCCGCGTCCAGCACGGTGTCCAGCAGCAGCCGCAGCCGCATGTCCTCGATGCTGCGGCCCTCGCGGGTGGCCCGGCGCGAGGTTTCCAGCGCCGCCTCCACCTCCGCCAGCCGCGACTTGAGCCGCCGGGTCTCGCTCTCGGCGGCGGCCACCCGCGTGGCCGCCTCCCCGCGGATCCCGTCGATCTCGGCGTTCACCTTGCGCAGGGCCGCCTCGCCGCGCTTGACGTCGCTGAGGGCGCTGCGCAGCTTGCGCTGAAGCGATTCCGCTTCCTTGCGGGCCGCGTCGAGCTCGACCCGCACCTGCTCCCCGCCGGTGCGCTGCAGTTCCCGTACGTGGGCCAGCTCCTCGCGGAGCCGGTCCAGCTCGCGCCGCGTCTCCTCGCCCACCCGCTCGGCGTCGGCGCGCTGCGCCTCCTCGCCCGCGGCGGCCACCAGCTTGACCCAGCCGACCGGCCGCAGGACATACGCGGCGGCCGCCACGTCCAGGGGGTCGGCGGCGGCGGGCGGCGCACCGGACTCCAAGGCTCCGGCCAGGTCCGCCTGGGCCTCGCGCAGCTTCTCGGCGACCCTGCCGCGGAACACGGCGTCGGTCTCGACGGCCGTGGCCATGGCATTGCCGGCGAACTTGGCGCGCCGGGTCGGGGTGAACCGGGCGTACTGGCGCAGCGGCGCCGGAAGATCCGCGACCGTCAGTCCACCGAAGGCGTCCGAGACGAGTGCGACGACCCGGCGCCGCACGCCTTCCGGCAGCGGGCGGTCGAGCACCTCGGCGGCGTCGCCGGCCGCGTCGGCCGGCTCAGCGCCGCTTGCTGGCTCCACAATCCGTCACCCCTACCGTGATCTTCCTGTGGGCGCGACTCCGTCAGGAGTCCGCGCCCGGCCTGTCCACGAGCTCGATCTGGTCCACCGCGTTGCACCACCGGCAGCGGACCGACTCGATGGTCTCATTGACCACCTCGCGCTCCTCGACCTTGGGCTCCCCGGCGAGGTCCAGGTGGACGTACTCCACGACCTTCGACGAACGGGTGACGTCGAAACGTGTGAGGTTGCCGCACAGGGTGCAGCGCCACCGGGTGGTGTCGGTCGGCAGGGGAACCGTCATCAGGCCGCTCTCTCCTTCGTAGCTGATTCAATTAAAGCCGTCCGCGCGTCGAGCCGTCCGCGTCTCGATCCCTGCGGGTCGGGCCGTCTGTGGGTCGGGCCGTCTGCGCGTCCGGCTCTCCAGGCGCATACCCGCCTGTTGGGCCGCTCGCGTCGGTCCGCGGACCGCAGCACGTAACCCTACGGCCTGCCACCGCTCCCGGCGGGCCCTGTTGCGTCATGCTCTGTCGCATGATCGTAAGGTGGCAGGCCGTGCGCGAGGCCGCCCGGGGGCCGGTGGTCACCCATGCGCTGATCGCCGGCTGCGGTGTCGTGTTCCTCCTCGGCCCGGCGTCGGGGCTCAACCCGGCCTACGGGACGGGCGACGAGCTGCTGGCCGCCGGGACGGCGTACTTCCGGCGCTGGGGCGTGATCCCGGACGAGCTCTTCTCGGGCAGCGGCCGCGCCCTGCTGACGCCGTTCACCGCCCTGTTCGTCCACGGCAGCTGGCTGCACCTGCTCGGCAACATGCTCTTCCTCCACGTCTTCGGCGCGATGGCGGAGCAGCGGATGGGCCGCCCGGCGTTCCTCGCCTTCTACGTCTGTACGGGCTACCTGGCCCTGGCGGCGTACGCAGCGGCCAACGCGGGGTCCTCGCAGACGCTGGTCGGAGCGTCCGGGGCCATCTCCGCGGTCCTGGGCGCCTTCCTGTGCCTGCTGCCGCGCGCGAGGGTGACGAGCCTGTTCCCGTTCCTGTTCTTCCTGCCGCTGCGCTTCCCGGCGTGGATCGTGCTGTTGTTCTGGTTCGCCCTCCAAGGGGTGGCGGCGCACCGCGCCGACAGCGGCCCCGGGGTCGCCTATCTGGCCCACCTGGTGGGCTTCTCACTGGGCTTCCTGTACGCGTGGGTGCGGTATCGGCGTACGACTAGAGTGGGGCGACCAGCGACGGCCACCGAGGGAGACAGCCAGCCATGATCACCGCGATCGTGCTCATCAAGACCAGCGTGGACCGCATCCCCGAGATCGCCGAGTCCATCGCCGCGCTGGACAGTGTCAGCGAGGTCTACTCCGTCACGGGTACGTACGACCTGATCGCGCTGGTCCGCGTGGCCCGCCACGAGAACCTGGCGGACATCATCCCGGGCCGGATCAGCAAGATCCCGGGCGTCGAGGCGACGGACACGCACGTGGCGTTCCGTACGTACTCGCAGCACGACCTCGAGGCGGCCTTCGCGATCGGGCTCGACGCGTAGGGCCTGGCCGGCCGGGGGGCTGAACCGGTACGGGCTTCCCGGCCCGCGCTCCCGGCGGGCGGCTCACGGCTGTACGGCCGCCGCGCGGACGTCGGTATCGGGTCCCAGTACGTCACGCACGAAGCGCATGCCGGACCGGCGGGGCCGAGCGGGGTACGGCGCGGCGGCTCGCTGTGACATGAGCCGCTGCGCGACGTGGCCCGGAGGTCCGACAGGCGCGAGCGGGGCGAGGGGGTGTCAGGAGATGGGGACGCAGCGGCCCTCTTCCGTGCGGTACTGCCACTTCGCGCCGTCCGCGACGAGCTCCTTCACCGCGCGGACGAACCGCTCCACGTGCTCGTCCGGGGTGCCTGCGCCGAAGCTGACCCGGATCGCGTTGAGGGACCTCTCCCCCGGCACCGCCTCGGGGGCCCCGCATTCGCCCTGGACCTGCGGCTCGCTGCCCAGCAGGGTGCGGACCAGCGGGTGCGCGCAGAACAGGCCGTCCCGCACGCCGATCCCGTACTCCGCGGACAGCGCCGCCGCGAAGTGGGAGCTGTTCCAGCCGTCCACCACGAACGAGATGACCCCGACCCGCGGCGCGTCGTCGCCGAACAGGGACAGCACCCGCACCCGCGGAACCTCCGCCAGGCCCTCCCTGACCTTGGCGATGAGCTGCCGCTCCCGCGCGACCAGGTTCTCGAAGCCCGCCTCGGACAGGGCGCGGCAGGCGGAGGCGATCGAGTAGACGCCGATGACGTTCGGGGAGCCGGCCTCGTGCCGTGCGGCCGTGGTGTGCCACTCGACGTCCACGCCGCCGTCCGCGCGCCGGGCCACCTTCCGCGACGCGCCGCCGCCCGCGAGGTACGGTTCCGCCTCCTGCAGCCAGTCCGCCCGGCCGGCCAGTACGCCCGAGCCGAACGGCGCGTACAGCTTGTGTCCGGAGAAGGCGACCCAGTCCACGTCCAGCTCCCGCACGGAGACGGGGTGGTGCGGGGCCAACTGGGCGGCGTCCAGCACGATACGGGCGCCATGGGCGTGCGCGGCGGCGGCCAGCTCCTTCACCGGCCACAGCTCACCGGTGACGTTGGACGCGCCGGTGACGCAGACCAGCGCCGGGCCGTAAGGAGCGCGGTCGGCCAGCGCCCGCTCCAGGGTGGTGACGGCCTCGTCCGGCGTGCGGGGGGCGTTGAGGTACGTGACCTGCGCGGCCGTCCACGGCAGCAGCGAGGCGTGGTGCTCGGTCTCGAAGACGAAGACCTGGCAGCCGGCCGGCAGTACGGCGGCGAGCAGGTTGAGGGAGTCGGTGGTGGACCGGGTGAAGACGACCTGGTCGGCGGGGCGGCAGTCGAGGAACTCGGCGACCGTGGCCCGGCTCTGCTCGAAGAGGTCGGTGGAGAGCTGCGAGAGGTAGCCGGCGCCGCGGTGCACGCTGCCGTAGTACGGGGCGTAGGCGGCGACGTCGTCCCACACGCGCTGCAGGGCGGGGGCGCTGGCCGCGTAGTCGAGGGCCGCGTAGCTGACCTCGCCGCCGGTGACGAGGGGGACGGTGACGTCCCGGCCGAGGACGGGCAGCGGCTCGGTACAGGCGACATCCGCGGTGGCGGTGGCGGTGTTCAGGGACGCGGACAGGACAGCGGACATGGCGGTATCTCCCGGCAGGCAGGGGTGAATGGCTTCGGTGTGCCCGTACGCGGCGCGGCTACGGCCGGAGGGCCGTGCGGCGGGTACGGGAGCCTCGGAGTGGACTGGGTACACGAAATGACCCTGATCCGAGGGTGGAAGAAGGGGCGGAGTCGCCCTATCGCATTCGCTTGCTCACGGAAAACGCTCCTCGAGAAGACCAGGACCCCTGGTATCGAGGGATCCGCGCTTGCCGTAGACCTCACTGCCTACGGCCTGGTCATCACCCGGGGCACCCCGCCACGGAAGGAGGGTTGCCGGACAGCAAGCCGGGGCCTAAACGCTGTCACTCGTGACCTGGTCAGCATCCTGCCACAAGATCCCCCCATGGCAAGATCCCGGTCCGAATGGCGGACCGGGGTCTTGGCTCAAAAGGATCAGGCATTGCGCGCGGCCACCCCAGCGCAGCACTCCCCCACGCCGGGCCCGGGCAATCCGCCGCCGCTACGCGTTGCTCGCGGCCACCCAGCGCTCCAGCGCCGCACGGGCCGAACCCGAGTCGATCGCCTCCGCCGCGCGGGCGATACCCGCCGCGATCTGCTCCTCCAGCGTGCCCGCGCCCGGATCCAGGGCCACCAGCGCCGCGGCCGCGTTCAGCAGGACCGCTTCGCGGACCGGTCCCGGCTCGCCGGCCAGCAGGCGGCGGGCGACGTCCGCGTTGTACGAGGCGTCCGCGCCGCGCAGCTCCGCCACGTCGACCAGGGAGATGCCCACGTCGCGCGGGTCGAAAGCCTGCTCCTCCACCCGGCCGTCGCGGACCCACCACACCCGCGACGTGGCCGTGGTCGTCAGCTCGTCGAGGCCGTCGTCGCCCCGGAACACCAGGGCCGAGGAGCCGCGTTCGGCGAGCACGCCCGCCACGATCGGGGCCATCCGGGCGTCGGCCACACCCGTGGCCTGCGCCCGCACGCGCGCCGGGTTGGTCAGCGGGCCCAGGAAGTTGAAGGTGGTGCGGATGCCCAGCTCCTTGCGGGCCGCCGCCACATGGCGCAGCGCCGGGTGGAACTTCACCGCGAAGCAGAAGGTGATGCCGGCCTGCTCCGCCACCTCCGCCACCCGCGCCGGGGTGAGGTCGAGGTTGACGCCGAGCTTCTCCAGGACGTCCGAGGCCCCGCTCGCGGAGGATGCGGCCCGGTTGCCGTGCTTGACCACCTTGGCGCCCGTACCGGCCACCACGATGGCCGACATCGTCGAGATGTTCACCGTTTTGGCGCCGTCGCCGCCGGTGCCGACGATGTCCACCGTCCGGCCCGGCACCTCGATCAGGTTGGCGTGCTCGTACATGGCCCGTACCAGGCCGTTGATCTCGGCGACCGTCTCCCCCTTCGCCCGCAGCGCGACGGCGAAGCCGGCGATCTGGGCGTCGGTGGCCTCCCCCCGCATGATCCGGTCCATGGCCCAGGCCGTGTCGTCGGCACCGAGGTCCTGTCCGGTGAGCAGGGCGTCGAGTACGCCCGGCCAGCCGCGGGCCGCCACGCTGTCGCCGCCTGCCGGGGTCACAACGTTCATGGTCCGCTCCTGTGCTAGTGGGCCACCGCCCTGCTCGCAGCCCACGTCGAATGGGAAGGGCTTCAGCCTATCCAGCCCCGGGGACGGCGAAGAGCCCCGTCCAGACACTGGACGGGGCTCTCGCCGTGGCGACACCAGGACTGACCGAAATCAGTCCCTCATGCGGTCATGCGGTCATGCGGTCGTGCGGGGATCAGTGGTGGCCGTGGCCGCTCTGGATCTCCTTGTACTCCTCCACCGTGGGCTTCGCAATCTGGTTGTCCTCGGCGTAGAAGCCCTTGCTGAGCTTCGCGCGCATCTTCTCGGTGAGCGTCACCTTGCGCCGCACGCCGTTCTCGTCGACCGTCGGGCCGAGCGCGACCGGCTGGTACTGCTCGTGCGAGGTGAGCTTGTGCAGCTGGCCCTGCGGGAGCGGCTCGTGGACCTCGACGAACTCACCGTGCGGCAGGCGCTTGATGACGCCGGTCTCGCGACCGTGCAGCACCTTGTCCCGGTCCCGGCGCTGGAGGCCGAGGCAGATCCGCTTGGTGATGATGAAGGCGAGGACCGGGACGACGAAGAAGCCGATCCGGACGAACCAGGTGATCGCGTTGATCGAGAGGTGGAAGTACTGCGCGAACATGTCGTTTCCACCGCCGATCAGGAGCACCACGTACTCCGCGATCCAGGCGACACCGAAGGCCGTGCGGGTCGGGACGTTGCGCGGACGGTCCAGGATGTGGTGCTCGCGCTTGTCCCCGGTGACCCAGGACTCGATGAAGGGCCAGAGGGCGATGGCGCCCAGCACCAGCGGGAAGAGGAGCAGCGGGATGAACACGCCCAGGACGAGCGTGTGGCCCCACAGGTTGATCTCCCAGCCGGGCATGGCGCGGATCAGGCCTTCCGGCATACCCATGTACCAGTCGGGCTGCGCGCCGGTGGACACGTGGTCCGGGCGGTACGGGCCGAGGGCCCAGACCGGGTTGATCGAGGCGATCGCGGAGATGGCCGCGATGACACCGAAGACCAGGAAGAAGAAGCCTCCGGCCTTGGCCATGTAGACCGGCAGCAGCGGCATGCCGACGACGTTCTTGTTCGTCTTGCCGGGGCCCGCGAACTGGGTGTGCTTGTGGTAGAAGACCAGGATCAGGTGGGCCACCAGCAGGCCCATCATGATGCCGGGCAGCAGCAGGATGTGCACCGAGTAGAACCGCGCGACGAAGTCGCCGCCCGGGAACTCTCCGCCGAACAGGAACATCGACAGGTACGTGCCGACGACCGGCACGGACAGGATCGCGCCCTGCATGAAGCGGACACCGGTACCCGAGAGCAGGTCGTCCGGCAGCGAGTAACCGGTGAAACCGGTGAACATGCCGAGGACCAGCAGCAGGAAGCCGAAGAGCCAGTTGACCTCACGCGGCTTGCGGAACGCGCCGGTGAAGAAGACGCGCATCATGTGCACGAACATGGCCGCGACGAAGATCAGCGCCGCCCAGTGGTGGATCTGACGGATCAGCAGACCACCGCGGACGTCGAAGCTGATGTCCAGGGTCGAGGCGAAGGCCTCGGACATCAGGACGCCCTGCATCGGCACGTACGAGCCCTCGTAGTGGACCTCGTTCATGCTCGGGTGGAAGAACAGCGTCAGGTACACACCCGTGAGGATGATGATGATGAAGGTGTAGAGGCAGATCTCACCCAGCATGAAGGACCAGTGGTCCGGGAAGATCTTGCGCATGTTGGCCTTGGCCAGGCTGTAGATGCCGAGGCGGCCGTCCGCCCAGTCGGCCATACGCTCGCCGGCCGGTGCTTTGCGCTGCTTGGTGTCGTTGGCAGTGCTCATCCGCGCTCCCAGAATGAGGGACCGACGGGCTCTTCGAAGTCGCCGAGCGCTTCGAGGAAGCCTTCGTCATTCACGCCGATCCGCAGCTGCGGAAGCGCGTGACCAGCGGGGCCGAAGATGACACGGGCGCCGTCGGAGAGGTCGAAGGTGGACTGGTGGCACGGGCAGAGCACGTGGTGCGTCTGCTGCTCGTACAGGCTGATCGGGCAGCCGACGTGGGTGCAGATCTTGGAGTAGGCGACGATGCCGTCGTGGGACCACTCCAGCTCCTGCTTGTCCTTGATGTCCTCCGGCCTGATCCGGACGATCATCAGGGCCGCCTTGGCGATCTGGACCTGGAAGTCGTGCTGGTCCTCTTCCAGGCCTTCCGGCATGGCGAAGGTCAGCGAACCGACGACGACGTCCTCGGGGCGCAGCGGCTCCATCGTGTTCTGGTTGATGAGCAGCTTGCCCCGGGCCCAGAGGGTCTTGCGGAGCTTGTCCTCGGGCAGCGGTCCCAGATCGCGCATGATCACGAGGGCGGAGAGCGGCAGCATGGCCAGCGCGCCCAGCATCGTGTTGCGGATCAGCGGGCGCCGGCCGATGCCGGACTCGTTCGCACCGTCGGCGAAGTCCTGCAGGACCCTGGCCCTGACCTCCGGCGGAGCGGCGATCTCGTGCCGCTCGTCGGCGACCTCGACATCGGACATCAGGGTGCGGGCCCAGTGGACCGCGCCCGCGCCGATGCAGAAGAGGGCCGTGCCCAGCGTCATGCCCAGGGCGAAGTTGAGCGCGCTCACCTTCCCGATGGGGAAGATGTACACGATCTTGTCGACCGGGAGGGTCACGAAGGAGGCGATGAAGCCGACCGTGGCCAGCATCGACAGCGTGAACAGCATTGCGACGGTGCGCTCGGAGCGCTTCGCCGCCCGCTCGTCGATGTCCTGGATCCGCGGCCGGTGGACCGGAAGGCCCGGGTCGGCGAACGGATCGTCCGCGACGACGGCTACGCCGCCGTGGTGCGCGTCGCCCTGCTCACTCGGCAGGAGCTTCTCTTCGGGAATGTGTTGGCTACTCATGACTTCTTGGCCTTAGCGGTGTGGGCCCCGACCCAGACGGCGACAGCGATCAGCGCACCCAGACCGAAGATCCAGCCGAACAGACCCTCGGACACGGGGCCGAGGCCACCGAGCTTCAGGCCACCCGGGCTGGTCGACTTCTCGCCGTTGACGTTCTGGATGTACGCGATGATGTCCTTCTTGCCCTGCTCCGGCATGGTGCTGTCCGGGAAGGAGGGCATGTTCTGCGGGCCGGTGATCATGGCCTCGTAGATGTGCTTCGGCGAGACACCCTCAAGGTTGGGGGCGTACTTGCCGTTCGTCAGTGCGCCGCCCTCGCCGGTGAAGTTGTGGCACTGCGCGCAGTTGTTGCGGAACAGCTCACCACCCTTGGCGATGTCGGCGCCCGCCGGGTCGTACTGCTTCTCGGTCGGCGTGATCGGGCCGGCGCCGAGGGACGCGATGTACGCGGCCAGCTGGTCGATCTGCGCCTGCGCGTAGACGTTCGGCTTCTTCGGCACCTGGACGCCCGGCTGCTGGGCGGGCATGCGGCCCGTGCTCACCTGGAAGTCGACGGCCGCGGAGCCGACGCCGACCAGGCTGGGGCCGTCAGAGGAACCCTGACCGCCGGTACCGTGGCAGCTTGCGCAGCCCACGGCGTAGAGCTTCTTGCCCTCCTCGATGGCGAGGGACTGGGCTGTTACGTCGGCCTGCGCCTTGCCCGCGGGGGCGAAGGCGGCGTACAGCCCCCCAGTGGCCGCCAGGGCGAAGAGTAGAACGACGACCGCCGCCAGCGGATGGCGTCGTCGTGCGGAGAGCTTTTTCACGGATTACCCCGGTGTCAGGATCTTCTGCGTCGGTGTTTCTGGATGGAGTGCCGGGACCTGCCCGGTGACGTGTTCGCTACTTGATCAGGTAGATCGTGGCGAAGAGGCCGATCCAGACGACATCGACGAAGTGCCAGTAGTAGGACACGACGATGGCCGACGTGGCCTGTTCGTGGGTGAACCTCTTGGCCGCGTACGTCCGGCCGAGGACCAGCAGGAAGGCGATGAGACCGCCCGTCACGTGCAGCCCGTGGAAGCCGGTGGTCAGGTAGAAGACCGAGCCGTACGGACCGGACGAGAGGCTCATGCCCTCGTGCTTGACCAGCTCGGTGTACTCGAACACCTGGCCGCCAATGAAGATCGCACCCATGACGAACGTGATGATGAACCACGTCCGGAGCTTCTTCACGTCACCGCGCTCGGCTGCGAATACGCCGAGCTGGCAGGTGAGCGAGGAAAGCACCAGGATCGTCGTGTTCGTCGCCGAGAAGGGCAGATTCAAGGCCGAAGCCTGCTCTGTCCAGTACTCGGCGCCCGTCACTGATCGCAGGGTGAAGTACATCGCGAAGAGGGCCGCGAAGAACATCAGCTCGGAACTCAACCAGATGATGGTTCCCACGCTGACGAGGTTCGGCCGGTTGACCGTCGGGTGCGCGTGCCCGGTATCTACTGTCGTTGCTGTCGCCACGACCGACATTATGTCGGTCGCTTATCCCGCCCTCACCCTGGGGGGTGCCGTTCGGAGTGTTCGGGGGGTGTGCAAGGCCCGAACGGCCCATAAAACGGCCTCCGGCGGGTACTGACGAGGCTGACGGAACCGATGTTGACGCGGTGTCCGGAGGAGTAGCATCCCTTCCCCTGGCTCCGCCGGGGATACGCAAGATCATCAACGTGATTCATGTGACACGTGGAGGAACGAAATGCGGGCGACTGCACGGGTTCTGGTCTACAGCGACGACGCGGGCACCCGGGAGCAGGTGCGGCTGGCGGCGGGGCGCAGGCCGGCCGCGGACCTGCCGCCGGTGGAGTTCCTGGAGTGCGCGACGCTGCCGGCGGTCCTGAAGGAGCTGGACGCGGGCGGCATCGACGTCTGCGTGCTGGACGGCGAGGCAGTTCCGGCCGGGGGCATGGGCGTGGCCCGGCAGATCAAGGACGAGATCTTCCAATGTCCGCCGGTGCTGCTGCTGATGGGGCGGCCCCAGGACGCCTGGCTGGCCACCTGGAGCCGCGCGGACGCCGCCGTCACCCTTCCGGTGGACCCGGTCGAGTTCGCGGACACCCTGGCGCGCCTCCTGCGGGCCCGGCTGTCCCTGGACGCCTGACCGGCACCCTTCCGGCACCAGGGGCGACCGTACGGCCGCCCCTGGTGCCGCCCTTGCGCGGCGCCGGTGGCTTGCGGCGCCCCGGCGGGGAACCGGTCGCTCAGATACGGGGCCGGAGACGGGCCTGGTCGACCGGGCTGCGGCCGTCGTGGGTGCCCTTGAGCAGGGCGCTGCCCTCGCGCCAGTCCTTCCAGTCCATGTTCCAGTCGCCGTAGCCGTTGCCGAAGGTGTCCATGTCGTCGCCGATGCTGTTGACCACCTCGACGATGTCGCCCTCGGTGATGTTCTCGTAGAACCAGGCGGCGTTGCGGGTGCTCATGCCCGTGCAGCCGTGGCTGACGTTCGCGTAGCCGTGGGAGCCGACCGACCACGGCGCGGCGTGGACGTACTCGCCGCTCCACGTCACCCGGGTGGCGTAGTAGACGGGCAGGTCGTAGCCCTCGGAACTGGCCGCGGAAATGCCCACCGAGGTGCCGCGCATCCGTACGAAGTACTCCTTGCCGAGTACCACCTTGACGCCGTTGCGGGTGGAGAAGCCGGGCTTTCCGGTGGTCACCGGAATGGTGTTGATCACTTTTCCGTTGCGCTTGAACGTCATGTAGTGCGAGGAGGCGTCGGTGATGACCTCGACCCGGTCCCCGATCTCCAGCTTCACCGGCTTGGCGGCGGCGCCGTAGAGCTCATCGGTGATCTTGATGCCCTCCAGGTTGCTCCGGACGGAGACCGTGGAGTTGGCGGGCCAGTAGGTCTTGGGCCGGAAGTGCAGCCTCTTGTCGTCCACCCAGTGCCAGGCGCCCTCGGAGCCGGGCGGGGCCTGGACGACCAGGCCCCGTTCCACGACCGCGCGGGCGGCCTTGTCCTTGACCGGCTCGTTGAGCACGGCGATGAGGGGCTGGCCGACGCCGTACTTGCCCTCGTCCGGGCCGAATTCGACCTTCAGGAGGGTCTTGGCCGGGGTGGTGTCGAAGGTGAGCGTGCGCTGCCCCGGAGCGCCGCGCTGGTCCTCGGTGCTCACGGTGACCGTGTAGCGGACGCCCGCGGCCATCGGGGCGGTGCTGTGCCAGCGGTCGCCGGTGGCGGTCAGCTCGCCCGCCAGGCGGCGGCCGTGGGTGTCCACGACGGTCACGTCGGTGATCCGGCCCTCGCCGCTCTTGGCGGTGACCTCCAGGGGCCGGTCGGGGTCCACGGGACGGCTGCCGGCGGTCTGGTTGAAGGCGATCTGATCGCCCGCGTCGTACGGGCGGGCGGGCAGCGGGTCGTCGCCGGACCCGCATGCGGTGGCGCCGGCCCCGAGGGACGCGACCAGCAGGGAGCAGCCGAGTACCGTCCAAAGACGCGGTGAGTGCTTCATGGAGCCAACGCTATGAAGATATGACAATTACGGCGCGCGGGGTGACTGCAAACGAGGGGCCCGGACTCCTCTGTCCGAGGTGTCCGGGCCCCACGTGTGTCATGTCGCCGGTGCGGCTACTGGTTCTGGTTCTCGCCGCGGTAGTACTCGTACACCCAGCCCCACAGGCCGATCAGGATGACCGGAGCCGAGAAGTACATCAGCCACCAGCCGAAGATGACGCCCATGAAGGCGAGCGCGCCACCGATGGCCAGCGAGAGCGGCTGCCAGCTGTGCGGGGAGAAGAACCCCAGCTCGCCCGCCTCGTCGGCGACGTCGGCCTCGAGGTTGTCCTGGGCCATCTCGTCGACACGCTTGGCCGTGAAGGCCAGGTAGTAGCCGATCATGACGCTCAGGCCGAAGGCCAGGAAGAGCGCGGTGGTACCGACGGGCTCCTTCGACCACACGCCGTACACGACGGCCATGATCAGGATGAAGAAGGAGAGCCAGAGGAACATCTTGCCCTGGATCTTCACTTGCCGACCTCCTTGCCACCAGCGACGGCCTTGGCGCCCTCGCTGTGGTCCTCGAGGTGATCGAGGGCCGCGATCTCCGGGTGGTGCAGGTCGAACGCCGGGGATTCGGAACGGATCCGCGGCAGGGTGAGGAAGTTGTGCCGCGGCGGCGGGCAGGACGTCGCCCACTCCAGCGAACGGCCGTAACCCCACGGGTCGTCGACCTCGATCTTCTTGCCGTACTTCGCCGTCTTCCACACGTTGTACATGAAGGGCAGCATCGACAGGCCGAGCAGGAACGAGCTGATCGTGGAGATGGTGTTCAGCGCGGTGAAGCCGTCGGCGGCGAGGTAGTCCGCGTAACGCCGCGGCATGCCCTCGGCACCCAGCCAGTGCTGCACCAGGAACGTGCCGTGGAAGCCGATGAACAGCGTCCAGAAGGTGATCTTGCCGAGGCGCTCGTCCAGCATCTTGCCCGTGAACTTCGGCCACCAGAAGTGGAAGCCGGAGAACATCGCGAAGACCACGGTGCCGAAGATGACGTAGTGGAAGTGCGCGACGACGAAGTACGAGTCGGAGACGTGGAAGTCCATCGGGGGCGAGGCCAGGATGACGCCGGTCAGACCACCGAAGGTGAAGGTGATCAGGAAGCCGACGGCCCAGAGCATCGGAGTCTCGAAGGACAGCGAGCCCTTCCACATGGTGCCGATCCAGTTGAAGAACTTCACACCGGTCGGTACCGCGATCAGGAAGGTCATGAAGGAGAAGAACGGCAACAGCACACCACCGGTGACGTACATGTGGTGGGCCCACACGGTCACGGAGAGGCCGGCGATCGCGATCGTCGCGCCGATCAGACCGATGTAACCGAACATCGGCTTGCGGGAGAAGACCGGGATCACTTCGGAAATGATTCCGAAGAACGGCAGGGCGATGATGTACACCTCTGGGTGCCCGAAGAACCAGAAGAGGTGCTGCCACAGCAGCGCTCCACCGTTGGACGCGTCGAAGATGTGGCTGCCGAACTTACGGTCGGACTCCAGCGCGAAGAGCGCGGCGGCCAGGACCGGGAAGGCCAGCAGGACCAGAACACCGGTCAGCAGCACGTTCCAGGTGAAGATCGGCATGCGGAACATCGTCATGCCGGGTGCGCGCATGCAGATGATCGTGGTGATGAAGTTCACCGAACCGAGGATCGTGCCGAAGCCGGAGAAGGCCAGGCCCATGATCCACATGTCGCCGCCGATACTGGGCGAGCGGACGATGTCGGTCAGCGGGGAGTAGGCGAACCAGCCGAAGTCGGCGGCACCCTGCGGGGTGAGGAAGCCGGCCACCGCGATGATCGAGCCGAAGAGGTACAGCCAGTACGCGAACATGTTCAGCCGCGGGAACGCCACGTCGGGCGCGCCGATCTGCAGCGGCATGATCCAGTTCGCGAATCCGGCGAACAGCGGCGTCGCGAACATCAGCAGCATGATCGTGCCGTGCATCGTGAACGCCTGGTTGAACTGCTCGTTCGACATGATCTGCGTGCCCGGACGGGCCAGCTCGGCGCGCATGAACAACGCCATGACACCGCCGATCATGAAGAACACGAACGACGTGACCAGGTACATCGTGCCGATGGTCTTGTGGTCGGTCGTGGTCAGCCACTTCACGACGATGTTGCCCGGCTGCTTGCGCCGTACCGGCAGCTCGTTCTCGTACGAGTCGGCTGCGGCGGCACCCTGGGATTCGTTGAGGATGCTCACAGTGTGTTCGTCTCCGCATTCCGGGCCGGGTCGGTCTGCTTGATGCCGGCCGGGAGGTAGCCGGTCTGCCCCTTCTCCGCCAGCTCCTTCAGGTGCGCCCGGTACTCCTCGGGCGAGACGACCTTGACGTTGAAGAGCATCCGGGAGTGGTCGACGCCGCAGAGCTCGGCGCACTTGCCCCTGAAGACGCCCACTTCGGTCGGGGTGACCTCGAAGACGTTGGTGTGGCCCGGGATGACGTCCTGCTTGAACAGGAAGGGGACCACCCAGAAGGAGTGGATGACGTCGTTGGACGACAGGATGAAGCGGACCTTCTCACCCTTGGGGAGGTAGAGGGTCGGCCCCGGGTCGTTGGTGTCCGGGTCCCGGTCGCCGGGAACGCCCTTCTGGTAGACGCCCTCGGCGCCCGCCGGGAACTGCTTCGTGAAGCGGTCCGGCAGGGAGGCGAGCTCCTTGGGGACCTCGCCCGCCCTCGGAGTCGCCGCGTCGCCGTCGACGTTCTCGACGTAGTTGAAGCCCCAGCTCCACTGGAAGCCGACCACGTTGATCGTGTGCGCCGGCTTGGCGGAGAGGGAGAGCAGCTTCGACTCGTCACGCGCGGTGAAGTAGAAGAGCACCGAGACGATGATGAGCGGGACCACGGTGTACAGCGCCTCGATGGGCATGTTGTACCGGGTCTGCGGGGGCACCTCGATCTTCGTCCGGCTGCGCCGGTGGAAGATGACGCTCCAGATGATCAGACCCCAGACGAGGACGCCCGTGATCAGTGCGGCCGCCCAGGACCCCTGCCACAGCGAGAGGATCCGCGGCGCCTCCTCGGTTACCGGGTCCGGCATTCCGAGGTTGGGGAAGTCTTTATATGTGTACGAGCAACCTGTGGCGGTCGCCAGGACCACGCCCGCAGTCAACGCCTGCAGCAGCTTCCGCCGCATCGGGCGCCGCGGCGAGCGGTCGGAGCCGTAGGGACTCACGTAGCGCCTTCCCGAGAGTCTCGGCCCGCGCGGCCGGCCGCGGCCGTGTTCGGGTCGGTCGCCGGCCCTGACGCAGGCAGGGGTTTGGATGTTTATGCGGACCAAACCCTACTGGACGCTATTTGGGGTCGCGCGGGGAGGGTGCCCAACGCGCCGCTACTGACCCCGAAGGGATGGATGCGCCGTCCGGGGGACGGCCCGAACGGCCCTGAGTGGCCCGCTCCCGGAGCCATCTGACGGCCCCTGACCTCGGGGAGCGGCGGGCGCCGGTTAGCGTGGCCGGATGCCGTACTTCGACACCGCGTCCGCCGCCCCCCTGCACCCCGTGGCCCGGCAGGCGTTGCAGGCCTCCCTGGACGAGGGCTGGGCCGATCCCGCCCGGCTGTACCGGGAGGGCAGGCGCGCCCGGCTGCTGCTGGACGCGGCGCGGGAGGCCGCGGCGGAGGCGGTGGGCTGTCGGGCCGACGAGCTCGTGTTCACTCCTTCGGGAACGCACGCGGTTCACGCGGGCGTCGCGGGCGTCCTCGCGGGGCGCCGGCGCGTGGGGAGCCGCCTGGTCGTATCGGCGGTCGAACACAGTTCTGTATGGCATGCGGCGGCCGTGCACGAGGCGCAGGGGGGCACGGTCGCCGAGGTCCCCGTGGACCGGTGGGGCGCGGTGACCCCCGCCGGATACGCGGACGCGCTGGACCCGTCGACCGCGCTGGCCTGCCTCCAGTCGGCCAACCACGAGGTGGGCACCGTCCAGCCGGTGGCGGAGGTGGCCGAGGTCTGCGGAGCGGCCGGGGTGCCGCTGCTGGTGGACGCGGCGCAGTCGCTGGGCTGGGGCCCGGTGGAGGGTGCCTGGTCCGTCCTCGCCGCCAGTGCGCACAAATGGGGCGGCCCGCCGGGAGTCGGCCTGCTGGCGGTCCGCAAGGGGGTCCGCTTCTCGCCTCAAGGCCCCGCGGACGAAAGGGAGTCGGGCCGCTCCCCCGGCTTCGCGAACCTCCCCGCGATCGTGGCGGCGGCGGCGTCCCTGCGGGCCGTACGGGCCCAGGCCGACGCGGAGGCCGCCCGGCTGCGGATCCTGGTGGACCGGATCCGGCGCCGGGCGGTCCGGCTGGTCCCGGACGTCGAGGTCGTCGGCCACCCGGATCGCAGGCTGCCGCACCTGGTCACCTTCTCCTGCCTGTACGTCGACGGCGAGGCCCTGCTGCACGAGCTGGACCGCGCCGGCTTCTCGGTCTCCTCCGGCTCCTCCTGCACCAGCTCCACGCTGACCCCGAGTCACGTCCTGCGGGCGATGGGCGTGCTGTCGGAGGGGAACGTACGGGTGTCCCTGCCGCCGGGGACCACGGCGGAGGAGGTCAACGCCTTCCTGGAGGTGCTGCCGCGCGCGGTGGCGGGCGTACGGGAGAGGCTCGGCGTGAGCGAACCCCCGGCGGGGCCCCCGGAGGCCGACTCCCTGGAACTCGACGCGCTCGGGCTGCGCTGCCCCCAGCCGGTGATCGAACTGGCCCGGGCGATTCGGCGGGTACCGGTGGGCGGGACGGTGACCGTCGTGTCGGACGACGAGGTGGCCGGGCTGGACATCCCGGCGTGGTGCGCGATGCGGGGCCAGACGTATGTGGGCGAAGCCCCTCGGCCACGGGGCGTGGCGTACACGGTCCGCCGCACGACCTGACCCCCCGCCGATGCTGCTGCCGCAGCGGGGTCCAGCCTGCCCGAAGCCCCGCCGCGGGATCGTTCTGCCCGGGCTGCGCCCGCCCGCACCGCCGCGGGGTCCGGTCTGCCCCGGGCTGCACCCGCCCCCACCGCTGGCAACGGCCTGCCCCGGCGGAACGGGAAACCACCGGCTCCGCCGGCGCACCGGGCACCGCCCGGACCCGCGCCTCAAACGCCGGCGAGGCTGAAAAGATCCGGCCTGCCGTGGCAGAGGTCCCGCGTGAGACGCAGAACATGCCCGTCAGGGCCCGCACAGCGGCAAACCGGCCCCGACCGGGCAAGGTCCGCGGAGCGGCAGAACCGACCCGTCAGGGGAAGCTTCCAGCGGCAGCCAGGGGAGGCGCGGACGTGCGGTAGAGGGTCCCCCAGCGGGGCCGCGGGGGCAACGCACCCGGCCCGGCGGGCATGGGAAGCCGGATCCGCCCCGGCCGCCCCGCGCCTTGCACACCGCCGCCGGGCGGGAAGGGTGCCGCTCAGCCACACCGCCCGGCAGGGTCGCAGGGCGGCAGAACCGACCCGTCAGGGGGCACCTCCCGGCGGTAGCCAGGGGGGCGGGGACGTAGAGTCCCCGACCCCGACCCCGACCCCGGCCCCAGCGGCAGCGGCAGCGGCAGCGGCGCGGCGCGGCTACGACAGGTGCGCGCGGACCTCCGTCGCCGCTTCGTCCCCGTACGCCTTCGTGAAGCGCTCCATGAAGTGGGCCCGCGCCAGGGTGTACTCCTGCGTGCCCAGCGTCTCGATGACCAGCGTCGCGAGCATGCAGCCGACCTGCGCCGCGCGCTCCAGGCCGACGCCCCAGCCGACCCCGGCCAGGAACCCGGCGCGGAACGCGTCGCCGACACCCGTCGGGTCGACCTTTGCGGTCTCCTCCGGGCAGCCGACCACGATCGTGGCCTCGCCGGCCCGCTCGATCTTCACGCCGTTCGCGCCGAGCGTGGTCACCCGGGTGCCGACCTTCGCCAGGATCTCCTGGTCCGTCCAGCCGGACTTCGACTCGATGAGGCCCTTCTCGTACTCGTTCGAGAAGAGGTACGTCGCGCCCTCCATCAGGGTGCGGATGTTCTCGCCGTCCATGCGGGCGATCTGCTGCGAGAAGTCGGCGGCGAAGGGGATTCCCCGCGTCCGGCACTCCTCCGTGTGGCGGAGCATCGCCTCGGGGTCGTCCGCGCCGATCAGTACGAGGTCGAGTCCGCCCACCCGGTCGGCGACGGCCTTCAGTTCGATGAGGCGGGCCTCGCTCATCGCGCCCGTGTAGAAGGAGCCGATCTGGTTGTGGTCGGCGTCCGTGGTGCACACGAAGCGCGCGGTGTGCAGTACCTCGGAGATCCGGACGGAGTCGGTGTCGACTCCGTGCCGGTCCAGCCAGGCGCGGTACTCGTCGAAGTCGGAGCCTGCCGCGCCGACCAGGACCGGGCGGATGCCGAGCTGTCCCATGCCGAAGCAGATGTTCGGGCCGACGCCGCCCCGGCGGACGTCGAGGTTGTCGACGAGGAAGGAGAGCGAGACCGTGTGCAGCTGGTCCGCGACCAGCTGGTCGGCGAATCGGCCGGGGAAGGTCATGAGGTGGTCAGTGGCGATGGAGCCGGTGACTGCGATGCGCACGGCGTGGACGCTCCTGCGGAGGACGGCAAGGGGGACAGTCAAAACTACCCTTTCGCCGACCGTGAGCCGACCGGCCGAAACTACCCCGTAGTAGGCCTTTCTTCCCGTGCGCCGCGGTGCCTACGGTGCCCCCATGACCTCTACCGATGGCTTCGGCTCCACCGAGTACACCGTCGACGAGCCCCGCGCGGAAGGCTCGCGTCGGCCCGACTTCGCGGAGCTGCTCGGCGACTGCGCCCGGATGGCCCCGCACTGGGCGGTCCCGGCGGGCCCCCGGCCGGCTCGGGTGGCCCCCTCGCAGATCCACGGGATCAGCGTGCCGGCGGCCTCGGCGCGGCTGATCGCCTCCACCGCGGCGTACGGGGACTGAGCGGATCCCACGAGGCCCGGGGAACCGGATGCGCGACTGTTTCGTCACACCCGCATCACGTACGACGGGGACTGGCGAAGGAGCGATGCGGTGACCAGCGAACAACCCGACACATCACACGGCACACGACGACGGCCGGCCTGGGCCATCGGCTCGATCGCGGCCGCCGTCCTGCTGGCCGGCGGCGGCGGCGCGTACTGGGCGTCCACGGCTTACGGCGACGGCGCGCCGGGCAGTCGCACGGCCGGCCCCGCGGCCTCCGCGCCCCGTGACGCGGGGAGCCCCTCCGGTCCGGGTATCGCGCCCGGCGAGCCCGACCCGTCCGGCGGCGGAGTCGTCTACCGCGCGGACGTCCCGCTCCCGGAGGGCCCGGCCAAGGCGCCCGCCTTCACCGCGTCCGGCGAGGTCACGTCGGCGGAGGCGGCCCGGCTCGCCGCCGCCCTCGGCATCGCGGGCGACCCGCGGCCGAGTGGCGACGTCTGGCTGGCCGGGGAGGCCGCCGACGGATCGGGGCCGCGGCTCACGGTGACCCGCAAGGCGCCGGGGACGTGGAACTTCCAGCGCTACCAGGCCGCGGGCAACGGCGCCGGAGACGACTGCGCGCGCGGCAAGGACACGTGCGGTCCGGCCACCCTCCCCCACGGCGCCGACGGCACGGGCAAGCCGGTCTCGGAGGAGGCGGCGAAGGCCGCCGCGGCTCCGGTGCTGGCCGCCGCGGGCCAGGAGGGGGCGAAGCTGGACGCCCGCCTGATCCAGGGCTCGGTCCGGGTGGTCAGCGCCGACCCGGTGATCGGCGGCCTTCCCACGCAGGGCTGGTCCACCAAGGTGAGCGTGGGCGCGGACGCCCAGGTGGTGGCGGGAAGCGGCGAGCTGAAGGCACCGGTACGAGCCGCCGAGCAGCCGGTGGTGGGCGCCGTGGAGGCGCTGGCCCGGCTGAACGCCTCCTCGGGCGGCTCGGACGGCACGGCCCCCGGCCCCAGCGGCTGTGCGTCCTCGGTCCCGCTGGAGCCGGACGCCCCGGCCACGGGCCCGGGCGCGGTGCCGTGCAACCCGGAGCCGCGCCCGATGAAGCCGCCGCGCACGGAGACCGTACGGGGCGCCGTGCTCGGGCTGGTGCCGGGGACGGTGGACGGGGCGCGGGGCCTGGTCCCGGCCTGGCTCTTCGAGGTGGCGGGCAAGGACGGCGGCCCCGGCCACACGGTGACCCAGCCGGCCGCCGCCGCCGAGGACACCCCCGGGCCGAAGGACGGGCGTACCGTGCCCGGGTTCTCGTACGCGGCGGGCGACCGGAAGCTGACGGTGAACTTCTGGGGCGGCGTGTGCTCCTCCTACGCCATGGAGGCGCGGGAGCAGAAGGAGGCGGTCCTGGTGAAGATCACCGACACACCGCACAAGCCGGGTCAGGCCTGCATCATGCTCGCGCAGGAGATGTCCTTGACGGTGACGCTCCAGCAGCCGCTGGGCGACCGCAAGGTGCTCGACGCGACCACCGGCAAGCCGCTGCCGCGGCAGTAGCGCCGGGCGCATACGGAAAACGCGTGCGAGGCGTGTGCGGGGCGCATGCGAGAAGGGCCCGCCTCCGGTCGGATGTGACCGGAGGCGGGCCCTCGTCGTAGGGCCTCGGCCAGGCTTAGCTGAACGAGTCGCCGCAGGCGCAGGAACCCGTCGCGTTCGGGTTGTCGATCGTGAAGCCCTGCTTCTCGATGGTGTCGACGAAGTCGATGGAGGCGCCGTGGAGGTACGGGGAGCTCATCCGGTCGGTGACGACCTTCACACCGTCGAAGTCCTTGACGACATCGCCGTCGAGGGAACGCTCGTCGAAGAAGAGCTGGTAGCGCAGGCCCGAGCAGCCACCGGGCTGGACGGCGACGCGCAGCGCCAGGTCCTCGCGGCCTTCCTGCTCCAGCAGGGTCCTGACCTTTTCGGCGGCGGCGTCGGACAGGAGGATGCCGTCGCTCACAGTGGTCTTGTCGTCCTGTACGGACATCTGCATTCACTCCCGAAGTGGGCGGCTCCCCGCCGGAGACAGGGAAACGTCGGACTCTTGCCGTCGGTGGCAACGAGCGGGGTCGCGGATTCATTCCGGACCCGACGCTTGTTTCAGATATTCATGCTCGCACACCGCGTGCGGGGCCGACGCGATGAAGCCACGGGCTAATGCGTCACATTGACACTATCGGCATCGTCAAAGTGACGTGAAGCGGCTATGATAGATAGCGTCAAGTAGACGAGAAGTCGAAGCGATGCCCTCAGAAGTCCCTTGTCGCAGAACAGAAAGGGTGCGTGTCGTGACCACCGCCCAGCCTTTGGACGTCCAGCCGACGCCGCTTGCCCTGCTGCTGCTCGGCCGCGAAGCCGACCCCAAAAGCGAGCGGGGGGTGGAGTGCCCCGGCGACCTGCCCTCGCCGTCGGACCCGAACCTGGTGGCGCGCGCCCGCGCGGCCAAGGAGAAGCTCGGGGACAAGGTCTTCATCCTCGGCCACCACTACCAGCGGGACGAGGTCATCGAATTCGCCGACGTGACCGGTGACTCCTTCAAGCTGGCCAAGGACGCGGCCGCCCGGCCCGAGGCCGAGTACATCGTCTTCTGCGGCGTCCACTTCATGGCCGAGTCCGCGGACATCCTGACCTCGGACGACCAGAAGGTGGTCCTGCCCGACCTGGCCGCCGGCTGCTCGATGGCCGACATGGCCACCGCCGAGCAGGTCGCGGAGTGCTGGGACGTACTGACCGACGCCGGCGTCGCCGACGCGACGGTGCCCGTCTCGTACATGAACTCCTCGGCCGACATCAAGGCCTTCACCGGCAAGCACGGCGGCACGATCTGCACGTCGTCCAACGCGAAGAAGGCCCTGGAGTGGGCCTTCGAGCAGGGCGAGAAGATCCTCTTCCTGCCGGACCAGCACCTGGGCCGCAACACCGCCGTCCGCGACATGGGCATGTCCCTCGACGACTGCGTCCTCTACAACCCGCACAAGCCGAACGGCGGCCTGACCGTCGAGCAGCTGCGGAACGCCAAGATGATCCTGTGGCGCGGCCACTGCTCGGTCCACGGCCGGTTCTCGGTCGACTCGGTCAACGACGTCCGCGCCCGCATCCCCGGCGTGAACGTCCTGGTGCACCCCGAGTGCAAGAACGAGGTCGTGGCGGCCGCGGACTACGTGGGCTCCACCGAGTACATCATCAAGGCGCTGGAAGCGGCCCCGGCCGGCTCCAAGTGGGCCATCGGCACCGAGCTGAACCTGGTCCGCCGCCTGGCGAACCGATTCGCCGCCGAGGACAAGGAAGTCGTCTTCCTCGATAAGACGGTCTGCTTCTGCTCCACGATGAACCGCATCGACCTGCCGCACCTGGTGTGGACCCTGGAGTCCCTGGCCGAGGGCAACCTCGTCAACCAGATCCAGGTCGACAAGGAGACGGAGAGCTTCGCGAAGCTCGCCCTGGAGCGGATGCTCGCGCTGCCGTAGCCGGCCGCGGTACGAGTACCTCCGGGCCCCGGCCCGCGGACGCACGAAGGGGCGGCCCCCGTACGGGGCCGCCCCTTCGGCGTTCGGCCGGCGAGGCGGACGGGCCGCACCGGCCCGGCCCGGTCAGACGTTGGCCGGCGTCTCTTCCTCGCTGGAGGAAACCACCCTCAGCTTGGCCTCGCCGCGCGCCGAGCGCTTGGCGCGGCGGCGTTCCTTGCGGAGCTCCACCATCGTGTACAGCGTCGGCACCAGGAGCAGCGTCAGCAGGGTCGAGCTGACCAGGCCGCCGATGACCACGACCGCGAGCGGCTGGGAGATGAACCCGCCCTCGCCGGTGACGCCCAGCGCCATCGGGAGCAGCGCGAAGATCGTCGCCAGGGCGGTCATCAGGATCGGGCGCAGCCGGTGCCGGCCGCCCTCGACGACCGCTTCGACGACGCCCAGCCCCTGGGCGCGGTACTGGTTGAC
Organism: Streptomyces sp. NPDC003038; assembly: GCF_040611115.1. Taxonomy (NCBI): domain Bacteria; kingdom Bacillati; phylum Actinomycetota; class Actinomycetes; order Kitasatosporales; family Streptomycetaceae; genus Streptomyces; species Streptomyces sp. NPDC003038. The sequence continues at coordinate 119,673 of NZ_JBEXNN010000016.1, forward strand.
CAGGTCGATCAGGACGATCGCATTGGTCACCACGATGCCGATGAGCATCAGCATGCCGATCATGGCCGGGACGCCCATGGGGGTGCCGGTGACGATGAGCAGGCCGAGGGCGCCGGTCGCCGCGAAGGGGATGGAGACCAGCAGGATCAGCGGCTGGATCAGCGAGCGGAAGGTCGCGACCAGCAGCATGAAGACGATCGCGATGGCCGCGAGCATCGCCAGGCCGAGCGAGGCGAACGCCTCGTCCTGGTCCTCGGAGACGCCGCCGATGGAGGCCGTGGCCCCCGCGGGCAGGTCCAGGGCCTTCAGCTTCGTCTGGAGGTCGGCGCTGACCGCGCCCGTGTTGTCCCCGACCGGCTTCGCGGTGATGGTGGCGGCGCGGGCGCCGTCGATCCGGGTCATCGCGACCGGGCCGGGAACCACCTTGACCTCGGCGATGTCGCCGAGCGTGAACGGGCCGACCGGGAGCGCCCGCAGTTCGGCCAGGGTGGTGGCCGGCTGCGCGGACTTGATGACGATGTCCCGCTCGGTGTTGTCCAGTACGGCCTTGCCCGCCGGGTTGCCCCGTACGGCCTGGGCGACGAGTCCGCCGAGCGCGGCCTGGTTCAGGCCGGCGTCAGCCGCCTTGGGGGTGGCGGTCACCGAGATGCGGGGCACGGACTGGGACAGGTCGCTCTGTACGTCGGTGACGTTCTTGAGCGTGGCCACCTCGGCCCGGACCCGCTCGGCGGCCTCGGCGAGGACCTCGCCGTCGCCGGCCTTGACGACCACGCTGAGGTTCTGGCTGCCGAATCCGTCGCCCGCCGCGATCCTGATCTCCCCGATGCTGTTGAGCTTGGCCAGCTCGTCCTCGATGTCCTTCCTCACGGCGTCCGCGTCGCCCGCGTCCTTCACGGTGACCTGGTACGAGGCCTGGTTGGAGCCGGTACCGCCGCCGAAGGCCGCGAGGAAGCCGGAGGAGCCGACGGTGACCTGGTAGCTCTTGACGCCCTCGACCGAGGCCAGCGCCTTCTCGACCTTGCGGCTCGCCTCGTCGGAGGCGGCCAGCGAAGTACCGGGGGCCAGCTCCTGCTTGACCGTCAGGACATCCTGCTCGCCCTGGTCGAAGAAGTTGGTCTTCAGCAGCGGGGTCATCCCGAAGGTGCCGACCAGAACCACGACCGCGATGGCCACACTGGTCAGGCGACGCCGGGTGGCGAAGCCCAGGACCCGTACGTAGAACCGCTGGAGGCGGCTGCGGGCCTCCTTCTCCTCGGCGTCGCGCCGGGCCTTGGCGGCGCTCTCGGCATCTCCCGGCGTCACGCCCTCGGGCGCGCTCAGGAACCAGTACGAGAGCACCGGTACGACCGTCAGCGAGACGAGGAGCGAGGCCAGCAGGGCCGCGGTGACCGTCAGCGAGAAGGAGCCGAAAAGCTCGCCGATCATGCCGCCGACCAGGCCGATCGGCAGGAAGACGGCGACGGTGGTGAGGGTGGAGGAGGTGACGGCGCCGGCGACCTCCTTGACCGCGGTGATGATGGCCGTCTCGCGCTCCTCCCCGTAGCCGAGGTGGCGCTTGATGTTCTCCAGGACCACGATCGAGTCGTCGACGACCCGGCCGATGGCAATGGTGAGCGCGCCCAGCGTCAGCATGTTGAGGGACAGGTCGCGGGTCCACAGCACGATCAGCGCGAGCACGACGGACAGCGGGATGGAGACCGCGGTGACCAGCGTCGAGCGCAGCGAGGCCAGGAAGACCAGGATCACGATGACCGCGAAGACGAGGCCGAGCAGGCCCTCGGTGGTGAGGCTGGAGATGGACTTGGCGACGGCCGGGCCCTGGTCGCTGACCACGGTCAGCTCGGCGCCGGCGCCGAGCGTGGCACGCAGTTCGGGCAGCTTGTCCTTGACGGTGTCGGAGATGGCGACGGCGCTGCCGTCCTTGTCCATGGTGAGGACGAGGGCGAGGCTGGGCTTGCCGTTGGTACGGGTGATCGAGGCGGCCGGGGCGGCCTCCTGCTTCACGGTGGCCACGTCGCCGAGGCGGACGGCGGGCTTTCCGGAGCCGGGGCCGGGGCTCAGGCGCAGGTCCTCGACCTGGGCCAGGGAGGTGTAGCCGGAGCCGACGCGGACGGTGCGGTTCTCGCCCTCCTCGTCGAAGGAGCCGGCGGGTACGGAAGCGCCGCCCGCCTGCAGGCCCTGCGCGAGCGCCGCCCCGTCGAGGCCGGCGGCCGCGAGCTTGGCGTCGTCGGCGGTGACGGTGACCTGGAGGTCCTGGACGCCGTCGACGGTGACCTGGCCGACGCCTTCGATGTCGGAGAGGACCGGAACGACGGAGCGCTCCAACTGGCCGGCGAGTGCCTGCTGGTCCTTGTCGGAGGTGACGGCGAGGATGACGGTCGGGATGTCGTCGGTGGAACCGGCCACCACCTGCGGGTCCACCTCGGCGGGCAGCCGCACGCGGGCCCGGTTGACGGCCTGCTGGACGTCGGCGACGAGCTGCTTCGTGCCGCTGTCGCCGTAGTCGAAGGTGGCCATGATGAGGGCGTTGCCCTCGCTGGCGGTGCACGTGATGCCGGTGATGCCGTCGACGCCCTTGAGGGTGGCCTCGAGCGGTTCGACGACCTGCTTCTCCACCACGTCGGGCGAGGCGCCCTGGTACGGCGCGAGCACGGAGACCATGGGCAGCTCGATGGACGGCAGCAGCTGCTGCTTGAGCTGCGGGATGGCTATGGCGCCGAAGACGAGCGCGACGATCGACACGAGGCCGATCAGCGCTCTCTGGGCAAGGCTGAAGCGGGACAGCCAGGACATGGGTATGGGATCTCTCTGCAGTGACGTATACGAAGTCATGCCGTCAGGCACACGCGCGGGCCCCTTCACCCTGTCCCATGGGGTGGGGGCGTGGCGTCGCTCGCAGGTCCCCTCCTTATCCGCGGCATACCGCGTCCGCAGTACGCCGTACTACCGCGCCGCTGCCTAGTCGGCGCGCGGCCGGACGAGTCCCGATTCGTAGGCGATGACCACCAATTGGGCCCGGTCGCGGGCGCCGAGCTTGGCCATGGCCCGGTTGACGTGGGTCTTCACGGTGAGCGGGCTGACCTCCAGCCGCCCGGCGATCCCGTCGTTGGACAGTCCCGCGGCCACGTGTACGAGGACCTCGCGCTCCCGGACGGTCAGCGCGTCGAGCCGCTCGGCGTGCGCGCCGGCCGAGGCGCCTCCGGGGGCCGGGTCGGCGCCGCCGCCCTGGGCGAGGAAGGTGGCGATGAGCCCCTTGGTGGCGGCCGGGGAGAGCAGCGCCTCGCCGGCGAAGGCCACCCGGATGGCGTTGAGGAGCTCGTCCGGCTCGGCGCCCTTGCCGAGGAAGCCGGAGGCGCCGGCCCGCAGGGCCGAGACCACGTACTCGTCGACCTCGAAGGTCGTCAGCATCACCACGCGTACGGCGGCCAGTTCCGGGTCCGCGCTGATCATGCGGGTGGCGGCGAGCCCGTCGGTACCGGGCATCCGGATGTCCATGAGCACGACGTCGGCGCGGGTCTCGCGCGCGAGCGCGAAGGCCTGCGCCCCGTCGGAGGCCTCCCCGACGACCAGCATGTCGGGCTCGGAGTCGACGAGCACCTTGAAGGCGCTGCGCAGGAGTGCCTGGTCGTCGGCGAGCAGCACCCGGATGGGCGCGGCGGCGGTCGGTTCCGTCGTCGTGTGGTCCACGGGGTGAGCGTACGTCGCCCCGCGCGGCCGGAACCGGCCCGGGGGCGGGGTCGATGCGGGGGAAGGGTCGGCACGGGGCGGGGCCGGCGCGAGGGCCGCCGAGGTCAGCCCGGGGCGCCGGGGTCAGCCCAGGGCCAGGACCACCAGCGCGGTGGTCGCCGCGACTTCGGCCAGGGCGCCGAAGACGTCCCCGGTGACCCCGTCGAAGCGGCGGACGCATCGGCGCAGCAGCAGCTGCGCGGCCAGCAGGGCCGCCAGGACCGCCGCGGCGTGCCGGGCGGCCTCCGCAAGGCCCAGCGGGAGGGCGGCGGCCGCGGCGGCCACCGCGACGAGGGCGGCGATCGCGGCGGCCGCGCCGCGCGGGACCACGCCGGCGACGGCCGCGCCGAGCCCTTCGGGTCGGGCCGGCGGGACGCCTTCGCGGGAGGCCAGGGTCATGGCGAGGCGAGCGGTCACGGCGGCGGTGACGGCGGCGAGGGCGCCGCGGATCCAGCTGTCGGCGTACGCCTCGGAGAGGGCGGCCACCTGTACGAACAGCACGAGCAGCAGGGTCACGACGCCGAAGGGGCCGATGTCGGACTGCTTCATGATGCGCAGCGCGTCCTCGGCCGGTTTGGCGCTGCCCAGCCCGTCCGCCGTGTCGGCGAGGCCGTCCAGGTGCAGCCCCCGGGTCAGCGCGGCCGGTACGGCGACGGTGACGGCGGCGGCGAGCAGCGGCCCCCCGCCGAGCAGCAGCAGGAGCACCCCGGGCACGGCCGCGAGCAGACCCACGGCCAGCCCGGCGAGGGGAGCGCAGGCCATCCCGGTGCGGGCGGCGGGGCGGTCCCAGCGGGTGATGCGGGCGGGCAGCACGGTCAGGGTGCCGAAGGCGAAGCGGACGCCGTCGAGGAACGAGGCGCGTTCCACGGGCGGTGTCAGGGGCGGACCATCGAACGAATCTGTCATCGGCCGGAACGCTACCCGCTCGCCGGGGGCGGTAAGTTACCCATTACCTACCAAAAAGGGGAGGTGCACCACAGGGAGGCGGTGGGATGGATCACTGGTGGTATCGGAACATCGTCGAACCGGGGAAGCTGCCCCTGCTGCTCGCCCTGCTCTCCTTCGTCCTGTCGTTTCTCGTCACCCGGGTGATCACCCGGCTGATCCGAGCGGGGAAGGGGCCCTTCAAGAACATCGCCCCGGGCGGCGTGCACGTGCACCACGTCGTGCCGGGGGTGATCCTCGTGATCATCGGCGGCTTCGGCGCGGTCGGCACCGGTGGGCACGGCTTCGGCTCCGCGCTCTCGGCCGTGCTCTTCGGCCTCGGCGCGGGCCTGGTGCTGGACGAGTTCGCGCTGATCCTGCACCTCGACGACGTGTACTGGAGCGAGCAGGGCCGCAAGAGCGTGGAGATGGTGGTCCTGACGGCCGCTCTGGTCGCACTGGTACTGGGCGGGTTCCTGCCGTTCGGTGTGAACGAGCTGACCGCCGACGAGCGGCACAACCGCGGCCTGGTGGTCATGAACACGGCCACCAATTTCTTCCTGGCCCTGATCGCCCTGTGGAAGGGCAAAGCGCGCACCGCCGTCTTCGGTACGGTCGTCCCCCTCGTGGCGCTGGTCGGCGCGATCCGGCTGGCCCGGCCCGGTTCCCCGTACGCGAAGAGGTTCTACGCGAACCGCCCGCGCGCCCGGGCCAAGGCGGGGCTACGCGCCTTCCACCACGACCGGCGCTGGGCGAGCCCGCGCCGCAGGTTCGAGAACTTCATCGGCGGGACCCCCGATCCCGATGAGGCGGTCGCGGTGGAGAAGCCGCCCGCGCCCTGAACGGCGACGGGCCCGCCCCCGGAAGTAAGGGGCGGGCCCGTCGTGTGTCGGTGTCCCGCGTCTTGCACGTCCCGCGGCCCGCGAGTCCCGCGTCAGGTCGTCCTGCCGATGGGCGTCAGGGAGCCGCGCCGGGGATCAGCCCGTCGTCGCTGAGCATCTCCTTGACCTCGTCGAGCGTCGCGTCCTCCGAGGGGAGGATCAGCTCGGACGGCTCCAGCGCGTCGTCCGGAAGCGGCTCGCCCAGGCGCCGTACGGCATCGAGCAGCTGCCCCAGCGTGCGCCGGAAGCCCTCCTCGTCACCGCCCTGCACCTCGGCGAGCAGTTCGTCGTCCAGCTTGTTGAGCTCGGTGAGGTGGCTGTCCGCCACCACCACCTGGCCTTCCCCCATGATGCGGACAATCATGACGGGCCCCGTCCTACTGCTTGTCGAACCGGTGCTGGGTCTGCGGCTGCTGCTGGGCGGTGCCCGCGGCTCCACCCTCGATGGCCTGCTGCTGCGCGGACGGGCCGCCGGCCAGCTCGGCCTTCATGCGCTGGAGCTCCAGCTCCACGTCCGTACCGCCCGACAGGCGGTCCAGTTCGGCCTGGATGTCGTCCTTGGAGCCGAGGCCGCTCTGGTCGTCGAGCGCGCCGGAGGCCAGCAGCTCGTCGATCGCGCCGGCGCGGGCCTGCAGCTGGGCGGTCTTGTCCTCGGCCCGCTGGATGGCGAGGCCGACGTCGCTCATCTCCTCGGAGATGCCGGAGAAGGACTCCGCGATCCGGGTCTGCGCCTGGGCCGCGGTGTAGGTGGCCTTGATGGTCTCCTTCTTGGTGCGGAAGGCGTCCACCTTGGCCTGCAGGCGCTGCGAGGCGAGGGTCAGCTTCTCCTCCTCGCCCTGCAGGGTCTGGTGCTGCACCTCCAGGTCGCTGACCTGCTGCTGGAGCGAGGCACGGCGGGACAGGGCCTCGCGGGCCAGGTCCTCGCGGCCCAGGGCGAGGGCCTTGCGGCCCTGGTCCTCCAGCTTGGCGGACTGCCCCTGCAACTGGTTCAGCTGCAGTTCCAGGCGCTTGCGGGAGGTCGCCACATCGGCGACCCCGCGGCGTACCTTCTGAAGCAGCTCCAGCTGCTTCTGGTACGAGTAGTCAAGGGTCTCGCGCGGGTCCTCGGCCCGGTCAAGGGCCTTGTTCGCCTTCGCGCGGAAGATCATTCCCATACGCTTCATGACACCGCTCATGGGCTTCGCGCGCCCCCTTCTGACGGACTTCGCTCCAGGTCACCAACAAGACCCACAGTACGGGCCCTGTCTCCATTACCGCACTGTTCGGGCACGGATGCGCTCCTCCTCCAGGACGACTACTCCCGCCCCTTGTCAGGCGTAAGGAGTAGGTGACCCCAGGAGAGGGAGGCCCGAAGGACCGGGCCCCTGCGCGAGGCGTACACAGGGAAGGACGCCCGCCGTTGCCGGATCGTTCCCCACGGGGGTGGGGGCCATGCCCGTGACCACGTAGGGTTGGCATGTGTTTGGTAGCCGCTCCTCCAAGGAAGAGAAGGCCGCCGCCGCCGACAAGGCGAGCGCCGACCTCTCGCAGCCCCGTGACCCGCAGGCCCGGAAGGGCCGCCCTACGCCGAAGCGTGCTGTGGCCCAGTCGCAGCGCAAGGCCGTGGTGGCCTCGACCGGCAATCGCAAGGAGGATGCCAAGCGTGCCCGTGAGCGCCGTCGTGTAGAGATGGCCAAGCAGCGCGAGGCGCTGGCCAGTGGCGACGAGCGCTATCTGCCCGCCCGCGACAAGGGCCCCGTCCGCAGGTTCGTCCGCGACTTCGTGGACTCCCGCTTCTCGGTCGCCGAGATGTTCCTGCCGCTCGCGGTGATCATTCTGGTGCTCAGCATGGTGCGGGTGCCGTCGATCCAGAACATCGCGCTGCTGCTGTGGCTCGGCGTGATCGCGCTGATCATCGTCGACTCCGTCGGCCTGGTGATCCGCCTCCGCAAGGCCCTCAACGAGCGCTTCGCGAACGAGCCGCGCCGCGGCGCCGTCGCGTACGGCCTCATGCGCACCCTCCAGATGCGCCGGCTGCGCCTGCCCAAGCCGCAGGTCAAGCGCGGGGAACGGCCCTGAGTCGAGCGACGCCCGCAGCGCCTGCGCCCAGGGACGGCTTTACCGAGGGAGCCCGCCTCTGGCTGGAAGGCCTGGGCGGACTGCGCAACGCCGTCCGGCAGGAACTCGTGGGCCGGCAGGTCGACGAGCAGATAGCGCACCGCTTCCCGGTCGGGCAGCGGCTGCGCGTGCTCGACGTCGGCATGGGACAGGGGACGCAGGCACTGCGCCTGGCCCGCGCCGGGCACAAGGTGACGGGGCTGGAGCAGGATCCCGCGATGCTGGCCGTCGCCCGTGCGGCGCTGGCCGCGGAACCGGCCGGGATCCGCGACCGGGTCCGGCTCATGGAGGGCGACGGCCGCGAGACCGGCGCGCACTTCCTGCCGGGCAGTTTCGACGTGGTGCTGTGCCACGGGGTGCTGATGTACGTGCCCGAGTCGGACGCCATGCTCGCCGGGCTGGCCCGGATGCTGGCCCCCGGCGGACTGCTGTCCTTGCTGGTGCGCAACGGCGACGCGCTCGCCATGCGCCCGGGGCTGGACGGCGACTGGTCGGCCGCGCTGGCCGCCTTCGACAGGGTCGACTACACGAACCGGCTGGGCCTCGACGTACGCGCCGACCGGCTCGCCGGGCTGACGGCCACGCTGTCCGGGATCGGTGCCCCGCTGCAGGCCTGGTACGGCGTCCGCGTCTTCACCGACGGGACCGAGGCCGGCGAGACCCTGCCGCCGGACGATGAGCTGGAGCGGCTGCTGGCCGCCGAGGACCGCGCCGGGCGGACCGACCCCTACCGCGGGGTCGCCGCGCTGCTGCACCTGTGCGGCGTACGGGGCTGAGCCGGTGGCCCGGCCGGCCGGGAACGGGGCACGACCCCGGGCCCCGGCCGGGACCCGGCGTCGTGCCCCGGCCGCTGCTCGCGCCCTGCCCGAGACCGGACCCGCGCCCGAGACCAACCCTTGCCCGAGACCGGACCCCGGCCGGGACGTGGCCCGGCCACCGGGGTCCTGCCTCGGAGAGGGTCAGGCGTCCAGCGCCGCCCGCAGGCTCATGGTGTAGAGCTCGGTCCCGCTGTCGTCGGACAGCTTCACCTGCTCGGTGCCGCCCTCCAGCAGGTCCTTCCAGTACTCACCGATCCAGGACTCCGCGTCCCCCTGCGTGGTGAATTCCTCGGGTACCACCGACGGGCTCGTCTCGGTGCCGTCGGCCGTCTCGAACCGCCACGTCCACGCCATGTCCGCCTCCGTTGCTCGTCCGCTGCTCGCACGCTTCTCGCCTTGAGTCTGCCCGCAGAGTAACCGGGCGCGCAGCAGTCTCGGTGACGCGGGAGGATCATCCTGTGGAACTCACTCTGCTCGGCACCGGCACACCCGAGGGCCTGCCCCGGCCCGGCTGTCCCTGTGCGGCCTGCGCGGTCTGCGTCGGCCCCCGCTCCCGCGCCGCTACGGCCGTCCTGGTCGACGGGGCGCTGCTGCTCGATCTGACCCCGGGGGCGGTGCTGGCCGGCGCCCGGGCCGGGCATTCCCTGGCCGGCGTACGTCAGGTCCTGCTGACCCACCCGCACGACGGGCCCCCACTCGAACTGCCGCCCGGTCTGCCGGCCGCGGGGCGGGTGCCGGACGGGCGGGAGCTCTCGGTGATCTCCGGGCACCGGGTGCGGGCGGTACCGATGGACGCGCCGGGCACCGGGTACGAGGTGACCGGCCCGGACGGCGGCCGGCTGCTGTACCTCCCGCCCGGCGGGGCTCCCGGCGGCATCAACGACACGGTCGGGCAGCGCCCGTACGACATGGTCCTCGCGGACGTGCTGGGCCGGCCCGAGGCGCTGGCGCGGCTGCGGGCGAGCGGCGCGATCGGCCCGGCCACGGATGTGATCGCCGTGCACCTGGACCACGACACCCCGCCGGGGCGCGAGCTGGAGCGCCGGTGCGCGGCCGCCGGTGCCCGGGTGGTGCCGGACGGGACCACGGTGGTCGCCGGGGAGTACCACGCGGTACCGGACCTGCCGCGCCGGACCCTGGTGCTGGGCGGGGCCCGGTCGGGCAAGTCCGTCGAGGCGGAGCTGCGGCTGGCGGCCTTTCCGGAGGTGGTCTACGTGGCCACCTCGGGCATGCGTGACGGGGACGCGGAGTGGGCGCAGCGGGTCAGCCTGCACCGGGAGCGCCGGCCGGGCGCCTGGCGGACGGTGGAGACCTGCGACCTGGTCCCGCTGCTGGCCGAGGCGGGCCCGCCGCTGCTGATCGACTGCCTGGCGCTGTGGCTGACGGATGCGATGGACCGGGCCGGGGCGTGGGACGACTCGGTCTGGGCGAAGGGCGGGCAGCAGCAGCTGCGCGAGCGCACGGCCGAGCTGGTGGCGGCGGTGCGGGCGACCCGCCGCCAGGTGGTGATCGTCAGCAACGAGGTCGGCTCGGGCATCGTCCCGGCGACCGCTTCGGGCCGCCGGTTCCGTGACGAGCTGGGCCGCCTGAACGCGGTGGTCGCGGGCCAGTGCGAACACGTCCTGCTCGTCGTCGCGGGGCAGGCGGTCGTCCTCAAGGAATAGCCAAGGAATAGCCGAGGTGATCCTGTGGAACCGGTTCCGGTCCGGCAGGCAGGCGGGCTCGCCGCCTTCGTCGGGTGCTCGCTCGTGAGCGGCGGCAATGCGGTCGGGGTCAGGTTCAGCAATCGCGAGCTCGACCCGCTGTGGGGCGCGTCGTTGCGGTTCGGCGCGGCGGCGGTGGTGCTGCTGGCGGTCATGGCCGTGATGCGGCTGGCCGTGCCGCGCGGGCGGGCGCTGGCCGGCGCGGTCCTGTACGGAGTGCTGAACTTCGGGGTGACCTTCGCGCTGGCGTACTACGCGCTGGTCCGCGTCCACGCGGGGCTGGGGCAGACGCTGCTGGCTCTGGTCCCGCTGGTGGCGCTGCTGCTGGCGGTGGCGCAGCGCCAAGAGCGTTTGCGCCGGTCCGCGTTGGCGGGCACGCTCATCGCGGTGGCCGGTGTCGCGCTGGCCTCGCGGGCGCCGCTGCAGGCGGATGTGCCGCTGCTGTCCCTGCTGGCGGTGCTGGGCGCCGTACTGTCCTTCGCCGAGGCGACCGTGCTCGTGCACCGCCTGCCGCCGGTGCACCCGGTGACGATGAACGCGGTGGGCATGACGGCAGCGACGGCGCTGCTGTGCGCCGGCTCGTTCGCCGTGGGCGACGCGTGGCGGCTGCCGGAGCGGACGGCGACCTGGTGGGCGCTGGCGTACATGGTCGTGGCGGGCTCGGTGCTGACTTTCGTCCTCTACCTGACCGTGGTGCGCCGGTGGGGTGCGTCGCGCGCGGCCCATGTCTTCGTCGTCGTACCGGTGGTCACGATCGTGCTCTCGGCGTGGCTGGACGACGAGGAGCTGACGGCGGGTCTGCTGCTCGGCGCGCCGCTCGTCATGCTGGGCGTCTACCTCGGCGCGCTGCGACCGTCTGAGCGGCGGGACACCCCCTGAGAGCGGGCATCACCGGCTGTACGCTCTGGCAGATGACCACGCTGAATCTCGACGACTTCTCCGATCTGATCGAGCGCCCCGACGGGGGCGTCCGGCGTGACGCCGAGGACCGCCGTGAACGGCTGGCCGTGCCGCCCGGCGCACTGGGCCGGCTCGACGATCTCGCGGAGTGGCTCGCCGCCGCGCAGGGGCAGGTGCCGGTCAAACCGATCGAGCGCCCCCGCGTGGTGCTCTTCGCCGCCGACCACGGGATCGCCGCCGCGGGCGTCTCCGCCCGGCCCGCCGGCACCGGCCATGAGCTGGTGCGGGCCGTGCTGGACGGGGCCAGCCCGGTCGCCGTCCTGGCCGGCCGGTTCGGTGCCACCGTACGGATCGTCGACGCCGGGCTCGACTGCGACCCCGGGCTCCTTCCCGAGGACGTGGTCCGGCACCGCGTCCGGCGCGGCAGCGGGCGGATCGACGTGGAGGACGCGCTGACGGCCGAGGAGGCCGAGGCGGCGCTGCGGCTCGGGATGCGGATCGCCGACGAGGAGGCCGACTCGGGGACGGACCTGGTCGTGCTCGGGGACCTCAGCGTGGGCGGGACCACCGTCGCCGCCACCCTCGTCGCCGCCCTCTGCGGAACTGACGCCTCCGTGGTCACCGGCCGCGGCGGCCGGCCCATCGACGACCTGGCGTGGATGCGCAAGTGCGCGGCGATCCGCGACGCGCTGCGCCGGGCCAGGCCGGTCCTCGGCGACCAGGTCGCGCTGCTGGCGGCGGTCGGCGGTGCGGACGTCGCCGCGATCACCGGTTTCCTGCTCCAGTGCGCGGTGCGCCGTACGCCGGTCATCCTCGACGGCGTCGTCTCGGCGGCCTGCGGACTGGTGGCCCAGCGGGCCGCGTTCCGGGCCCCGGACTGGTGGCTGGCGGGTCAGGCGAGCGGCGAGCCGGGCCAGGCGAAGGCTCTGGACCGGATGGCACTCAACCCCGTACTCGATCACGGCGTCACAGTGGGAGAAGGTACCGGGGCATTGCTGGCACTCCCCTTGGTCCAGGCGGCCGCCGCACTCGCGGCGGAACTCCCGGAGAAGGCGGCGCAGGAGCCGGTGGAATGAGCCGCCGGGGCGCGCGGTCCTGACCAGACCGCGGTCCCCGGAACGAGCTCACTCGTGGACGGCGACGCCCCATATGATCGCTTTTTATGGGAGAGGCCCGTTTGACCAGCGCAGACACCGACCGCAGCGCCGCACAGGCGCCGGGTCGGACATCCGGCAGGAAAGCGACCGGCGGCGACCCCGCCGGCAAGGGGGCGGGGGGCGGCCGGGAGACCGGCCGGGGGAGCACCCGCTCACGGCGCGGGGCCGCGTTCGCGGTCTGGTACCTGCGCGCCGTCACCTTCGTCAACTTCCTCAGCGCGGTGTGGCTTTCGCTCGGGCAGGACCTGCGCAGACACAACACCGCCGACTTCTACACCCCGTACCTGCTCACGGCCGGCTTCGCGTCCGGGCTGTTCTCACTGCTGCTCGCCGTCACCATGGGCCGCCGCAAACGCGCCGCCTGGATCCTGAACCTGGTCCTGGGCGGCCTCCTGCTGCTCGCCTTCGCCGTCGCGGCCTTCGCGCCGTGTACCGACGGCGATGTCAACCTCTGCTACCCGGAGTTCCGGGACCACCCGCAGAACTGGGTCTCGCTCGGCCTGACCGCCGCCTTCGTCGGCGCCCTGCTGCTAGGCCGCCGCGAGTTCTACGCCAAGGGCGACCGCTCCAACCCCGCGCTCGCCACCATCGTCGCCGCCGTCGGCCTGCTGGTCACCTCGCTGGTCGCGGCCCTGCTCGTCGGCGCCACCAACACCGAGCCCGACAGCGCCGAGGCGGGCTTCCTGGCCCGCTGGCGGTACGGGGTGATGCGGCTGATCACCCTGGCCCCGGACGACAGGGCCTACAGCGCGATCACCCCGCCCGGCTGGGTGGACGTCTTCATCAACATCATGTCGATGGTGCTGCTGCTCGCCGTGCTGTTCGCGGCCTTCCGCTCGCGCCGCGCCGTCGACCCGATCACCGAGGACGACGAGGAGCGGCTGCGGGCCCTGCTCGCCAAGCAGGGCGAGCGCGACTCGCTCGGCTACTTCGCGCTGCGCCGCGAGAAGTCCGTCGTCTGGTCCCCCACCGGCAAGGCCGCCGTCACCTACCGCGTCGTGGGCGGGGTCTCGCTGGCCTCCGGCGACCCGATCGGCGACCCCGAAGCCTGGCCCGGCGCCATCGAGCCGTGGCTGGCCGAGGCCCGTGAGCACGGCTGGGTACCGGCCGTGATGGGCGCGAGCGAGGAGGCCGGGCAGATCTACGCCCGGCACGGCCTGGACGCGCTGGAGCTCGGCGACGAGGCGATCGTCGAGACCGCCGAGTTCACGCTGGAGGGCCGCGCCATGCGGACCGTCCGGCAGGCCTACAACCGCGTCAAGCGGGCCGGTTACTCGGTCCGCATCCGCCGCCACGCCGACATCCCGGCCGACGAGATGGAGGTGCTGCTGCGCCGCGCCGACGACTGGCGCGACGGCGCGACCGAGCGCGGATTCTCGATGGCGCTGGGCCGACTGGGTGATCCCCGCGACGGCCAGTGCGTGATGCTGGAGTGCACCGACGGCAACGGGGACCTGCGGGCGGTGCTGTCCTTCGTACCGTGGGGGCCCAAGGGCCTGTCGCTGGATCTGATGCGCCGTGACCGGGATTCCGAGAACGGCCTGATGGAGTTCATGGTCATCGAACTTCTCGAACGCTCCAAGGAGATCGGGGTCGCCCAGGTCTCGCTGAACTTCGCGATGTTCCGGTCCGTCTTCGAACGCGGGTCCAGGCTCGGCGCCGGTCCGGTGCTGCGGATGTGGCGCTCCCTGCTGAGTTTCTTCTCCCGCTGGTGGCAGATCGAGTCCCTCTACCGGGCCAACGCCAAATACCGGCCGATCTGGGAACCGCGGTTCATGCTCTTCGAGAAGAGTTCGGACCTGTTGCGGATCGGCATCGCGGCCGGCCGGGCCGAAGGCTTCCTGGAGGCCCCCGGCCTTCCGAAGTGGATGCACCGCAGACATCTGGAGACGATGCGTTGACGGCGTGGACGACGGCCCCGCTGCGGCGCTTCGCCCGCCGTGAGTGGGGCCCCCTGCTGCGGACCGTCGGGGAGGCGCTCGTACGCGACAGGTGGCGGGCGGTCCCGATGACCATCGGCGCGGTCTGCCTGACCTCGCTCTTCCAGATCGTGCAGAACACGCCGTGGGGTTTCCAGCCGGTCCAGAACCTCGGCTCGGTCAAAGCCGTCGATCCGCTGTGGCTGGCCCTGCTGCGCACGCCGCTGTCGCTGTTCGTGCCGGCCCTGGACCTGCCGGTGTGGGGGGCGCTCGCGCAGATCCTGCTCGTCTTCGGGGTCTCGGAGATCTGCGTCGGCTGGTGGCGCACGCTGGTGATCGGCTACGTCGCCACCCTCGCCGGGACGACGTACGCGCGGATCGGGCTGGCGCTGGACCCGGACCATCCCCTCGGCCTGCCGGTGTCCGACCGGATCGTCAACGACACCGGTCCCTCGGCGGCGGTGGTGGGGCTCGCCGTCTACGTCTGCTGGCGGTACAAGGCGTATCTCACCGGCGCCCTGGTGGTCCTGGTGATGATCGGCGAGGTGCTGGTGAAGAACAATCTGGCGGGCAAGGAGCACCTGGCGGCCATCGCCGCGGTCATGCTGATGTGCGTGGTGCGGGCGAGGTGGGGGCCGGCGCGTTCCCGCGCCCCGCTCGGGCGGCGCCCGCCTCCGGCTCCCCCGCCGACTCGCCCGCCGTCCGTTCCGCCGTCTCCCCCACCGGCTCCCCCGCCGTCGCCCCGGATCTGACGGCGTCGGTGGCCGGGGCAGGCCGTACCGTATCGGGGTGACGACACACCTCGGGCCGTTCGCGCCCACCCGGCAGTGGCTGCGGGCCCATCCGCTCGCCACCGACGCCGTGCTCGCGACCGGGGCGTTCGTCTTCATGGTCATCGGGTCCTTCGCCGATCCGCACGGGCCCCACGGACCGACCTTCGGAACCCGCGACCCCGGGCCGTTCTCGCTGCTGCTGATGCTGCTGGGCGCGGCGGCCCTGGTGTTCCGGCGTCTCAGGACGCGGGCCGTTCTCGCCGTGACCTGCGGCCTCTCGCTGCTGGAGCTGACCACCGGGGAGCCGCGCGCGCCCGTCGCCATGTGCACGGTGATCGCCCTGTACACGGTGGCCGCCCACACCGACCGGCCCACGACCTGGCGGATCGGGCTGCTCACGATGGCGACGCTGACGGGCGTGGCCATGCTGGCCGGGCCGCTGCCCTGGTACGCGCAGGAGAACCTCGGGATCTTCGCCTGGACCGGGATGGCCGCGGCCGCCGGGGACGCGGTGCGCAGCCGGCGGGCCTTCGTCGACGCCATCCGGGAGCGGGCCGAGCGGGCCGAGCGGACCCGGGAGGAGGAGGCCCGGCGGCGGGTCGCCGAGGAGCGGCTGCGGATCGCCCGGGACCTCCACGACGTGGTGGCCCACCACATCGCGCTGGTGAACGTCCAGGCGGGCGTGGCCGCGCACGTCATGGACAAGCGGCCGGACCAGGCGAAGGAGGCCCTGGCCCACGTACGGGACGCGAGCCGCTCGGCACTGAACGAGCTGCGGGCCACGGTCGGGCTGCTGCGTCAGTCCGGTGACCCGGAGGCGCCGACCGAGCCCGCGCCGGGGCTGGCCGTACTGGACGAGCTGGTGGGGACCTTCCGGCATGCCGGGCTGCCGGTGGAGGTGATCGTCCAGCTGGGGCGCGAGGCGGCCGCGCTGCCGGCCGCCGTGGACCTGGTGGCGTACCGGGTGATCCAGGAGGCGCTGACCAACGTACGCAAGCACGCGGGCCCGAAGGCCCGCGCCGAGGTCAGCGTGGTCCGGGTCGGCGCCTCGGTGGAGGTGACCGTGCTGGACGACGGGGGCGCCGCCGCGGACGCCCCGCCGGACTCCGCTCCGGAGCCGGCCGACCCGGGCGGAGGCCACGGGCTGCTGGGCATGCGCGAGCGGGCCACGGCCCTGGGCGGGTCCTGCTTCGCCGGGCCCCGCTTCGGCGGCGGCTACCGCGTCCACGCCGTCCTGCCCGTCTGAAGGCTCCGGCGGGGCTACGGGCAGGCGCGGCGCCAGGCCCCCAGCTCGTACTTCTTCTCCAGGGAGCTGAGCTTCAGTGCGCGCGAGCGGGCGCAGAACCGCTCCGTCGGCAGCTCGTACTCCACGTGGAAGACGGCCTTCCCGGCCTCGATGAACGGGGTCAGCCGCTCGCACTCGTCGTACTGGGCGCACTGCTCGTTCACGGCGAAGTCGAACTCGCCGACCAGCTGCGGGATCTGGTCGAGGTCGTTCTTCAGCCCCACCGCCAGGCCCCGGTCGTGGGCGAGCTTCGCGATCAGCCGGTTGTAGCGCAGCTGGTCCTCGGCGGTGAGGGGGAAACCGGACGGGTTGCGGTAGGCGTCCATGTTGTCCGGCTCCACCGCATCGAAGCCCTTGTCCCGGCACATGTCGAACCGCTTGGCGACGAGCGGTTCCAGCACGTCGAGGCGCCGGATGTCGAACCAGCGCTCGCCCTCCCAGCCGTTGCCCCGGCCGAGGATCGCCTTCGGGAAGTCGTCGGCGTCCGGCCGGAAGTCCTCCCAGGCGCCCGTGGAGAGGTAGCAGATGGTGCGGCGTCCCGCCTTGCGCAGCGCGGCGACCTGCTCCTTGGTGGTGGTGAACCCGTCGACGTCGTACACCGGCACGTCCACCGAGGTGTCGAGCCTGCCGCTGAGCTGCCACTGCCAGCCGGTGCCGGGCCGTGGCTGCCAGCGCTCCCCCGGCACCTGGTCCGGCCCCGGCTCAGGTGAACCGTCGTCCGGTTCCGTCGTACAGGCGGCGAGCAGGAGGAGCGGGACGAGGAGCAGCAGTCCGCACAGGCGGGGGAAACGGTTCATCCGGTCGCCTCCAAGGCGTACGGGAGGGTCCCCCACGGGTGCGCGCCGGTCCCGGGCACCGCGCAGTGCACCCCCGCCCCCCGTTCGGCCGCGAGCCGCTCGGCGAGTTCGGCGGCGGGCGCGCCCGGCGGGACGGCGTAGACGAGGTGGCAGAAGCGCTGTGCCGGGTGGTCGGCGGTCCAGGGCGGCGGCGCGGCGGCCGCGTCCCGGTAGGCGTCCCAGGGGCCCTCGAAGGTGACGAGCAGGTCGGCGAGTCCCGCGTACCCGGGGTGCGGGTGGACGCCGTGGTTGAGGACGAGGGTGCGGGCGCCCGCGGCCCGGGCGGCGACGGCGAGCCGCCCGTAGTGCGCCAGCAGTTCGGGGCCGGAGGCGGCCTGGTCCAGGAAGGCGCCGTCGGTGCCGTACCAGTCGCGGTGGCGCAGCAGGTCCCCTACCACGGCCGCGTGCGGGCGCCGCCCGTAGTCGGTGTCGGCGTACCCCAGGACGGACACCCCGGCCTCGCGCAGCCGCGTCGCGACCCGCGCGAACCGTTCGTCGGGGGCGTCGCCCGGCCCGCTGTCCGGGTTGAGCACCACGGAGTGCAGCCGGCCGGCGGCCCGGATGAGCCGTTCCCAGGCCTCGGGGCGGTCGGCGGGATGCTCGTAGAGGGGCACCAGGAGCATGGGGTCCTTCTTCTCGTACGGTCTGGGTCGGTCGACGGGCGGTCGGCGGTCGGTCGGCGGTCGGTCGGTCAGCGGTGCGCGGTCACACGGCCGAGGAGCAGGCAGACCAGCAGGGCGAGCACGGTGGCGGCCGCAGCCGCCACGGCGAGCTGTACCACCCGGGGCGGCCCCAGCCCGGTCAGCAGGGCGAGGCTCTGGGCGACGGCGGCCGAGGCGCAGACCGCGGCGGCCGGCCGCACCGCCCCGAAGGACTGGAGCAGCAGGCCGGTCCACATGACCGCGCCCAGCAGGAGCAGGGTCGCGACGCGGACTCCGGTGAGGCCCGGGGCGTCCGGCCAGAGCAGGGTTCCGGCGACGCCCAGGGCCAGCAGCACCACCAGGTACAGGGCGAGGCACCGGCCCAGCGTGCCGAGCATCCGCCGCCGGAACGCCCCGGGCGAGCGGGCCGCCCGGAGCCCGGCCAGGCTGCCGCTGCGGAACCGGTGGAGCAGCCATTCGGCGGGGCCCATGCTGAGCGTGAGGGCCACCGCGGCCGGGGCGGCGACCGCTTCGGCGGGGCCGCCGGCGAGCACCTCGCCGAGGGCGGCGTACAGCACGAGGAGGCCGGTGCCGAGGCCGAAGACCCCGTACGGCACCGAGTCCCCGAGCCGGGGCCCGCGCGGGGCGTACTCCTCCTCGGCGCCCCGCAGCATCCGCCACCGCACCGGCCCGGCTCCGGGCCTGCGTGCGGCGCGGCCGCGGCCGCGGATGCGGCGCGCGGCGGCCCGTACCCCCCGGGCCAGGGGCAGTTCCCGTACGGCCAGGGTGCAGGCGGCGAGCAGGGAGACGACCAGCAGGGTCACCCGCACCGGCACGGGCAGGTCCACGAAGAGCACGAGCAGGGCTCCGGCGGCCATCGGGCCGAGCGCGGCGAGCAGGACGCGCTCACGGCCGAGGACGAGCAGGACGGTGGCGGCCCCGACGTAGAGGGCCTGCCCGGCGGCGAAGGCGTAGGAGAACGGCGGCCCGCCGGGCACGGCCAGCGCGGCGGCGGTCCCCAGCAGGGACCCGGCGGGGGCGCCGACGAGCAGGGTCCGCCCGGCGGCGGCCCGGTCGCCGAGGCCGAGCCAGGAGTAGGCCCGGTGGGACAGGGCCTGGTCCCAGGTCCAGCCGATGAGCGCCCCGGCGAGCAGGGTCAGCGTCCCGGCGGGCAGGCCCAGGCGGTCCTGCGGGCCGTCGAGCAGGGGTGCGCCGAGCAGGTAGGCGAGGCCGGGCAGGGCGAAGATCACCCCGCGCAGCAGGCAGGCGGTGAGGGAGACCTTCCAGGGGTCGGGGGCGCCGTCCGGCTCGGGGAAGGCGCGGGGCACCCGGGCGTAGAGCTCTTCGGCGAGGCCGAAGGAGTCGTGGCGGCCGTAGGTGAGCCGGATGTGTTCGTCGGTCATGCCGTCGGATTCGAGGATGGCGGCGATCTCGTCCGGGTGGACGGCGCCGGCGACGAACACGTCGAGGCGCTCGGCGAGTTCGTCCATCGGGTCGGTGGCGGGGCCTTCCCGGCGCGCTCGCGGGACGGCCGGCAGGGTGTCGGGGACGGGCCCGGGCGGGTGCGCCGGTCCGGAGCGGCCGGCGGCGGCGCGTCGGTGCCGTACCGGAGGTGCCCCCGGACCGGGCGGCTTCAGCCAGAGGGATCCGCTCACCACCGGCTCCCTTCGGCCGACTTGGTGCGGGGCCGCCCCATCGCGGCGAGCTCCCGGTACCAGGGGTCGGCGAGCCGCTGGGTCCAGCCGTCGCCGGCGTGGACGGGCAGGACGGGCTGGCCGGCGAGCTCCCGGTAGATGTGCCGGAAGCCGTCCACGGACTGGTGGAGGGTGAACTTCCGTACGACCCGCTCGCGCGACATCCGGCCCAGTTCGAGGCGGCGTACGTCGTCGCGGAGCAGGGCGAGGGTGGCGCGGGCCATGGTCTCGGGTTCACGCGGCGGGACGACGAGGCCGGTGTCGCCGACGGCCTCGCGGACTCCGCCGACGTCGGTGGAGACGGTGGTGCGGCCGCAGGACATGGCCTCGATGATGCTGAAGGGGAAGCCCTCGCTGATGCTGGAGAGCATCACGACCGTGCCGGCCGCGTAGGCCCGGGCGACCTGCTCGACGCGTCCCTCGTAGGTGATGCCGTCGCTCACCCCCAGTTCGGCGGCGAGCTTCTCCAGACGGAGTTTGTACTCCGCGCAGCCGTCGGGGACGGGACCGAAGAGGCGCAGCCGCAGGGCGGGCAGTTCCTCGCGCATGAAGGCGTAGGCGCGGATGAGGGTTTCGAGGTCCTTGATCGGGTCGATGCGGCCGCACCAGCTGAGGGTGGGCACCTCGGGTTCGGGGCCGGCTGCGGGGAAGGCCTGCGGGTCGACGCCGTTGTAGACGGTGCGGATGCGGTCGGAGCGGGCGCCTCCGCGCTCCTCCCAGCGGCGGTTGTACTGGTTGCAGGGGGTGATCAGGTCGGCCCGGCGGTAGCCCTCGGTGTTGAGCTCGCGGTAGAAGCCGAGCAGGAGGGCCTTGACGGGCCAGCGCTGGGCGGCGCTGCGGTAGCCGAGGTAGCGCTCGCGCAGGTAGATGCCGTGCTCGGTGAGGAGGAAGGGCACTCCGTCGAGCCGTTTGGCGGCGAGGGCCGGGAGGGTGGCGAGGCCGCTGCTGACGGCGTGGGCGACGCTGTCGTGCGGGATCCGTACACCGAGCGGACGCAGCGCGTGTTCCAGCAGGTCGGTGGCGGTGAGCGCGTCGTGGACGGTGGGGCGCGCGTCGGCGGTGGCGAGGCCGGGGCGGGTCCATACGGCCATCAGCAGGCGCAGCACGGATTCGGAGCGCAGGGCCCGGGCGAGCTTGCCGGCGCGGGCGAGTACAGCCAGTTCGCGCAGGGCTTCGGAGAATCCTCCCCCGGCGGGATCGAGCAGGGAGAGCAGGAAGGTCTCGTAGATCTCGGTGAAGCGGCGGTGGGCCCTGCCGCGCAGGGCCGCGCGGCGGCCGCGGCCCGTGGGAGCGCCCCAGAGCGGGACGGCGGTGTGGCGGTAGACGTTGCGCGGGAGTTCCCAGGTGACCGGCTCGCGTCCGGAGCCGGTCAGGGCTATGACGTTGAAGTCGACCTCCGGCATGCCGCGCACCAGCTGGTCGCACCAGGTGCTGACGCCCCCGTGGACGTGCGGGTAGGTGCCTTCGGTGAGCATGGTGACGTGGCGCCCATGGCTCATGCGGTGTGTCCCCCCAGGACGGAAAAGGGGCCGGCGCCCGTGGGTTCGCGGAGCGCCGGCGCTAGGTGGTACGGCGGGTCGGACGGCCGGACCGTCGGACGGCCGGCCGGTTGCTGTGCTCGGGCGTCGGACGGCCGGCCGGTTGCTCGGCCGGGGCGTCGGACGGCCGGCCGGTCAGCTGGGCAGCTTGAGCGTGACGGCCGACTGCAGCGCCTCGGGCCCGATCCAGGCCGAGCGGGTCCCGGCGTACGGGCTGCCGAAGACCGCGGTGCCCAGGAGCAGCTGCTTCCTGGTGCCCTCGGGCGCGGTGACGGGGGCGACGACGCCGGCGGGTGCCTTGACGGTGACGTCCGTCCCGATGCGGTAGGCGGTGACCCGGCCCGCGGCGAGGGCCCTGTCCCAGGCGGCGCGGCGGCCGAGCTCGGTACCGGCTCCCTTCTGCGTCTGGTTCACGAGCGGCGCGCTGGGGGCGTACAGCGTGCGGTAGGTGTCGAGGACCCGGTCGAGCACCGGGTAGAGGGTGCGGTCCTCGGCGAGGTTGGACTGGTGGACGTAGTGCGGCCGCGGGTCGTTGGCGAGCACGTGGCGCAGGGCGGTACGGGCCTCCTGCGGGACGATGTGGTCCAGGTAGCCGGTGTTGACGTCGACCGGGTCGGGCAGGCAGGTGGAGGTCGCCGGGTTGTCCTCGCAGACGCCGCTGCCGCCGTCCTCACGGCTCGTGTAGATCCAGTTGTACTCGTCGGCCATCTCCGCGTTGGTGCCCGTGTTGTAGTACACGTTCATCGGGTGGCGCGGGACGGTCAGGGAGGTGCCGACCGCCCGCTGCGCGGGTTCGCGGGAGTTGTCGCTGGCGACCCACTTGACGCCGTTGTCGGCGAGCGCGCCCGCCAGGTTGGGGTTGTCCCGGTCCTGCTGCGGGAGGGTCTTGAGGCCCGAGTGCTCGCCGGTGACGAGCTCGCTGCGGTCGAGCGTGATGCCCTTGGCGGCGGCCCAGTCGTTGTTGTCGCGGATCTGCGCGGAGATCTCGGCGCGGCTCATCCAGTTGACGGCGCCCTGGGCGTTCTTGGTGCAGCTCCAGGGGACGGTGGTGGTGTCCTGGACGCAGCCCAGGAAGGGGTGGGTGTAGGTGTGGTTGATCCAGCGGTACGCGGCCCGGTCCGCGAGCAGTTGCGCGGTGAGGGCGTCGGTGTTGCCGTTCTCGGTCTTCCATTCCTCGCCGGCGCCCGCGTTGAAGACCATGTCGAGCTTGAAGCCCTTGGCCTGCTGCCACTGCGCCAGGTACCGCGCGTCGGCGGCGGTCATCCGGATGGTGCTCTCCTTGCCCTCCCCGCCCGCGCAGGCGTAGTCGCCGGGGGTGCAGTTGAGCTCTTTGTTCCAGCGGGCGTCGGGGGCGAAGACGTCGTCGACGTGGACCGCGAAGTAGTTGCGGCTCCGGCCGAGGTGGACGCCCTGCGTGAGCCACTCCACGATGCCGCGGGCCAGCAGCCGGAACTGCTGCTGGTGCTGGTTGTAGCCGAAGGTGACGACGAGCTCGCTGCGCCCGTCGTGGGTGTACTCGCCGAGGAGCGAGGCCCGTTCGGAGCCGGCGGAGCCGACGGGGGCGTCGAGGTAGCTGGTGTAACCGGCCCGCGGCCTGCCCATGAAGCCGTAGCTCTCGGGGACGAGGGCGGAGTTGTCCTCGAAGGCGACCTGGCCGCCGAGGTAGCGGAAGGGGCCCGCCCGGCCGGCCGGGGTGACGGCCGCCCGCGTCCCGTCGAGCTGGCCGCTGTACCCGCCGTTGTCGGTGTACTCCAGCCCCACGCCCGGGTGCGCCCAGGTGTAGGCGTCCACCTGGCGGATCCCGTACGCCTTTTCGTACGCGGCGAGCGCGGCCATCTCGGCCGAGCCCTCCCCGAAGGGGTTCTCGTTGGGCAGGACGACGCCCTGGTACTTGGCGCGCGGACGGCCGGTCGCGCTGTCGGAGGGTTCGCTGAGGAACGCGGCGTTGATGACCGGGCGGCCTCCGCTGCCGAGCTCGACGCGGGTGTACGGGACCCCGGTGTCCCGGAGCTCCGCCGTGATCGCCTCGACCGAGCTGCCGCCGTCGTCGACGACGAGCACCTTCAGGTCGATGCGCGGTGCCGTGGCCGCCTGGGCGGTGGAGGCGGGTAGTGCCACGGACACCAGGGCTGCCGCCGCGCAGGCGGCGGCGAGCCTGTGGACCCGGTTCTTGTTGACCATGTGGGCCTTCCCCCCGCAGGCATCCCTCGGAACGGCCCTGGGCGGACGGCCGGGCCGGGGGAGGCTCTGTGGAAATCATGCAAAGGAACCCCGCGTCCCCTTGCGAGAGTGGACCGAGTCTTTCGGACCTCGTCACGTCTACGGAGCAAACCCGGAGCAGAGTCCACAGATGGGTGAATCTGACGACCTGTTGATCGAACAATCTGCCAAACCTTCGAGTGGCGTACGGACGAGTCCGTGCGCGTACGCTCATTTCCGGCGACGGCTCGGCCCCGAATACGATCGCGACCGGATGGCCGTCCACCCACTCGGCCCACACACATAAACGGAAGCGAGACTTCACCACCGTGACTGCTCTGACTCTCAGCACTGCCGGCGCGGCGACGCTGCGCGCCGACGCCCTCGTGGTCGGCGTGGCGAAGGGCCCCAAGGGCCCGGTCGTCGCCGCGGGCGCCGAGGCCGTGGACAAGGCGTACGACGGAAAGCTCGCCGCCGTGCTCGACGCACTCGGTGCCTCGGGCGCCGAAGGCGAGGCCACCAAGCTGCCGGCCCCCTCGGGCCTGAAGGTCCCGGTCGTGCTGGCGGTCGGGCTGGGGTCCCTCCCGGAGGAGGACGAGTCGTACGACGAGGAGGCCCTGCGCCGCGCCGCCGGCGTGGCCGCCCGCGCGCTGCACGGCACCAAGAAGGCCGCCTTCGCCCTGCCCCTGGACGACGCCTCCGCCGTCACCGCCGTGGCCGAGGGCGCGCTGCTCGGCTCGTACGCCTTCACCGCCTACCAGGGCGGCGAGAAGAAGGCCGGCAACGGCGACAAGCACGCCGGCCCCAAGCTGCCGCTCGCCGAGATCGCCCTGCTGGGCGCCAAGCCGCGCGACAAGGAGCACAAGGCCGCGGCCGAGCGCGCCACGATCGTCGCGACCGAGGTCAACATCGCCCGTGACCTGATCAACACCCCGCCGAACGACCTCACCCCCGAGGCCTTCGCCGCCGTCGCGTCCGCGACCGCGAAGGAGAACGGCATCAAGGTCCAGGTCCTGGACGAGAAGGCGCTCCTCAAGGGCGGTTACGGCGGCCTCATGGGCGTCGGCAAGGGGTCCGAGAACCCGCCGCGCCTGGTGAAGCTCTCCTACACCCACGCCAAGGCGGAGAAGACCCTCGCCTTCGTCGGCAAGGGCATCACCTACGACTCGGGCGGCATCTCCCTGAAGCCGGCCGGCCACAACGAGACGATGAAGTGCGACATGAGCGGCGCCGCCGCCGTCTTCGCCGCCGTCGTCGCGGCCGCCAAGCTGGGCCTGCGGGTCAACGTCACCGGCTGGCTCGCGCTGGCCGAGAACATGCCGTCCGGCTCCGCCACCCGCCCCGGTGACGTGCTGCGCATGTACAGCGGCAAGACCGTCGAGGTGCTCAACACGGACGCCGAGGGCCGCCTGGTCCTCGCGGACGCGCTGACGAAGGCCTCCGAGGACAACCCGGACGCGATCGTCGACGTGGCCACCCTGACCGGCGCGATGATCGTGGCCCTCGGCAACCGCACCTTCGGCATCATGGCCAACGACGACGCTTTCCGTACGTCGATCCACGAGATCGCCGAGGAGGTCGGCGAGGCCTCGTGGCCGATGCCGCTCCCCGAGGACCTGCGCAAGGGCATGGACTCCCCCACCGCCGACATCGCCAACATGGGCGAGCGCATGGGCAGCGGCCTGGTCGCCGGCCTCTTCCTGCGGGAGTTCATCGGCGAGGGCATCACCTGGGCCCACCTCGACATCGCCGGCCCGGCCTTCCACGAGGGTGCCCCGTACGGCTACACCCCCAAGGGCGGCACCGGCTCGGCCGTCCGCACCCTGGTGCGGCTGGCCGAGCGTACGGCCACGGGCGACCTGGGCTGAGCCGGCGCCTCACCGAGCGCCGGCTCACGGCGTGCACGGGTGCGCGGGTGCACGCATGTGAGACGTGACTCGCCCCGGGACCTCGCCGAGGACCCGGGGCGTGTTCACCGACAACGAAATCCGTACGTTTCTACGCTTCGGTAACCCCTCGTCCCGGCAGATCGACCTGCCACAGTGCGGGCCCGGCGTCCCGCGTTCCCCCGACAAATGCGAAGATGGGTTCTCGGCAGGACAGGGCCCCCACCACAGGGCCGAAGAAACAAGCGGCCGATTACCAGCCGCCGCCCGGTCACAGAGGACCGGTGCCCGGCGCACATGCATGGAGGACGTGACGTGGCGAACGACGCCAGCACCGTTTTCGACCTAGTGATCCTCGGCGGTGGCAGTGGCGGTTACGCCGCGGCGCTGCGCGCATCCCAGCTGGGTCTGGACGTTGCCCTGATCGAGAAGAACAAGCTCGGTGGCACCTGCCTGCACAACGGCTGCATCCCCACGAAGGCTCTGCTGCACGCGGGCGAGATCGCGGACCAGGCCCGTGAAGCCGCCCAGTTCGGTGTCAAGGCCTCCTTCGAGGGCATCGACATCGCGGGTGTCCACAAGTACAAGGACGAGGTCATCTCGGGCCTGTACAAGGGCCTGCAGGGCCTGGTCGCCTCCCGCAAGGTGACCTACATCGAGGGTGAGGGCCGCCTCTCCTCCCCGACTTCCGTCGACGTGAACGGCCGGCGCGTCCAGGGCCGCCACGTCCTGCTGGCGACCGGCTCCGTGCCGAAGTCGCTGCCGGGCCTGAACATCGACGGCAACCGCATCATCTCCTCGGACCACGCGCTGGTCCTGGACCGCGTCCCCGAGTCCGCGATCGTGCTCGGCGGCGGCGTCATCGGCGTCGAGTTCGCCTCGGCGTGGAAGTCCTTCGGTTCCGACGTCACCGTGATCGAGGGCCTCAAGCACCTCGTCCCGGTCGAGGACGAGAACAGCTCGAAGCTTCTGGAGCGCGCGTTCCGCAAGCGCGGCATCAAGTTCAACCTCGGCACCTTCTTCGACAAGGCCGAGTACACCGAGAACGGCGTCCGCGTGACGCTGGCCGACGGCAAGACCTTCGAGGCCGAGGTGCTGCTGGTCGCCGTCGGCCGCGGTCCGGTCTCGCAGGGTCTGGGCTACGAGGAGCAGGGCGTCGCGATGGACCGCGGCTACGTCCTGGTCGACGAGTACATGCAGACCAACGTGCCGACCATCTCGGCGGTCGGCGACCTCGTCCCGACCCTCCAGCTCGCGCACGTCGGCTTCGCCGAGGGCATCCTGGTCGCGGAACGTCTGGCCGGTCTCAAGACCGTCCCGATCGACTACGACGGTGTCCCGCGCGTCACGTACTGCCACCCCGAGGTCGCGTCCGTCGGCATCACCGAGGCCAAGGCCAAGGAGATCTACGGCGCGGACAAGGTCGTGGCCCTGAAGTACAACCTCGCGGGCAACGGCAAGAGCAAGATCCTCAAGACCGCGGGCGAGATCAAGCTCGTCCAGGTCAAGGACGGTGCCGTGGTCGGCGTCCACATGGTCGGTGACCGGATGGGCGAGCAGGTCGGCGAAGCCCAGCTGATCTACAACTGGGAGGCTCTGCCGGCCGAGGTCGCGCAGCTCATCCACGCGCACCCGACCCAGAACGAAGCGCTCGGCGAGGCCCACCTGGCCCTGGCCGGCAAGCCGCTTCACTCCCACGACTGATCGTCACGGGCGCGACGACCACTTCCGCACTTCCCCACGCTCGGCGCTTCGCTTGAGCTGGGGAGATCCCACCGTTAGGAGCAACTGAAACCATGCCGGTTTCCGTAACCCTGCCGGCGCTCGGAGAGAGCGTGTCCGAGGGCACTGTCACCCGCTGGCTGAAGGCCGAGGGCGAGCGCGTCGAGGCCGACGAGCCGCTGCTCGAGGTCTCGACCGACAAGGTCGACACCGAGATCCCCTCTCCCGTCTCCGGCATCCTGGCCTCCATCAAGGTGGCCGAGGACGAGACCGTCGAGGTCGGCGCCGAGCTGGCCGTCATCGATGACGGCTCCGGCGCGGCCGCCCCGGCCGCCGCTCCGGCCGCCGAGGCCCCGGCGGCTCCCGAGGCCCCCGCGGCCCCCGCGGCCCCCGCGGCTCAGGCTCCGGAGGCCCCTGAGGCCGCCCCGTCCACCGAGACCGCGACCCCGGCGCCCGCGCCGACGGCCGAGGCCGCGGCCGGCGGCGGTTCCGCCGAGGGCACCGATGTCGTACTCCCCGCCCTGGGCGAGTCCGTCACCGAGGGCACCGTCACCCGCTGGCTGAAGCAGGTCGGCGAGTCGGTCGAGGCCGACGAGCCGCTGCTCGAGGTCTCCACCGACAAGGTCGACACCGAGATCCCCGCGCCGGTCTCCGGCACGCTGCTGGAGATCCTGGTCGGCGAGGACGAGACCGCCGAGGTCGGCGCCCGCCTGGCCGTCATCGGTGCGGCCGGTGCCGCCCCCGCTGCCGGGGCGGCCCCCGCCGCCCCGGCTCCGGCCGCCGCCCCGGCTCCCGCTGCCGCTCCGGCTCCGGCCGCTCCGGCTCCGGTCCAGGCCCCGGCCCCCGTGGCCGCCCCGGCTCCGGCCGCTCCGGCTCCGGTCCAGACCCCGGCCCCCGTGGCCGCCCCGGCTCCGGTCCAGGCTGCCGCCCCGGTCGCCGCTCCGGCTCCGGTGACCCCGGCTCCGGCCGCTGCCCCGGCTGCCGCCCCGGCGGTCTCCGGTGACGAGGGCGCGTACGTGACTCCGCTGGTGCGCAAGCTCGCTTCGGAGTCCGGCGTGGACCTGTCCGCGGTCTCGGGCACCGGTGTCGGTGGCCGTATCCGCAAGCAGGACGTCCTGGCGGCCGCCGAGGCCACCAAGGCCGCTGCCGCCGCCCCGGCTCCGGCCGCCGCCGCTCCGGCCGCGAAGACTCCGGCCGCCGCGGTGTCCGAGCTGCGCGGTCAGACCGTCAAGATGACCCGCATGCGCAAGGTCATCGGCGACAACATGATGAAGGCCCTGCACTCGCAGGCGCAGCTCAGCTCCGTGGTCGAGGTGGACATCACCAAGATCATGAAGCTGCGCGAGAAGGCCAAGGCCTCCTTCCTGGCCCGTGAGGGCGTCAAGCTCTCGCCGATGCCTTTCTTCGTCAAGGCCGCTGCCCAGGCGCTGAAGGCCCACGCGGTCGTCAACGCCCGGATCAACGAGGACGAGGGCACGATCACCTACTTCGACTCGGAGAACATCGGCATCGCCGTGGACTCCGAGAAGGGCCTGATGACCCCGGTCATCAAGGGTGCCGGTGACCTCAACCTGGCGGGCATCTCCAAGGCGACCGCCGACCTGGCCGCCAAGGTCCGCGGCAACAAGATCACGCCGGACGAGCTGTCGGGCGCGACCTTCACCATCAGCAACACCGGCTCGCGCGGTGCGCTGTTCGACACGGTCATCGTGCCGCCGAACCAGGTCGCCATCCTGGGCATCGGTGCCACGGTCAAGCGCCCGGTGGTCCTGGAGACCTCCGAGGGCACCGTCATCGCCGTCCGCGACATGACGTACCTGACCCTGTCCTACGACCACCGCCTGGTGGACGGCGCGGACGCGGCCCGGTACCTCTCGGCCGTCAAGGCGATCCTCGAGGCCGGCGAGTTCGAGGTCGAGCTCGGTCTCTGAGACCGCCAGGAACCACACGAGGCAGAGCCGCGCCGGCAAGGCACGGCACGCACAGGACCTCACCCACGGCGCCCCCGCCCGGAACACCTCCGGGCGGGGGCGCCGTCGCAGGTCCGGCCGGGCGGTGGCCTGTAACCAGCCTCACCCGGGGCCACCCACCGGGAACCCAACACGGCGGCCGACACGGCCGTATTGTCTACGCATCAGAGCACTGCGCGCCCCACAGGAGATGAAGCGCCGATGATCACCCCACCCGTCGTGCACTCGCTGCGCGAGCAGATCCGCGAGCACATCGTGGAGGGGATCGTCAGCGGGCGCTGGAAGCCCGGCGAGCGGATCGTCGAGCGCCGGATCGCGGTGGAGCTGGAGGTCAGCCAGACCCCCGTACGGGAGGCCCTGCGCGAGCTGGAGACGCTGCGGCTGATCGAATCGGCGCCGAACAAGGGCGTGCGCGTACGGAATCTCTCCGCGGCGGACCTGGAGGAGATCTACCCGGTCCGGGCCGGCCTGGAGCAGATCGCGGCGGAGCTGGCCGCGCCCCGGCTGGCGGCCGACTGCACGGCCCTGGAGCCGCATGTCGCCGCGCTCTGGGAGGCCGACCGCAGCGAGGACGGCACGGCGCAGGTACGGCACACGGTGGGCTTCCACCGGGAGATGGTGCGGGCGGCCGGAAACAGCGTGCTGCTGCACACGTGGGAGAGCCTGGGCATCGAGGTGTTCACGGCCCTGTCCATCCGCTGGCTGGGCACGGTGCAGAAGTCCTACGCCGAGGAGCACGAAGCGCTCGTCGAGGCCTTCCGCAGTCAGGATCCGGACATCGGACTGCTGGTGAAGCGGCATGTCCTGGGGTGCGCGCCCCGCGCGTGACCTCGGCCGACCGCGCTGGGAACACCGTATTACCCTGGTTTGACCGGCACGGCGTGCCTAATGATCTGGCACGCGGTGCCGACTTTTGATCGGAATGACATTTCTTGGCCACTTTTATTTGATCGATCATCGATCAGCGACTTACAGTCGTTCCGGACCTCAACCAGGTCCACCCACCCTGTCCTGCCCGTCAGGGATTTTTTCACCACCTCTCCTTTGTCCGGAAGGCGGCGCACACCGATGTCCGACCCCGTAGGAAAGCTTCCGAGCGAGCTCGACCAGCTCCCGGATCGCGACACCGAGGAGACCGCCGAATGGGCGGCCTCCCTCGACGCCGTCGCAAAGGCCGCCGGTACGCGCCGCGCCGAATACCTGCTCCGCCGTACGCTCCAGCACGCCGAGGCCGCCGGTCTCGCGCTGCCGAAGCTGCTGGAGACGGACTACGTCAACACCATCCCGACCGCCGCGGAGCCCGAGTTCCCGGGTGACATGGATCTCGAAGCCAGGATCACCGCATGGAACCGCTGGAACGCGGCCGCCATGGTGACCCGCGGCTCCAAGTACGGCGTCGGCGGCCACATCGCCACCTTCGCCTCCGCGGCGTGGCTGTACGAGACCGGCTTCCAGCACTTCTTCCGCGGGAAGGAGGCCGACGGATCGGGCGACCAGCTCTACATCCAGGGCCACGCCTCCCCCGGCATCTACGCCCGCGCCTTCCTCGACGGCCGCATCTCCGAGCAGCAGCTCGACAACTTCCGCCAGGAGTCCGGCGGCAACGGCCTGCCGTCCTACCCCCACCCGCGGCGCCTGCCGTGGCTGTGGGAGTTCCCGACGGTCTCCATGGGCCTCGGCCCGCTCTCCGCGATCTACCAGGCGCGCTTCAACCGCTACCTGCAGAACCGGAGCATCAAGGACACCGCCGGCTCGCACGTCTGGGCCTTCCTGGGTGACGGCGAGATGGACGAGCCCGAGTCGACCGCCGCCCTGGCCCTCGCCTCCCGCGAGCAGCTCGACAACCTGACCTTCGTCATCAACTGCAACCTGCAGCGCCTCGACGGTCCGGTCCGCGCCAACTTCCGCGTGGTGCAGGAGCTGGAGGCCCAGTTCCGGGGCGCCGGCTGGAACGTCATCAAGTCCCTGTGGGGCTCCGCCTGGGACGAGCTGTTCCAGCTCGACACCACGGGCGCCCTGGTGCGGCGCCTGCGCGAGGTCCCGGACGCGCAGTTCCAGACGTACGCGACCCGCGACGTGGCCTACATCCGCCAGCACTTCTTCGGCGCCAACGCCGAGCTGGTGCAGCTCGCCGGTGTGCTCTCCGACGCGAAGATCGCCGAGTGCTTCCACAGCTCGCGCGGCGGCCACGAGCCCCGCAAGGTCTACGCCGCGTACAAGGCCGCCGTGGAGCACAAGGGCGCGCCGACGGTCATCCTGGCGCAGACCGTCAAGGGCTACACGCTGGGTGCCGGGTTCGAGTCGAAGAACGCGAACCACCAGATGAAGAAGCTGACGATCGACGAGTTCAAGGACATGCGCGACCTCCTTGACCTCCCGATCCCGGACAGCGCCTTCGCCGACGGCCAGGTCCCGTACGGCCACCCCGGAGCGAACAGCCCCGAGGTGCGCTACCTCAACGAGCGCCGCGCCGCGCTCGGCGGCCCGGCCCCGGCCCGCAAGGTCAAGCACGTGGCCCTGCCCGCCCCGGCGGACCGTTCCTTCGCCCCGCTGCTCAAGGGATCCGGCAAGCAGGAGATGGCCACCACCATGGCCTTCGTCCGGCTCGTCAAGGACCTGATGCGGGACAAGGAGACCGGCAAGCGCTGGGTGCCGATCGTCCCGGACGAGGCCCGTACCTTCGGTATGGAGTCCCTCTTCCCGTCGGCCGGCATCTACTCGCCGCTGGGCCAGACGTACGAGCCGGTCGACCGCGACCAGCTCATGTACTACAAGGAAGCCAAGGACGGCCAGATCCTCAACGAGGGGATCACCGAGGCCGGCGCCATGGCCGACTTCATCGCCGCCTGCACGTCGTACGCGACGCACGGCGAGCCGATGATCCCCTTCTACATCTTCTACTCGATGTTCGGCTGGCAGCGCACGGCCGACCAGATGTGGCAGCTCGCCGACCAGCTCGGCAAGGGCTTCATCGTCGGTGCCACCGCCGGCCGCACCACCCTGACCGGTGAGGGCCTCCAGCACGCGGACGGCCACTCGCACCTGATCGCGTCCACGAACCCGGCGTCGCTCAACTACGACCCGGCCTTCGCGTACGAGATCGCGGTGATCGTCAAGGACGGTCTGCGGCGCATGTACGGCGAGCAGCCGGAAGACGTCTTCTACTACCTGACGGTCTACAACGAGCCGAAGGTGCAGCCGGCGATGCCGGAGGGCGTGGAAGAGGGCATCCTGCGCGGCCTCTACCGCTTCAACCAGGCCGCCGGCCTGGGCGAGGCGGCTCCGGCCGCCGAAGCCCCGAAGATCCAGTTGATGGCCTCGGGCACGGCGATCCACTGGGTGCTGGAGGCGCAGAAGCTGCTCGCCGCCGACTGGAACGTGGCCGCCGACGTCTGGTCCGCCACCTCCTGGGGCGAGCTGCGGCGCGACGCGCTGGAGTGCGACGAGGCGCTGCTGCGCGGCGAGGTGCGCACCCCGTACGTCACCCGCGCGCTGGAGGGTGTCACCAGCCCGGTCCTCGCCGTCTCCGACTGGATGCGCCAGGTCCCGGACCAGATCAGCCAGTGGGTGGAGCAGGACTACACCTCGCTGGGCACGGACGGCTTCGGTCTGTCCGACACCCGCGAGGGCGCCCGCCGCCACTTCGGTGTCGACGCCCAGTCGATCGTGGTGGCCGCGCTGGCCCAGCTCGCCCGCCGCGGCGAGGTGCCGGCGTCCTCCGTCAAGGAGGCCCGGGAGCGCTACGGCCTCTGAGCCGTGCGCGCCGCAGGTCCTCGACCGTGAGGCGGCCCGACCCTTCGGGGGCGGGCCGCCTCACGGCGTTTCACCCGCCGGGTGGGGCCGAGAAGGTGGCACAACCGGCCTTTCGCGGCATGCGCGGTGGCGGCAGGGGGGTGGACCCGTGATGCTGGACCAGTGATGGACGAGACGGAGTTCTGGGAGATCGTGGACAGCACCCGCGAGGCCGCCGACGGCGACCCCGAGGAACACGCCGAGCTGCTCGTGGAGCGGCTGGTACAGCTCGACCCGGACTCCGTCCTGGACTTCGCCCGGCATTTCGAGTCGCGCTACAACCGGGCCTACACCTGGGACCTGTGGGGCGCCGCCTGGGTGCTGCTCGACGGGGCGAGCGACGATGCCTTCGACTACTTCCGCTGCTGGCTGATCGGTCAGGGGCGGGAGGTCTTCGAGGGCGGGGTCCACGACCCCGACCAGTTGGCGGAGCTCCTGGAGGACTTCGACGAGGAGATCGACGGGGACGGCGAGGAGCTGGGGTACGCGGCCGACGAGGCGTACGAGCAGCTGACGGGTGCGGTCGCGCCGGATCTCGGCATCCCCCTCCAACCGGCGGAGCCGGAGGGCACCCCGCTGGACTTCGAGAACGAAGCCGTGCTCGCGGAGCGCTTCACCCGGCTCTGGGACCGTTTCAGAGGCTGACGCCCGGGTCGGCCGGGTCGGCCGGTGGGTCCGGTGACGGCCTAGTAGTGCGTACCGCCGTCGATGCGGATCTCCGTACCGGTGATGAACGCGCCGTCCTCGGAGCCCAGCATGGCGACGACGCCGGCCACGGTCTCGGGACCGGCGAAGCCCTGGCCGAGGGCCGGGGCGAGCTTGGCGAAGAGCGACCAGTCGGTGTCCTCGGGCAGGCCGGGGCCGGGGCCGGTGGTCATGCCACTCTCGATGGAGCCGGGCGCGACGCTGACGAAGCGCAGGCCCTGCTTGCTGTACTCGGCGGCCAGCGCGTGGGTCATGGACTGGATGCCGCCCTTGCTGGCCGCGTAGGCGGACATGTAGGGGTGGGCGAAGGACGCCGAGGTGGAGCTGAAGTTCACGACGACCGGCTGGTCGCCCTCCAGGAGCGCCGGGAGCGACTCGCGGATCATCAGGAAGGTTCCGGTGAGGTTGACCGCGATGACCTGGTTCCAGAGGTCGAGCGTGGTGCGGTGGGTGTGCGCGGAGCGCAGGATGCCCGCCGCGTTGACGAGGACGTCGAGTCCGCCGAGGCGCGCGACGGCGGCGTTGACGCCGGCCTGTACGGCGGCCTCGTCGGATATGTCGAGGACGGCGGTGGTGAGCCGGCCCGCGTCGTGCCCGGCGGCGGCCTGTTCGGTGGTGGTCTTCAGGCCTGCCTCGTCCACGTCCACGGTGTGGACGCGGCCGCCCTCGGAGAGGATGCGGTGCACAGTGGCCCGGCCTATGCCGGAGCCGCCGCCGGTGATGAGGACGCGACGTCCTTCGTAACGGTTCATGGGCGGAGCGTACCGGGGCTCTGACACGGTTTGCCAGGGTGTCAGAGCGTGCGATCACACGGGTTCGCGCGAGGTACGCTTCACAGGTGAGATCCCCTCGTCCGTACTCTCCCCAGACGGGTTCCGGAGCACAGTCGCTGACCGAGCGCCGCAAGGCTGCCACCCAGCTCGACATCGCGCGTGCGGCCTGCGAACTCTTCGCCGAACACGGCCCCGACGGGACGACCGCCGAGGACATCGCCCACCGCGCCGGGGTGGCACTGCGCACGTTCTACCGCTACTTCCGCAACAAGCAGGAGGCCGTGGCCCCGCTGCTCGCGGGCGGCGGCGACTCCTGGCGCGCGCTGCTCGCCGAGGAGGAGCCGGGCACCCCGCTGGGCGAGGCGCTGGAGCGCGCCGTCATGCGCTCCCTCACCGACCCGCAGGCGGTCGCGGAGGGCCTGGAGGCGACCCGCGGCCTGTTGCGTGCGGCGGCGACCGACCCGGCGCTGCGCGGAGTCTGGTACCGCGTGAACCAGGACTCCGAGGAGCACCTGGTCCCGCTGATCTCCCGCCTTGCCGGGCCGGACGCCGACCCGCTGTCCGTACGCCTGCTCGCCGCGGCCGCCACCGACGCGATCCGGGTGTCCCTCGAGGTGTGGGCGTCGACCGACGCCCCGACCCTGGGCCCCGGATCGCCGTCGAAGCTGGCCGTTCATGCCGTGCGCGAGCTCACGCGCGGGATGTCCGTCCTGGCTCAGTAGCCGCCGTGGCCGCCGCGACCGTCCCAGTTGTTGGCCCAGTCGTGGTCCCCGCCGTTGCCGCCGTAGCCGCCGTGGCCGCCCCGACCGTCGTGGTCCCCGTGGCCGTTGCCGCCGTAGCCGCCCCGACCGTCGTGGTCCCCGTGGCCGTTGCCGCCGTAGCCGCCCCGACCATCGTGGTCCCAGTGGCCGTTGCCGCCGTAGCCACCCCGACCATCGTGGTCCCAGTGGCCGTTGCCACCGTGGCCGCCCCGACCGTCGTGGTCCCAGTGGCCGTTGCCACCGTGGCCGCCCCGACCGTCGTGGTCCCAGTGGCTCCAGTGGCCGTTGCCGCCGTTGCCGCCCTGGCCGTAGGAGTCCCAGCACCAGTCGGGCCAGTCGCGCGGGTCGCTCCAGCGGTTGTCACAACAGCGGTAGTCGTGGGAGCTGTGGGAGCACTTGTGGTCGCCGTGCGGACCACCCGTCGCGAAGGCCGCGCCGACCGGCATCAGGCCGAGCGCGATTCCAGCAGCCCCCGCTATGACCCCCGAAACCATCCTGCGATGCATATCCATGCACCTCCAAGCCTTGCTTACCTGTGACACATCGGGCATTTCCACCCTCCGCCCGCCCCACCCCGATGTCAAAGCAGAGCGTGACAGAATGAAGTCCCCCGTCACTCTCCGCAGAGAATGACGGGGGACTTCCTTCTGCCGTCTGGGCCGACCTTTTTGGAGGCGCCGACCTTTTTAGAGGTCGAAGTACAGCTCGAACTCGTGCGGGTGCGGGCGCTGCGCGATCGGGGCGATCTCGTGCGTGCGCTTGTAGTCGATCCACGTCTCGATCAGGTCGGGGGTGAAGACACCGCCGGCCAGCAGGTACTCGTGGTCGTTCTCCAGCGCGGTCAGGACCGCGTCGAGCGAGGTCGGGACCTGGGGGACGGCCGCGTGCTCGTCGGGGGCGAGCTCGTAGAGGTCCTTGTCGATCGGCTCCATCGGCTCGATCTTGTTCTTGACGCCGTCGAGGCCGGCCAGGAGGAGGGCCGAGAACGCCAGGTACGGGTTCGAGGACGGGTCCGGCGCGCGGAACTCGACGCGCTTGGCCTTCGGGTTCGAGCCCGTGATCGGGATGCGCATGGCCGCCGAGCGGTTGCGCTGCGAGTAGACCATGTTGACCGGCGCCTCGAAGCCCGGCACCAGGCGGTGGTAGGAGTTCACCGTCGGGTTGGTGAACGCCAGCAGCGACGGGGCGTGCTTGAGGATGCCGCCGATGTAGTAGCGCGCGGTGTCCGAGAGGCCCGCGTAGCCGGCCTCGTCGTAGAACAGCGGGTCGCCGTTGGCCCACAGCGACTGGTGCACGTGCATGCCCGAGCCGTTGTCGCCGAAGATCGGCTTCGGCATGAAGGTCGCGGTCTTGCCGTTGCGCCAGGCGACGTTCTTCACGACGTACTTGAAGAGCATCAGGTCGTCGGCCGCGGCGAGCAGCGTGTTGAACTTGTAGTTGATCTCGGCCTGGCCGCCGGTGCCGACCTCGTGGTGCTGGCGCTCGACCTGGAGCCCCTGGGCGTCCAGCTCGAGGGAGATCTCGGCGCGCAGGTCGGCGAAGTGGTCGACCGGGGCGACGGGGAAGTAGCCGCCCTTGTAGCGGACCTTGTAGCCGCGGTTGTTCTCCTCGGAGCCGGTGTTCCAGGCGCCGGCCTCGGAGTCGATGTGGTAGAAGGACTCGTTCGCCGAGGTCGCGAAGCGCACGCTGTCGAACACGTAGAACTCGGCCTCGGGGCCGAAGTACGCGGTGTCGGCGATACCGGTGGAGGCGAGGTACGCCTCGGCCTTCTTCGCGATGTTGCGCGGGTCGCGGCTGTAGGCCTCGCCCGTGATCGGGTCGTGGATGAAGAAGTTGATGTTCAGCGTCTTGTCACGACGGAACGGGTCCAGGCGCGCGGTCGACAGGTCGGCGCGCAGGGCCATGTCCGACTCGTGGATCGCCTGGAAGCCGCGGATGGAGGAGCCGTCGAAGGCCAGTTCCTCGTCCGGGTTGAAGACTCCTGCCGGGATGGTGAAGTGCTGCATCACACCCGGCAGGTCGCAGAAGCGGACGTCAACGAACTTGACGTCGTTGTCTGCGATGTACTTCTTCACGTCGTCGGCGTTCTGGAACATCCAACTCCTCCTACTCCCGACCCCGGGGTAGGGACGGGCTGTATAGCTCGTGGTGCGTCAGTGCGGTGCCGCACGCTGACCCGACCATAAGCAGACGGGATTTCTCAAGCATGACCCATTTGTTTCGCACAAGTTAACCAGGGTCCCGCGGGAGTGGTGTGGAGCACCACGGGTACCGTGGTCGGGTGGACAACAGGCAAGCAATCGGATCATGGCTCTCCGGCCCCCGCGCGGCCGCCGAGGACATGGGCGTCGACTTCGGCTATCCGGGCCAGCGGCTCGGTCTGCCGCAGGAGGGGCCCGGCTCCGTGGCGCGGTCCGGGCGCCGGCTCGGCGCCGTCGCCCTCGACTGGATCGGCTGCCAGCTGATCGCGTACGGGCTGATCACGGGCGGCAGCCTGGCCGCGGCGGGCAACTGGACGCTCGGGCTCTTCGTGGCCCTGAGCATCCTGACCCTCGGCACCGTGGGCTTCACCCCCGGTAAGCGGATCATGGGCCTGCGGGTGATCTCGCAGGACGGCGGCCGCCTGGGCATCGTCCGGGTAGTGGTGCGCACCGCGCTGCTGGCCCTGGTCATCCCGGCGCTGATCTGGGATCGCGACGGCCGCGGCCTGCACGACCGGCTGGCGCGCGCCGTGCAGGTCCGCATCTAGCATGCGGGTCCGGGTCCGCCTCTAGCGTGCGGGGCCCGCGTCCCGGACCACGTACCCCCGGCGACGCACAGGCGCCCCCGAAGCCGGTCGGCTTCGGGGGCGC
>NZ_JBEXNN010000017.1:0-152967 GCF_040611115.1 Streptomyces sp. NPDC003038
CTGCAGGGGGGACCCTGTGGGAGAGTAGGACGCCGCCGAACGATTATTGTGGGAAAGCCCCGCACCTTATGGTGCGGGGCTTTTCTGCGTTCCGGGCACGTGTGCGGTCTCCTGTAGGGTCAGGGGGCAGCGTTCGACATTTCTACAGTCACAGTGGAGGCCCCCGGGTGGAGGTCCAGGAGACTCGGGTCCAGACTGACCGAATTTTCACTATTCCGAACATCCTGAGCATGGCGCGCCTCGCTGGCGTGCCCCTGTTCCTGTGGCTGATTCTGGAGAAGCACGACGGGTGGGCCCTGGCCGTCCTCATGCTCAGCGGGATCAGTGACTACCTCGACGGCAAGCTCGCGCGGCGCTGGAATCAGATCAGCAAGCTCGGCCGGCTGCTGGATCCGGCCGCGGACCGGCTGTACATCCTGTCGACGCTCTTCGGGCTCACCTATCGTGAGCTTCTGCCGCTGTGGCTCACCGGTGCCTTGCTGGCCCGTGAACTGATGCTGCTGGTCATGGTGTGGATCCTGCGCCGTCACGGCTATCCGCCGCCGCAGGTCAACTTCCTCGGCAAGGCCGCGACGTTCAACCTGATGTACGCGTTTCCGCTGCTCCTGCTCAGTGACGGCTCAGGCTGGTTGGCCTGGACGGGGTCTGTTTTCGGATGGGCGTTCGCAGGATGGGGTACAACCCTCTATTGGTGGGCAGGAGTGCTTTACGTGGTTCAAGTCCGTCGTCTTGTGAAGGCGGACACCACGGCCGATTGAGCTCGCCGGACGCCGGATGACGCGGAGGACTCGCGAAGTCACCGTCCGAGACGGGTGGGGTCGGCAAGACCGTCATCTCTCAAGGAGGACTCTTCCGACATGAAGGCCGTCGTGATGGCCGGTGGTGAAGGTACCCGCCTTCGCCCCATGACCTCGAGCATGCCCAAGCCGCTCCTGCCGGTGGCAAACCGGCCGATCATGGAGCATGTGCTCAGGCTGCTCAAGCGGCATGGGCTGAGCGAGACCGTGGTCACCGTGCAGTTCCTGGCGTCGCTCGTCAAGAACTACTTCGGTGATGGCGAGGAGCTCGGGATGGAGCTCACCTATGCCAACGAGGAGAAGCCACTCGGCACCGCCGGCAGCGTGAAGAATGCCGAGGAAGCCTTGAAGGATGACGCGTTCGTCGTTATTTCCGGCGATGCGCTCACCGACTTCGACCTCACCGATCTGATCCGCTTCCACAAGGAGAAGGGCGCACTGGTCACGGTGTGCCTCACGCGGGTGCCGAACCCCCTGGAATTCGGCATCACGATCGTGGACGAGGAAG
This sequence comes from Streptomyces sp. NPDC003038, assembly GCF_040611115.1. Taxonomy (NCBI): domain Bacteria; kingdom Bacillati; phylum Actinomycetota; class Actinomycetes; order Kitasatosporales; family Streptomycetaceae; genus Streptomyces; species Streptomyces sp. NPDC003038. Next base: position 1,306 of record NZ_JBEXNN010000017.1, read on the forward strand.
GCAAGGTAGAGCGCTTCCTGGAGAAGCCGACCTGGGGCCAGGTGTTCTCGGACACCGTCAACACCGGCATCTACGTCATGGAGCCCGAGGTCTTCGACTACGTGGACCCGGATGTCTCGGTGGACTGGTCCGGTGACGTCTTCCCCCAGCTCATGAAGGAAGGCCGCCCGATCTACGGCTACGTGGCCGAGGGCTACTGGGAGGACGTCGGTACGCACGAGAGCTACGTCAAGGCGCAGGCAGACGTGCTCGAGGGCAAGGTCCAGGTCGAGATGGACGGCTTCGAGATCTCGCCCGGGGTGTGGATCGCCGAAGGGGCCGAGGTCAGTCCCGACGCGGTGCTGCGCGGGCCGCTGTACATCGGGGACTACGCCAAGGTCGAGGCCGGCGCCGAGATCCGTGAGCACACCGTCATCGGGTCGAACGTCGTCGTCAAGAGCGGGGCCTTCCTGCACAAGGCCGTCGTCCACGACAACGTGTACATCGGACCCCACAGCAATCTGCGCGGCTGCGTCATCGGCAGGAACACCGACATCATGCGGGCCGCGCGGATCGAGGACGGCGCCGTCATCGGTGACGAGTGCCTCGTCGGCGAGGAATCCATCGTTCAGGGGAATGTGCGGGTCTACCCCTTCAAGACGATCGAGGCCGGTGCCTTCGTCAATACCTCGGTGATCTGGGAGTCGCGCGGACAGGCACATCTGTTCGGCGCGCGCGGAGTCTCCGGAATCCTGAACGTCGAGATCACTCCCGAGCTGGTGGTGCGGCTCGCCGGTGCCTATGCGACGACCCTGAAGAAGGGCGCGACCGTCACCACCGCCCGTGACCACTCCCGGGGTGCGAGAGCGCTCAAGCGGGCCGTGATCTCGGCGTTGCAGGCCAGCGCCATCAACGTACGGGACCTGGAGAACGTGCCGCTGCCGGTGGCGCGGCAGCAGACCGCGCGGGGCAGTGCCGGCGGGATCATGCTGCGGACCTCGCCCGGAGTGCCGGATTCCGTCGACATCATGTTCCTGGACGAGCGCGGGGCGGACCTCTCGCAGGGGCAGCAGCGCAAGCTGGACCGGGTGTACGCGCGGCAGGAGTACCGGCGGGCGTTCCCCGGGGAGATCGGCGACCTGCAGTTCCCCTCGAGCGTCTTCGACTCGTACACCGGCTCGCTGCTGCGGCGGGTGGACATCACCGGAATCAGCGCGGCCGGTCTCAAGGTTGTCGTGGACGCCTCCAACGGCAGCGCCGGTCTCGTCCTGCCGAGTCTCCTGGGCCGGCTCGGCGTGGATGCCCTCACGATCAATCCCGGGCTCGACGAGACCAGACCGACGGAGACCGCCGAGTCGCGGCGAGCCGGGCTCGTGCGGCTCGGGGAGATCGTGGCCTCGGCGCGGGCGGCCTTCGGCGTGCGCTTCGACCCCGTCGGCGAGCGGATCTCCCTGGTGGACGAGCGCGGGCGGATCATCGAGGACGACCGGGCTCTGCTGGTGCTGCTCGACCTGGTGGCCGCGGAGAAGCGCAGTGGCAAGGTCGCGCTGCCGGTGACCACGACGCGTGTCGCCGAACAGGTGGCGGCCTACCACGGCACACAGGTGGAGTGGACGACGACCTCACCCGACGACCTGACCCGCGTGGGCCGGGCGGAGAACACGATCTTCGGTGGGGACGGCCGGGGCGGGTTCATCGTTCCGGAGTTCAGCAGTGTCTTCGACGGGTCGGCTGCCTTCGTGCAGCTGCTCGGACTGGTGGCGCGGACGCAGCTCACGCTGAGCCAGATCGACGCCCGGATCCCGCGGGCGCACGTACTGAAGCGGGACGTGCCGACGCCGTGGGCGGTGAAGGGGCTCGTCATGCGGCGGGTCGTGGAAGCGGCCGGCGACCGGCAGGTCGACACCACCGACGGGGTGCGCGTGGTCGAGGCCGACGGGCGCTGGGCGCTGGTCCTGCCCGACCCGGCGGAGGCGGTGACCCATCTGTGGGCCGAAGGCCCCGACGACACCTCCGCGCAGGCACTGCTCGACGAGTGGGCTGCCGTGGTGGACGGCGCCGGGCACTGACCGCCGGGGCCGGAACGAGGTAGGAACGTACGACCATGGTCCGGCGGGCCGGGTGCGGGAAGACCGTAGCCCGGCCCGCCGGACGGGCGCATTCGGTGTGTGCGGGGACGACATGCGACGATGTGCGGCATGTCGCAGCCGCCCCACAGCAGGAGTTCGGCGTCGCCCCCGGAGTCGGGCCCGTCCCGGACCGCGCGCCCGGACGCTTCCATGTCGCTGCTGACGCATGTGATGGACCACAGCCTCGACGAGGGCTATGCGGAGTCCACGGCGCGGCGCGAGGCGGAGGGGACGGCGGGGCTCCCGCGCACCCTCAAGGCCAAGCTGGCGCTGGCCGCCGGACTCGTGGTCGCGGCCATGATCGTCACCCTCGGTGCGGCCGAGACGCGGCTGGACGCGCCGGTGCTGGCCAAGGAGCGGCAGGAACTGATCGACCGCGTGCAGCGGGCCGACGAGCACGCCGACGGCGTGGAGCGGGACATCGAGCGGCTGCGGCAGAACGTCGCCGACCGCCAGCGCGCCGCGCTCAAGCAGCACGGAGGGGACCAGGGCCAGCTCGTGGCCCTGCTGTCCGGTGCCACCGAGGTCCGAGGGCCCGGTGTGAAGCTGGTGGTGGACGACGCGAAGGGTGCTTCGGCGGGTGGCGGTGACGGACCTCGTGAGAGTGCCGGGTTCGCGGACACCGGCCGGCTCCGCGACCGCGACATGCAGAAGATCGTCAACGGGCTCTGGCAGTCGGGAGCGGAGGCCGTCTCGATCAACGGACAGCGGCTGACGGCGCTGTCGGCGATCAGGGCCGCCGGTGACGCGATACTGGTCGACAACCGGCCGCTGGCGCCGCCGTACGAAGTGCTGGCAGTGGGGGACAAGAAGCGGCTCGGGACGGCTTTCCAGGACTCGGCGGACGGCCAGTACCTGCGCGTACTGCAGGAGAGCTACGGGATCCGCTACACCCTGTCCGCCGCGGACGAGGTGCGCCTGCCGGCCGCGTCCAGCCTGACCGTACGTACAGCCACAGCAGCAGAGCAGCAGAAGGGTGCATCGTGATCGCGGTACTGGGCCTCGTGGCCGGAGTGCTGGTCGGACTTCTGGTCCGGCCCGAAGTGCCGGCCGTGGTGGAGCCTTATCTGCCGATCGCCGTGGTGGCGGCGCTGGACGCGGTGTTCGGCGGTCTGCGCGCGATGCTCGACGGCATCTTCGTGGACAAGGTCTTCGTGGTGTCGTTCCTGTCGAACGTGGTGGTGGCCGCCCTGATCGTCTTCCTCGGCGACCAGCTGGGCGTCGGCTCGCAGCTGTCCACGGGCGTGGTCGTGGTCCTCGGCATCCGCATCTTCTCCAACGCCGCGGCCATCCGCCGGCACGTGTTCCGGGCGTGAGGCCGATGAGTACGAACGACACTCCGCCCGAGGAGCCGACGGCCTCGGAGCAGGCGGCGCGGCCCGAGCAGACCGGTCGGCAGCGGCTGGCGGCCGGGTTGTGGCCGCCGCGGGTGAGCCGCGCCCAACTGATCGTCGCGCTGCTGCTGTTCGTCCTCGGCCTGGGGCTGGCCATCCAGGTGCGGTCGAACAGCGACTCCGATGCGCTGCGGGGCGCCCGGCAGGAGGACCTCGTACGGATCCTCGACGAGCTCGACGGGCGGACCAAGCGCCTGGAGGACGAGAAGCAGCGGCTGGAGGATCAGCGCAGGGAGCTGGAGAGCAGCTCCAACCAGGCCGAGGAGGCCCGCAAGCAGACCGTGGAGAAGGAGCGCCAACTCGGCATCCTGGCCGGTACGGTGGCAGCGCAGGGACCGGGCATCACGCTGAAGATCACCGATCCGACGGGTCAGGTGCAGTCCGACCAGCTGCTGGACACGCTTCAGGAGCTGCGGGCGGCAGGGGCCGAGGCGATCCAGATCAACGGTGTGCGCGTCGTGGCGAGCTCCTACTTCTCGGACGAGAACGGCGGGGTCGGGATCGACGGTAAGAAGATCACACAGCCCTACGAGTTCAGGGTGATCGGCAAGGCCCAGGATCTGGAGCCGGCGCTCAACATCCCCGGCGGTGTCGTCCAGACGCTGGAGAAGGAACAGGCCACCGTTGCCGTCACGCGGTCGGCGAAGATCGTTGTGGACGCCTTGCGGGCTGCGAAGCAGCCTGACTACGCTCGGTCGTCATCGTCGTGACGCGGGGCGCGGAGTGGACCGGCTCACGCGGGCGGATGCCTGCGGGGGGTCGGCGCACCGAAGTCGCGGTGCGTGGTGGAAACTGTCTGGTGGTTACGGACGTTGTGAGGATGTCCGGGTCGGCAGGTGTGTGCATTCGGAGTTCGTCCTGCCCCACGGGCGGGTCTGTTTCGGTCAAGGGGAATCGCCCGTGAAGTTGTTTGAGAAGTTGTTCGGCAAGAAGAACCGCGAGGAAAGCGGCACCGCGCGGCACCGCGCGGGGCATGGGGACGTGGACGGGCAGGGCGGCGACCGGCCGCTCTTCCGGGACGAGGTCGCCGGCCAGGGTGACATTTCGGGCGCGCAAGGTGCGTCGGCTGTTGACCCTGCTGGTAGCGGACGCATAGGTTTCGGTGAACCATCAACCTCAAGTGCGGGTGGAGGGTTTACCTCCGACCCGTATGCCACCCATGCCTCCGCGGGGCAGCCGCGGCGCGAGGAGCCGTCCATGTCGGCCGAGCAGATTTGCAGCAGGTGCGGACACCGCAGCGATGCGGCCAGCCGATTCTGCTCCAACTGCGGCGCGCCGCTGCGGCCGGGCCTGACGCCTGAGCGCGCCTCGGAGACCACGTCCACCATCTCGATCTCGGGCCTCGAGGCCTACGAGGCCGAGGTGTCGGGACAGCACGTGTCGTCCTCGCTGTCCCCCGAGGCCCAGGCCGCGGTGGAAGCGCTGCCTCCCGGTTCCGCCCTGCTCATCGTGCGGCGCGGTCCCAACTCGGGCAGCCGCTTCCTGCTGGACGGCGAGCTGACCACCGCCGGCCGCCACCCGCAGAGCGACATCTTCCTGGACGACGTGACCGTCTCCCGACGGCACGTCGAATTCCGCAGGGGCCAGGAGGGCGGCTTCACCGTCGCCGACGTCGGCAGCCTCAACGGCACGTACGTGAACCGTGAACCGATCGACTCGGTGGCCCTGCACAACGGCGACGAGGTGCAGATCGGCAAGTACCGGCTGGTCTTCTACGCGAGCCTGCGGGGCGTCTGACCCTCCCCCAGGCTCCGTCCGGGGGGACCCCGAGAGGGAAGGTCTCATGCTGCGCACCCCGACAGGCGGTGCCGGAAACGGCACCGCCGCCTCGGCCGGGCGGCTGGTGAGCATCGGCACGGTGCTGACCATGCTGCGTGACGAGTTCCCCGAAGTCACGATCTCGAAGATCCGTTTCCTGGAGGCGGAGGGCCTCGTCGAGCCCCGGCGCACACCTTCCGGATATCGCAAGTTCAGCGCCGGCGACGTCGAGCGGCTGGCCCACATCCTGCGTCTGCAGCGCGACCACTACTTGCCGCTGAAAGTCATCCGCGAGCACCTCGACGCGCTCGCCCGCGGCGAACAGATCCGCATCCCGGCGCCCGCGGCGCACGGGGACGCCGTCGACCCCGCCGGCCCGGCGGCCGTATACGGCGAGGTGGGCCGTGAGCGGCCCACCGTGGCCCGCGTGGGCCGGGCCGAGCTGATCGCCGCCGCCGACGTCGACGAGGCCCAGTTGGCCGAGTGGGAGTCGTACGGGCTGCTCGCCGAGGCGCCCGGCGGCGGATTCGACGCCGAGGCCGTCACGGTGGCCCGGCTGGTGGCGGACCTGGGGCGATTCGGGCTGGAGCCGCGGCACCTCCGGGCGATGAAAGCCGCCGCCGACCGGGAGGCCGGTCTGGTGGAGCAGGTCGTGGCACCGCTGCGGCGGCACCGCAACCCGCAGACCAGGGCCCATGCGGAGGCCACCATGAAGGAGCTCGCGGGGCTCTCCGTACGGCTGCACGAGGCCCTCGTACAGACCGCTCTCGGGGTGCGACTGCACTGACCGCACTGGCCGGGGAGGAGCCCCGACTACCCAAACCGGTCGGGCAGGTCCTAGGGTTGCTGTGTGAACGAGCTCGACGTTGTGGGTGTCCGGGTGGAAATGCCCTCCAACCAACCGATCGTGCTCCTGCGTGAAGTGGGAGGCGACCGGTACCTCCCCATCTGGATCGGTCCGGGGGAGGCGACCGCCATTGCCTTCGCACAGCAGGGCATGGCTCCGGCCCGACCGCTGACGCACGACCTGTTCAAGGACGTGCTGGAGGCGATCGGCGAGGAGCTCACCGAGGTGCGGATCACGGATCTGCGGGAGGGCGTCTTCTATGCGGAGCTTGTCTTCGCCAGTGGGGTCGAGGTGAGCGCGCGGCCTTCCGACGCCATAGCGCTGGCCCTGCGGACGGGGACGCCGATCTACGGCAGTGACGGCGTGCTGAACGACGCCGGAATCGCGATTCCGGACGAGCAGGAGGACGAGGTGGAGAAGTTCCGCGAGTTCCTCGACCAGATCTCGCCCGAGGACTTCGGCACCGGCCCGCAGTGAGGCGCCGAGCGCGTCGTCCACACGGAACAACCGGCCCATTCGAGTAGCCTTTCCCCGCAGAGGGGAACGGGAAACCACTCTCAGGGTGATTATCACTCGGCGTGCCGAGTGTGGCGATCGTTGACGCACCCCTGGTGACTGCCTACCTTCAAGGTGGCAGGTCAAGGACGGAGGGTCGGCGTGAGGATCACGGGCGACGGTACGACCGGGGGCACCCCCCCACGGAGTGACGGTGGACCGTACCCGCTGCACGGCGGTGCCGCGGGCTCCGCGCGCCGTCAGCCGGAGTCGACGCCGGTCGGACCGGTGGGCGCGGACCCGGCGCCCGAACAGGTCGGCTACCGCGGGCCGACGGCGTGCGCCGCGGCCGGCATCACGTACCGGCAGCTCGACTACTGGGCGCGGACCGGGCTGGTGGAGCCGAGCGTGCGCCCCGCGTACGGTTCGGGCACGCAGCGGCTGTACAGCTTCCGGGACGTCGTCGTCCTCAAGATCGTCAAGCGCTTCCTGGACACCGGGGTGGCGCTGCAGAACATCCGCACCGCCGTGCAGCACCTGCGTGAGCGCGGATTCTCGGACCTCGAGCGCATGACGCTGATGAGCGACGGCGCCACCGTGTACGAGTGCACCTCGCCGGACCAGGTGGTGAGCCTGCTCCAGGGCGGGCAGGGGGTCTTCGGCATCGCCGTGGGCGTGGTCTGGCGCGACGTCGAGAGCGCGCTGTCGCAGCTCCACGGGGAGCGCGTGGACACCGGCGAGACCCTGGTGGGGCACAATCCGGCGGACGAACTCGCGGCCCGCCGCAACCGCGCTGTCTGATCTCCGGTTCGGTTCCCCGGCCTGCGGCCGGGGGCCCGCCGGCGCGTCCTGCCGGCTCGCGCCGCCTCCGTACCCTTCGCCCCGGCAGAGGCGCGGGCGTCGCCCGGGCCTCTGCCGGGCGCCATTGTCAGAGGCATAGGGCAGCATCGGGGCTGTGAGAGCCGCGCCGACGATCCTGCACCTGGACATGGACGCCTTCTACGCCTCCGTGGAGCAGGCGTCGAAGCCGAGCCTGCGCGGCAAGGCCGTCATCGTCGGCGGGCTCGGGCCGCGCGGGGTCGTCGCGACCGCCTCGTACGAGGCCAGGCGGTTCGGCGTCCATTCGGCGATGCCGACGGCCCAGGCCAGGCGGCTCTGCCCGAACGGCGCGTATCTCTTTCCGCGCTTCAGTCTCTACCGGCAGGTCAGCGACGTGGTCATGGCCCTCCTGCGGGAGCTGTCGCCGCTGGTGGAGCCGCTCAGCCTGGACGAGGCCTTCGTGGACCTGGAGGCGGGCGGCACGGCCTTCGACGCGCAGACGGCCCGGGCGGCGGGTGAGCGGCTGCGGGCGGACATCCGGGCGGTCACGGGGCTCAGCGGGTCCGTGGGGCTGGCCGGGTCGAAGATGCTGGCCAAGGTGGCCTCCGAGGAGGCCAAGCCGGACGGGCTGCTGCTGATCGAGCCGGGGACCGAGCGGGAACTGCTCGCGCCGATGTCCGTGCGGACGCTGCCCGGGGTGGGGCCGGCCACCGGGGAGCACCTGCGGCGGGCCGGAATCACCACGGTGGGGGAGCTGGCCGAGGCCGGTGAGGACGAGCTGGTCCGGATGGTCGGGCGCGCGCACGGCGTCGGGCTGTACCGGATGGCGCTGGGGCTGGACGACCGGCCGGTCGTCGCGGAGCGGGACGCGAAGTCCGTGTCGGTCGAGGACACCTTCGACGTCGACCTGCACGACCGGGTGCGGATCCGCAACGAGGTGCAGCGGCTCGCCGACCGGTGCGTGCAGCGGCTGCGGGGATCGGGGCACTCGGGTCGCACGATCGTGCTGAAGGTGCGGCGGTACGACTTCTCGACGCTCACGCGGTCCGAGACGCTGCGGGGCCCGACGGATGACCCGGGCGTCGTGCGCGAGGCCGCGGCGCGGCTCCTGGAGGGGGTCGACACCACGGGCGGCGTGCGGCTGCTGGGGGTGGGCGTGACCGGGCTGGCCGATTACACCCAGGAGGACCTGTTCGCCCAAGCCTCCGCGCTGGCCGCCGGTACGCCGGCCGCTGAAGCGCAGGGGGAGGGTGTGCCCCGCGGGACCGATGCCGCGGAGGCGGCCGGTGAGATCCCGGCGGACGGTGCGGCCGCCGGGGTGAGGGGGACCGCGGGAGTCCCTGGGGCGAGCGGGGGCGGGGGAGTGCCGGTGGGCGAGCCGGTGTCCCGCGAGCCGCAGCCGGGGCCGCGGACGCCCGCCGGGGAGCCCGCTGGGGAGCTGGCCGCGGAGCCCGCCGGGGAGCTGGCCGCGGAGCCGGAACCCGCCGCCGAGCGGCGCTGGCCGGCCGGGATCGACGTACAGCATGCCGTGTACGGGCCCGGGTGGGTGCAGGGCAGCGGGGTGGGGCGGGTGACCGTACGGTTCGAGCAGCCCGGATCGCTGCCCGGCCGGGTGCGCACCTTCCGGGTGGACGACCCGGAGCTGGAGCCGGCCGATCCGCTGCCGCTGGTGGGGGAGGGCGGGGCCGGCACCGCCGGCGACGCCGGAGCTTAGACCTGGACGACCCTAGGCCGTCTCTTTCGGATCTTGCCGGGCCCGCGCTGCCCGGCACCGCACCTCGCTGTACTGCGTTCGCTGCGCTCACTGCGTCTCGGCTCCTCTTCGAGGATCTTGGAGGCCGAGCTGTCGGAAGCGCCCCAGTACGTCCAGTACAAGGACGCTCCTCCGCCTTGCGATGCACGGCACCGGTCAACGCGGGCTCGGCCGACAAGATCCGAAAGAGACGGCCTAGCCCTCGTCGCCTGCCAGGCGGCCGAAGTCGCGGTCGCCCTCATGGACGGGAGGGTGCTGGAACTCGCTCGGGAGGGTCACGTCCAGGCCGTAGTGGTGGTAGAGCTGCAGCTCCTGTTCGGGGGAGAGGTGGCGGCCGACGCCGAAGTCGGGGGCGTCCTTGATCAGGGAGCGTTCGAAGGGCACCCGCAGGGTGTCTCCGACCAGCTCGCTCGGCTCCAGCGGGACGAAGGCGTCCCGGCTGAACAGGCCTGTCCGGACGGCGGCCCACTCCGGGACACCCGTGGCATCGTCGAGGTAGACCTCGTCAATAGTGCCGATCTTGGTGCCGTTGCGGTCGAACGCCTTGCGGCCGATCAGGCTGCGCGGATCGATGTCGGTCTGCACGGTCCCTCCACGTGGTCGCAACTCCTCCGTAATGACTACAGAAGGGCATATTCGGACAGGAGGCCACTCGGGGAGGGGCCGGATCCTCGCTGGTAGGCTGGGTAACGGCTGTCGACCCTGTGCGGGAGAGTCCTCCGAGTGAACGAGACGGAGGCGCCGAAGGAGCAAATCCTCCCCGGAATCTCTCAGGCATACGTACCGCACGGACGAGGCCACTCTGGAAAGCAGGGGCGGGTACCGGGCGCAGTGCCGGTTCCTCTCCTCACCGACGGTGAAAGCCGGATCTCGCGGGCTGTGCCCGCGGCTCCGGTGAAGCTCTCAGGTTGAGATGACAGAGGGGGAGGCCGTCCGGGTGCCCGCGCCGTGGTGCCCCTCGCAGGTCATACGACCAGGAGGCCTCCGTACATGACCGCCAACCGCATTCCGCTCTCCCAGCTGGAGCGAGGCATCCCCTTCGAGCAGCGCCACATCGGCCCGGATGCCGAGGCGCAGGCGAAGATGCTCGCCCAGGTGGGCTACGGCTCCCTGGACGAACTGACCGCAGCCGCGGTGCCCGATGTGATCAAGACCGCCGGCGCGCTGAACCTGCCCGAGGCGCGCACCGAGGCCGAGGTGCTGGCCGAGCTGCGCTCGCTCGCCGACCGCAACCAGGTCCTCTCCTCGATGATCGGTCTCGGCTACTACGGGACCTTCACCCCGCCGGTGATCCTGCGCAACGTCATGGAGAACCCGGCCTGGTACACGGCGTACACGCCGTACCAGCCCGAGATCTCGCAGGGCCGGCTGGAGGCGCTCCTCAACTTCCAGACGGTCGTCGCCGAGCTGACTGGGCTGCCGACCTCGGGCGCTTCCCTGCTCGACGAGGGCACCGCGGCGGCCGAGGCCATGTCGCTGGCCCGTCGTGTGGGCAAGGTCAAGAACGGCGTCTTCCTCATCGACGCCGACGCGCTGCCCCAGACCATCGCCGTGATCCAGACCCGCGCCGAGCCCACGGGCGTGGAGGTCGTCGTCGCCGATCTCTCGGACGGCATCCCGGCCGAGATCGCCGAGCGCGGTGTCTTCGGCGTCCTGCTCCAGTACCCGGGCGCCTCCGGTGCCGTGCGGGACCTGAAGCCGGTCATCGAGCAGGCGCACGGGCTCGGCGCCATCGTCACCGTCTGCGCCGACCTGCTCGCGCTGACCCTGCTGACCTCGCCGGGTGCCCTGGGCGCGGACATCGCCGTCGGTACCACGCAGCGGTTCGGCGTCCCGATGGGCTTCGGCGGCCCGCACGCCGGCTACATGGCCGTCCAGGACAAGCACGCCCGCTCGCTGCCCGGCCGCCTCGTCGGCGTCTCCGTGGACGCGGACGGCAACAAGGCCTACCGCCTGGCGCTGCAGACCCGTGAGCAGCACATCCGCCGCGAGAAGGCCACGAGCAACATCTGCACCGCCCAGGTGCTGCTGGCCGTCATGGCGGGCATGTACGCCGTCTACCACGGCCCGGACGGCCTGCGCACGATCGCTCGCCGCACCCACCGCTACGCCGCCCTGCTCGCCGCCGGTCTGACCGCCGGCGGGGTCGAGGTCGTGCACGGCGCGTACTTCGACACGGTCACCGCCCGCGTTCCGGGCCGTGCGGCCGAGGTCGTCGGGGCCGCACGCGAGGGTGGGGTCAACCTGTTCCAGGTCGACGCCGACCTGGTCTCCGTCGCGTGTGACGAGACCACCCTGCGCGCCGACATCGAGGCCGTCTGGGCCGCCTTCGGCGTCAGCGGCGACGCCGCGGACATCGAGGCGCTCGACGCGACCGCGGCCGACGCGCTGCCGGAGGGGCTGCTGCGCTCGGACGCGTACCTGACCCACCCGGTCTTCCACCAGCACCGTTCCGAGACCGCGATGCTGCGGTACCTGCGCAAGCTCGCGGACAAGGACTACGCGCTGGACCGCGGCATGATCCCGCTGGGCTCCTGCACCATGAAGCTCAACGCGACCACCGAGATGGAGCCGGTCACCTGGCCCGAGTTCGGCCAGCTGCACCCCTTCGCTCCGGTCGAGCAGGCGGAGGGGTACCTCACGCTGATCACCGAGCTGGAGGAACGTCTCTGCGAGGTCACCGGCTACGACAAGGTCTCCATTCAGCCCAACGCCGGGTCCCAGGGTGAGCTCGCCGGCCTGCTGGCCGTGCGCGCCTACCACCGCGCCAACGGCGACGAGCAGCGCACCGTCTGCCTCATCCCGTCCTCCGCGCACGGCACCAACGCCGCCAGCGCCGTGATGGCCGGCATGAAGGTCGTCGTGGTCAAGACCGCCGACGACGGCGAGGTGGACGCGGACGACCTGCGCGCCAAGATCGAGCAGTACCGCGACGAGCTCGCCGTGCTGATGATCACCTACCCCTCGACGCACGGTGTGTTCGAGGAGCACGTCGCGGACATCTGTGCCCAGGTGCACGAGGCCGGCGGCCAGGTCTACGTGGACGGCGCCAACCTCAACGCCCTGGTGGGCCTGGCCAAGCCGGGTCACTTCGGCGGCGACGTCTCGCACCTGAACCTGCACAAGACCTTCTGCATCCCGCACGGCGGCGGCGGTCCGGGCGTCGGTCCGGTCGGTGTCCGGGCGCACCTGGCCCCGTACCTGCCCAACCACCCGCTCCAGCCCAGCGCCGGTCCGAAGACGGGTGTCGGCCCGATCTCGGCCGCTCCGTGGGGCTCGGCGGGGATCCTGCCGATCTCCTGGTCCTACGTACGCCTCATGGGCGGTGAGGGACTCAAGCGCGCCACCCAGGTCGCGGTGCTCGGCGCCAACTACATCGCCAAGCGCCTGGAGCCGCACTACCCGGTGCTCTACACCGGCCCGGGCAACCTGGTCGCCCACGAGTGCATCATCGACCTGCGCCCGGTGTCGAAGGCGACGGGCGTGAGCGTGGACGACATCGCCAAGCGTCTGATCGACTACGGCTTCCACGCGCCGACCATGTCGTTCCCGGTCGCCGGCACGCTCATGATCGAGCCGACGGAGTCCGAGGACCTCGGCGAGATCGACCGGTTCTGCGACGCGATGATCGCCATCCGCGGCGAGATCGAGCGGGTCGCCGCCGGCGAGTGGCCGGTGGGCGACAACCCGCTGGCCAACTCCCCGCACACCGCGGCGGCGCTGGGCGGCGAGTGGAACCACCCCTACACCCGTGACGAGGCCGTCTTCCCGGGCGGGGTCACGGCCGCCGAGAAGTACTGGCCGCCGGTGCGCCGGATCGACGGCGCGTTCGGTGACCGGAACCTGGTCTGTTCCTGCCCGCCGCTGGACGAGTACGACAACTGAACCGCATGACCGTCGTATGAGGGGCGTATGACGTGAGCAAGGGGCCGGCCCGGGAGAGTCTCCCGGACCGGCCCCTTCGTCGTCACTCCCGTGGGCTAGGCCGCCGACGCCGCGAGCGGGCGGTGTGGGGCGATGATCTGGCCGTCCGGCAGCAGCTCACCGGTGTCCTCGAAGAGGAGGACGCCGTTGCACAGCAGGCTCCAGCCCTGTTCCGGGTGGTTGGCCACAGGCTGCGCGGCCTCCCGGTCGGCGGAGTCGGCTGACGGGCAGGCAGGCTGGTGCTGGCACATGGATGCGTTCTTTCGCTGCGGTGTGGTCTGTGTGCTACGGCTCGATGCGTGATTCATGGCCGTCCCCCTGTGTCATCCCCGCGCCCGCGGGGCATGTTCTCAGTCTTCCCCCATGACAGCTGCTTCGCAGGCATTTCCCGGCAGCCGCCCTCATAGAGAGAGGACGCATCACTCGTGCGGGCGGTTCAGGTCAACTCCCCTGTCATTTCGGGTGGTTCCTCAGTGGTCCGAGCGGGCTAGGCCGAATGGGTCAATCAGGTCAGGCCGCGGGCGCGGCCAGCGAGGGAGGCGCCGGCGGCGCCGCGGGCGTCAGCCGGTGGGTCATCACGGGCAGCAGCTCGGACACGGCGTGCGGCCGGTACGCGGTGATGCCGGGAGGGGCCGGTGCCAGCGGTACCAGCAGGTCCTCGCCGGCCGGCAGGCCGGCGGAGGCGTCGGCGCCCACCGCCCCGTGGAGCCAGAGGGTCAGCATGTACAGCTCCGGTACGGACAGCAGTCTCGGCTGGTAGCTCTTGCTCAGCGATTCCGCCTGGCGCAGGGCGCGTTCGGTGGCGGCGACGTAGGGGCCCTCGAAGAAGTGCGAGAAGGACCAGCCGTCCGGCGTCAGCCGGGTGTCGGCCGCGGCGACGTGGCGGTCGCCGCTGCGGATCAGGAACCGCCACCCTGTGAGCCGCGTACGGGGCGGCCTGCCGCCTGCCGCCAGATGGGACGTGTTCAGCCGGTCGAGGACGTGGACCGGAAGCGGGAGTTCGGCGGTCATGGGCCCTTGGAGCGCGCGCATGGCCGGAGTGTGCGTCTCATGGACGGCGGTGGGGGTTCCGAGTGCCGCGAGGACGCTGCGCAGGGCGGATGCGGGAGCCGGAGGGACGTGCAGCGGCATGATGGGTCGCCTCTCACTAGGGAGACCGGTGGTACGGGGGCAGGTGCGGACGGGCGCTGTCGCATTCTGGGGCCAGAGGGGGGCTGAGGGGCAATGGCCGCGCGCCAACTCTCTGCCTCGTGTGCGGAGTTTATACGACACGTGTTCACGCAGTGTTTCGGCTAGCTGTCCCGTCCATTGTCGACAAGACGCTTACCGGACCCGCTGTCATGGCATTCATGCCGTCTGCGCGCGAACATATCGCGCTGACCTCGGAGGCTACCGGACGGGGGCTCGGCTGGAAAGCTCCGGTTATCCGGAACCGGCAAAGTCGATGCGGAGTTTGCGTGAAGTGACTTGCCAGGTGAATGTGCCGAAGCGCCCTTCGGCCAAACCGGCGCGCGCTCCTCGCCACTCACGCCCCCTTCGGCGTTATGGATCAGTCTGCCGGGGCATCATCGACCGTAACGCGCGCCTGGGTGTCCCGTGCCAGGCCCACTGGAGGAGGGACGCTTCGATGGGGGAGAAGATCGTGGCAGGAGGATTCGACCTGTCCGATCGGCAGCGGTATCGAAGGAAGCTTCACGAGTGCCTGGAGGGGCTGGAGCGGCTTCTGGCAGAGAAGAGGTTCGATCGCCCGAAGAACATGATGGGGCTGGAGATAGAACTGAATCTCGCGGGTGCCGACGGTTTGCCGAGAATGGTGAATGCCCAGGTGCTGGACCGGATTGCGAGTCCCGATTTCCAGACCGAACTCGGAATGTTCAATCTGGAGGTGAACGTCCTTCCGCACCGGCTCGGCGGCCGGGTATTCGACCAGCTCGCCGAGGAACTGAGCGCGGGTCTCGGCTATGCCCACCGGCAGGCCGCGGAGATCGACGCCGGTGTGGTGATGATCGGAATTCTGCCGACGATCTCCCGTGAGGACCTGGTCACCGCCAACCTCTCGGCGGTGGATCGCTACTCGCTGCTGAACGAGCAGATCCTGATGATGCGCGGCGAGGACTTCGCCCTCGACATCGACGGCGTCGAGCGGCTGACCTGGACGTCCGGGTCGATCGTGCCGGAGGCGGCGTGCACCTCCGTACAACTGCATCTGCAGGTGACCCCGGCCCGGTTCTCCGACGTGTGGAACGCGGCGCAGGCGGTGGCCGCCGTGCAGATAGCCGTCGGCGCCAACTCGCCCTTCCTCTTCGGGCGCGAGCTGTGGCGGGAGTCGCGGCCGCCGCTGTTCCAGCAGGCCACCGACACCCGTCCGCCCGAACTCCAGGCGCAGGGGGTGCGGCCGCGCACCTGGTTCGGTGAGCGCTGGGTGGACTCGGCGTACGAGCTCTTCGCGGAGAACGTGCGCTACTTCCCCGCCCTGCTGCCGATCTGCGACGAGGAGGAGCCGCTGCGGGTGCTCGCCGAGGGCGGTGTGCCGAGCCTGCAGGAGCTGGTGCTGCACAACGGCACCGTCTACCGGTGGAACCGGCCCGTGTACGGGGTCGCCGACGGGGTGCCGCACCTGAGGGTGGAGAACCGGGTGCTGCCGGCCGGGCCCACGGTCGCCGATGTCGTCGCCAACGCCGCCTTCTACTACGGGCTCGTCCGCACCCTCGCCGACGAGCCGCGGCCGGTGTGGACCCGGCTGCCGTTCGCCGAGGCGGAGGCCAACTTCGACGCCGCCTGCCGGTACGGGATCGACGCGCGGCTGCGCTGGCCGCGCCGGGGCCGGGCCGGGGGGCTGACCGGAGTGTCCGCCGTACAGCTCGTCCTGGACGAGCTGCTGCCCATGGCGGCGGCCGGACTGGACGCCTGGGGCATCGAGCCCGCCGACCGGGACCACTACCTCGGCATCATCGAGGAGCGCTGCCGACGGCGGGTCAACGGGGCGACCTGGCAGGTGGACACCTATCACGGGGCGGTCGCGGCCGGGCTGGAGCGCGACGCGGCGCTGGCCGCGACCACCCGGCGCTACAGCGAGCTGATGCACAAGGGCGAGCCCGTACACACCTGGCCCGTGGGGCTCGCGGAGGAGGAGGTGAGCGCCTCGGTACCGGCCGCGCTCTGAGCCCCACCCGGCCGGCCCGGCCCGTTCGCGCTGTCCTCCCGCCCGATGCCCGATGCCGCTCACCGTCAGCTGCGCTAGGTCGTCTCTTTCGGATCTTGTCGGCCGAGCCCGCGTTGACCGGTGCCGTGCATCGCAAGGCGGAGGAGCGTCCTTGTACTGGACGTACTGGGGCGCTTCCGACAACACAGCGAGGTGCGGTGCCGGGCAACGCGGGCCCGGCAAGATCCGTAAGAGACGGCCTAGTCCCCTCCCCGGCCCGCCGAGGAGGCAGTATGGGGTGGTCGGAGCGGGACGGCGGGACGGAGCGGGGCGTGCGGGTGGAGCCGGAGCCGGTGGCGGGGGAGTTGCGGAAGGACGGGCGGCGGGGTGTGCTGCGCACCGAGACCCTGCTCGTACTGGCGCTGTCGCTGGGCGCGAGCGGGGTCTCGGCGCTGATCAGCTTCATCGGTTCGCTCACCAAGCCGGGCGGCCTCAAGGACCAGGCCGCCACGCTCAACGGCTCGTACGCCCCGGGCCGGCCCTGGCTGGACCTGGCCTGGCAGCTGTTCGGCATCGCCACCGCGCTGGTTCCCGTCCTGCTCGTCGCGCACCTGCTGACCCGCGAGGGTGCGCCGGGCCTGCGGGTGCTGGGCTTCGACCGCACCCGGCCCGGCTGGGACCTGGGCCGGGGGGCGCTGGTCGCGGCCGGGATCGGGAGCGCGGGGCTGGCGTTCTACCTGGGGGCGCGGGCCGCCGGATTCAACCTCACGGTGGTGCCGGAGGCGCTGCCCGACGTGTGGTGGAAGTTCCCCGTACTGATCCTCTCCGCGCTGCAGAACTCCATCGTGGAGGAGGTCATCGTGCTGGCCTACCTGCTGCGCAGGCTGGACCAGCTGGGCTGGTCGCCGATGGCCGCGCTGCTGGCCAGCTCGGTGCTGCGCGGGTCCTACCACCTCTACCAGGGCATCGGCGGCTTCATCGGCAATGTGGTGATGGGCGTCGTCTTCGTGCTGGCCTACCGCCGGTGGGGCCGGGTGGGACCGCTCGTCGTCGCGCACGCGCTGCTCGACATCGTGGCCTTCGGCGGGTACGCGCTGCTCGCGGGCAAGGTGGGCTGGCTCCCGACGCCGTGACGGACCGGAGCTCCCTCCGTGGCGCCGCCCGCCCGGGGATCAGGGGGCGGTGAGCAGCTCGCCGTCGAGGACGGTGACCGCGTGTCCGCTCAGCAGCGTCCGGTCGCCCGCCAGGGTGACCCGTACCAGCCCCTGACGGGCTCCGCCCTGGAGTCCGGTCAGCTCGGTGCGGCCCAGGCGCTCGGCCCAGAACGGGGCGAGCGCGGTGTGGGCGCTGCCGGTGACCGGGTCCTCGTCGATTCCGAAGACCGGGAAGAAGCCGCGGGAGACGAAGTCGTATCCGCGGGAGGGGTCCTCGGCGGCCGCCGTGACGATGACCCCGCGCCGGGCGAAGGCGCGCAGGGCGGCGAGATCCGGGTTCAGTTCACGGACGGTCCGCTCGTCGGCGAGCTCGATCACGAGATCGCCGATGTGCGCGGAGGTGTCGTGTGCGGAGAGGACGGGGACGCCGCCGAGGGCGTGTTCCACCGCGGCCGGCGTGTCGACGGGGGTCAGCGAGGACGTCGGGAAGTCCATCGTGATCGTGCCGTCCTCGGCGGTCTCGGCCTTGAGGACGCCGCAGCGCGCGGTGAAGCGGATCGGCCCCGGGGCGAGGCCGCTGGTCGCCAGGACGTGGGCGGTGGCGAGCGTGGCGTGGCCGCACATGTCGACCTCGGCGGCCGGGGTGAACCAGCGCAGCGCCCAGTCGGCGTCCCCGCCGGGCGGCAGGGGGTGGGCGAAGGCGGTTTCGGACAGATTGACCTCGGCCGCGACCTGCTGGAGCCAGGCGTCCGGGGGGAATCCGCCGTCGAGGAGCAGGACTCCCGCGGGGTTCCCCTGGAACGGGCGGTCGGTGAAGGCGTCGACGATTCGGATGCGCATGGCCCGACCGTAGGGCGGTTCTTGATCACGGACAAAGGCCAATCCGGGGTATCTGGCCTGGCCGCTTTCGGCCCGCCCCTTCGGCGGGCACGGCGGCCGTGGCGGACCGAGCGGTATGGACGGGTCCGGCGAGGTCAGGCGAGGTCAGGCGAGGTCAGACGAGGTCAGACGAGGTCAGGCGACCAGGCCGGCCAGCTTGCGGAGTGATTCGTTCAGTGCGGCCGTGGCCGAGTCCTTGAGCTTGCCCGCCATCAGGGAGACGGCTGCTCCCGTGAACTCGCCGTCGATGCGGACCGTGGTGGCCTCGCCGTCCGGGACCAGCGTGTACCGGGTGAGGACGGCCACGCCCATCGGACCCTTGCCGGTGACGGCGAAGAGGTGTTCGTCCTCCAATTCCGAGACGGTCCAGACGACCTCGGCCGGGAAGCCCATCATCTT
This sequence comes from Streptomyces sp. NPDC003038, assembly GCF_040611115.1. Taxonomy (NCBI): domain Bacteria; kingdom Bacillati; phylum Actinomycetota; class Actinomycetes; order Kitasatosporales; family Streptomycetaceae; genus Streptomyces; species Streptomyces sp. NPDC003038. The sequence continues at coordinate 19,978 of NZ_JBEXNN010000017.1, forward strand.
CATGTTCTCGGCGAAGGTGGATCCGACCGCGAGGGTCTCGGGGCCGCCCTGGGGGAAGCTGGTGTGGGTCGTGCTCCACTGGCCGTACGCGTCCCAGTCGGTCAGCTGGGACCAGAGCTTCGCGGCGGACGCCTCGATGCGTGATTCCGCGGTGACTTCGGCCATGCGACCACCCCTTCTCGTCGGGTACGTGCGGCGGAAGGTAGCCCCCGGCGTCGGAACATTCAAGACTGACGACCTATCAGATATCGAGTGGCCGACGCGGCCGCGCACCCGTCACGCACCCTCGTGCGCCCGTCGCGCACGGGAAGCGCGCGGGTCGCATATCAGCTCTGTCTCAACAGGTGTCACGCTTGCGACGGTGCTGACCGGCCCTGCCATGATGGCCCGATGCAAGCGTCAGGGAGACATGCCGGACTGGGCCTCGCCCTCGTCTCGGCGTTCGCGTTCGGTGGTTCCGGAGTGGCGGCCAAGCCGCTGATCGAGGCGGGTCTGGACCCCCTCCACATGGTCTGGCTCAGGGTGGCCGGGGCAGCGCTCGTGCTGTCCCCGCTGGCCTGGCGCCACCGCGACCTCGTACGCCGCAAGCCCGCGCTGCTCGCCGGCTTCGGACTGGTCGCCGTCGCGGGCGTGCAGGCCTTCTACTTCGCCTCCCTGTCCCGGATCCCGGTCGGGGTGGCCCTGCTGCTGGAGTATCTGGGGCCGGCGCTGCTGCTCGGCTGGATCCGCTTCGTCCAGCGCAAGCCGGTGACGCGGGCGGCCGCGGCCGGTGCGGCGGTGGCCGTCGTCGGCCTGGCCTGCGTGGTCCAGATCTGGGCCGGGCTGAGCCTGGATCCGCTCGGGGTGCTCCTCGGGCTCGCCGCGGCCTGCTGTCAGGCCTTCTACTTCGTCTTCGCCGACCAGGGCGCCGACGGCGAGGACGTACCCGATCCGCTCGGGGTGATCGCGTACGGCATGCTCGTCGGCACTCTGGTGATGACGGTGATCGCCCGGCCGTGGGAGATGGACTGGCAGGTGCTCGGCGGGCAGGCAGCGGTGGGCGACACGATGGTGCCGGCCCTGGCGCTGCTCGGCTGGGTGGTGCTCGTCGCGACCGTCTTCGCCTACCTGACCGGTGTGGTCTCGGTGCGCAGGCTCTCGCCGCAGGTCGCGGGCGTGGTGGCCTGTCTGGAGGCGGTCGTCGCGACCGTGCTGGCCTGGGTGCTGCTCGGCGAGCACCTGTCGACCTGGCAGATCGTGGGCGGAGCGCTGGTCCTGGGCGGCGCCTTCATCGCGCAGTCGTCCCGGCCCGGCAAGCAGGCTCCGGCGGATCCGGCCGCGCTGGACCGCGAGACGACGGGCGCCTAAGCTACGGCTCATGCCTTCGACCGTGCTTCCGCCTCCCGCCGCCTGAGCGCGGGCGGCAAATCCACGAACGTGATCCCGGCCCGGGAGTTCCCGGGCGGGTCCGCGCTGCCCGCGAAGCGATGACCTGCTTCTCTCATCCTTCACGCATGCGCGGAGACCTCTCGTGTCGAACCATTCGCCCGCTGCCGGGCGCAGTTTGCTGTACCTCATCGTCGCCGGAGTTGCCTGGGGCACCGCCGGAGCGGCCGCCTCACTCCTCTTCCTGGCCAGTGACCTCGGCCCCCTCGCCCTGTCGTTCTGGCGGTGCGCGGGCGGGCTCGCGGTGCTGTTGGGGGTGCTCGCCGTCCGCCGGCCCGGCCACCGCGCCCCGCGGCGGACGCGGCCGTCGACGGGCTCCCTGATCGGAACGGGGCTGTTGTTCACCCTTTTCCAGGCGGCGTACTTCGCCGCCGTGCGCGAGACCGGCCTCGCGGTCGGCACCGTGGTCACCCTCGGAGCCGGGCCCGTGCTGATCGCGCTCGGAGCCCGGTACTGGATGGGCGAGCGGCTCGGCCGGGGTGGGGTCGCCGCCGTCGTCGGAGCCCTCGCGGGGCTGGCCGTACTGGTCCTGGGCAGCGGAGGCGGCGAGGTGCGGCCGCTCGGCGTCGGCTGGGCGCTGCTGTCGGCCCTCGGGTACGCGGCGATGACCCTGCGGGCCCGGTGGCTCGGCCGGCGCGGAGCGGGTGGGGATCCGCTGGTCACCACGGCCTGGTCGGTCGGGGTGGGCACGGTGTGCCTGCTGCCGCTCGCCGCCGTGGAGGGGCTGCTGCCGCACACCGCCGAGCTGGCGCGGGTGCTGTGGCTGCTGGTGTACATCGCCACCGTGCCGACGGCCCTGGCGTACGCGCTCTACTTCACCGGGGCCGCCGCCGTGCGGGCCGCGACCGTGTCCGTGGTCATGCTCATCGAACCGGTGAGCGCCGCGGCGATCGCCGTCCTGGTGCTGGGTGAGCGGCTGACCGGCGCCGTGGTGGTGGGTACCGTACTGCTGCTGACGGCGGTGGGCGCCCTGATCGCGGCGGAGTCCCGCCGGCCGGCGGGCGGGCCGGTGGTCCGGCCCGCCCGCGCGCGTGAGGCGCTGACTCAGAGCGCCGCGAGGTAATCCGGGGTGGCGATGCCGGGGGCCAGGTCCGCGGCGGGCACGGGAGTCCCGTACGTCGGCGCGACCGGGACCACGCCCGACCAGTAGGGCAGGTCCAGGTCCTCGGCATCGTCGTTCGGTCCTCCGGTACGGAGCTTCGCGGACACCTCGGTCAGGTCCAGGCGGATCACCGCCGTGGCGGCGAGTTCCTTGGCGCTGGGGGGCCGGGAGTCGGCGGAGCGGCCCGGGACGACCTGGTCGACCAGCGCGTCCAGTGCGAGGCGGCGCTCGGCCTCGTCGGTGACCTGGTAGGCCGTGCCGTGGACGACGACCGACCGGTAGTTGAGCGAGTGGTGGAAGGCCGAGCGGGCCAGCACCAGGCCGTCGACATGGGTCACGGTCACGCAGACGGGGAGGCCCGGGTCGGCCTTGCCGGCGGCGAGCAGCGGGCGGGAGCCCGTGGAACCGTGGAGGTAGAGGGCCTCGCCGACCCGGCCGAACAGGGTGGGCAGGACCACCGGCGCGCCGTCGCGGATGAAGCCGAGGTGGCAGACGTAGGCCTGGTCGAGTATCGAGTGGACCGTCTCGCGGTCGTAGCGCGCCCGGTCCCGGGAGCGGCTGGGGACCGTGCGGGCGGTGGGCTCGTAGGCGCTGGTCGTCTCCGTGGTCGGCACGGCGGGCGAGGTGGTCATGGTGCGGTCTCCATTGCACTAGTGCATACTTGGCTTTGTGCTAGGAGACTATCGAATCACAGGGCGGCGCGCATCGGATATCGCGGCCAGCGTCGAGGCCGGCGTCGGAACGGGCGCGCTGGCGCCCGGAGCGCTGTTGCCTCCGATGCGGGAGCTGGCCGGCGCGCTGGGGGTGAACCCCAACACCGTGGCCGCCGCCTACCGGACGCTGCGGGAGCGGGGGGTCATCGAGACCGACGGGCGGCGCGGCAGCCGGGTGCGGGCCCGCCCGTCGAGCGCGCCGCGCGACGCCCAGCGGATGGCGGTGCCGTCCGGCGTACGGGACCTCGCGGCGGGCAATCCGGATGTGTCACTGCTCCCCGCGCTGGACGGGGCGCTGGCCGCGGCCGCCCGGCGGTACGCGCAGGCGCCGACGCTCTACGGGGAGGACCCCGTGGCGCCGGAGCTGGCCCGCCTCGCCCGGGCCGACCTGGAGGCGGACGGGGTGCCGGCCGGGCCGGTGGCGGTGACTTCGGGAGCGCTGGACGGCATCGAGCGGGTGCTGTCCGCGCATCTGCGGCCGGGCGACGCGGTGGCGGTCGAGGATCCGGGCTGGGGCAGTGTGCTGGACCTGATCCCGGCGCTGGGGCTGCGCGTGCTGCCGGTGGCGGTGGACGACGACGGGCCGGAACCCGAAGCGGTGGCGCGGGCCCTGGAGGCGGGGGCGCGGGCGCTGGTGGTGACCGCGCGGGCGCAGAACCCGACCGGGGCGGCCGTCAGTGCGGCTCGGGCGGGGGAGTTGCGGTCACTGCTGGCCCGGTACCCCGAGGTGCTCGTGATCGACGACGACCACGGTCACGGCATCGTGGATCTTCCGTTGCAGCCGCTGGGCGGTGTGACCCGGCACTGGGCGCTGGTCCGCTCCACGGCGAAGGCGTACGGGCCGGACCTGCGGCTGGCGGTGCTCACGGGCGACGCGGTGACGCTGGACCGGGTGCGGGGGCGGCAGCGGCTGGGGCCGGGGTGGGTGAGCCGGCTGCTCCAGTACGCGGTGGTGGAGCTGTGGACCTCCGACGCGGTGGACCAGACGGCGGTGGCCGGCTCGTACGGGGCCCGGCGGGACGGGCTGGTCGCGGCCTTGCGGGAGCGGGGGGTGCGGGCGCACGGCCGGAGCGGGATGAACGTGTGGGTGCCGGTCGCCGATGAGACGGCGGTGGTGACGAGGCTGCTGGCCGCGGGGTGGGCGGTGGCGGGCGGGGCCCGGTTTCGGGTGGAGTCCCCGCCGGGCGTGCGGTTGACGGTGTCGCAGGTGGCGGTTGCCGAGGTGGCGGGGCTGGCGGACGCGGTGGCGGCGGCGGTGCGGCCGGGCGTGCCGGGGGTGCGCTACGACTGACGGCGGGCCCCGCTCCGTGGTGCCGGGGACACCGCCATCGGACCTCGCGCCTCAATCGCCTGCGGGGCTGGACGATCGGAGCGCCGTCCGGAGCCGGGCCACACACGTCGGCGGGGCTGTGCCGGGGGGCTCCGGCGTGGTCAGGCGGGCTCGCGGGGCCCGGGGCGGGTCTGGGTGAGCGCCGCTCCCGCCAGGACGATCGCCGCGCCCACCGGGGTGTTCCAGTGCAGCTGCTCGCCCAGGACCAGGACGCCCGCCGTGGTGGCGATGACCGGGATGAAGTAGGTGACCATCTGGGCGGTGGTGGGGCCGACTTCCGTCACCAGGCCGTACTGCATCTGCAGGGCCATGCCCGTGCCCAGGGCGCCGAGGGCGATCACCGACAGGGTGGGCCAGAGGGGGATGGACGTGGGCGCCGAGGTGAACAGGGCGCTGAACACGGTCAGCTGGAGGGTGGAGATCAGGAGCTGCGCCCCGGTCAGGGCCACTGGAGAGCCGGGGGTGGCGGCCAGCGTGCGCCGGACGTAGATCCAGCCGACGGGGTAGCAGAGCGAGGCCAGCAGGGCGAGCGCGGTGCCCTTGCCGTCGACGCCGGAGAAGCCCTGCCAGGCGCCGAGGACGGTGAGGACCCCGAGGAAGCCCAGGCCCAGGCCGGCGACACGGCGGCGCGTGGGGCGGTCCTCCGACAGCGCGACCATCGACAGCGCCATGCCCCACAGCGGTGAGGTGGCGTTGCAGATCCCGGCCAGGCTGGACGGGATGGTCAGCTCCGCGTACGCGAACAGGGAGAACGGGGCGGTGTTGAGCAGGAGCGCCGCCACCGAGAGGTGACCCCAGGTCCGCAGCCCGCGGGGGAGCGGCTCGCGGCGGACCAGCAGCACGGCCAGCAGGGCGAGCGCACCGAACAGGACCCGGCCGAGCGCCACTTGGAAGGGCGCGTAGGCCTCCGTGCCCACCTTGATCAGCAGGAAGCTGAAGCCCCAGACCACCGACAGGATCGCGAAGCGGATGCGCCAGTCCAGGCGGCCGCCCCGGCGGGCCGGCGGACGGGAGGCCGTGGCCGGGGAGGTGGCCGTGGCGGAGGGGGTGGCGGAGGCGGCGGAAGGGGCGGAAGGGGTGGAAAGGGTCGGCCGGGGGGCAGTTGGTGCGCTCATGGGCTCACTGTGCTCGTATCAACTTCGTAGGACAAGCGAGATCTTCTGGGGGAGAAGACGTAGCATCACTTACATGTTGAACCTGGACCGCCTGCGCACCCTCGACGCCCTCGCCCGACACGGCTCGGTCGGCGGCGCGGCCGACGGGCTCCACGTCACCACCTCCGCCGTCTCCCAGCAGTTGGCCAAGCTGGAGCGCGAGGTCGGCCAGCCGCTGCTGGCCAAGAACGGGCGCGGCGTCCGGCTCACGGACGCCGGGCGGCTGCTCGCCGACCACGCGGCGCGGATCATCTCCCAGGTGGAGCTGGCCCAGGCCGATGTCGAGGCTCAGCGGGGATGCGCCGTCGGCGAGTTGCGGATCGGCGCCTTCCCGACCGCCATGCGCGGACTGCTGCCGCGGGCCGTGGCAGCGCTGCGGGCGGACCACCCCGAGCTGCGGGCCACGGTGTGCGAGAAGGAACCGGCGGAGAGCATGGCCGCGGTCGTGCGCGGCGATCTCGACCTGGCTCTGGCCATCGACTGGCACAACAAGCGGATGCCGGTTCCCGCCGAACTCACCCGCACGCACCTGCTGGACGACTCCGTCGACATCGCGGTGCCGGCCGGCCACCCGCTGGCCGACCGCCGCGGCCCGATCTCGCTCTCCGAATTCGCGGACGACGAGTGGATCTCCTGGAGCGAGGGCCAGTTCTGCCACGAGTGGCTGGTCTTCACCCTGCGCGGCACCGGAATCGAGCCGCGCATCGCCCACGTCGCCGAGGAGCACCACACCCAGCTGGCGTTCGTGGAGGCCGGGCTCGGGGTGTGCGTGGCGCCGAGGCTGGGCCGCGGGCCCGTGCCGGCGGGGGTCCGGCTGCTGCCGGTCTGCGACACCGTACGCCGCCACGTGTACGCCGTCTGGCGCGCGGACGCCGACCGCCGCCCCTCGATCCGGGCCGCCGTCCAGGCGCTGCGCCAGGCGGCCTCCGTACAGGCCTAGGCGGGTCGCTTTCCGAGCGGGTATCCAGGAGTGGGCGTCTAGAGCTTGCGGAAGTCCCATGAGACGACCGACTCCGGGGTGAGCCGGATCCACGCGTGCCGTCCGTCGTGCGGCATCTCCTCGATGCCGAAGTTCTTGACCGGGAAGATCCGCTCCGCCTCCGCCAGTTCCGGGCACGGCTCGCCCGTGCGCGGTGCCTCGCCGACGAAGACGGCGCTGCCGGACAGTTCCACGCCGCGCAGTTCGTCGTACGACTCGCCCGCGTCCACGACCACCGAGATCCGCGGGTCCTCGCGCAGGTCGGACCAGCGCCGGCTGCGTGTGATCGAGTACAGCCACAGCGAGCCGCCGTCCCAGGCGAACCACAGGGCGCCCACATGCGGCCGCCCGTCCGGGGAGACCGTCGCGACCCGGCAGGTCCGCTGCTCGCGCAGGAAGGCGTCCACTTCCGCGTCGGTCATCATGATGCGGCGGCCCCGCCGCTGAGTCTGCTCCATGTGTCCCGCACCCCTTCACATCTGACTATGTGTCAGGAATCATGAGCGCTCTTCCGCCGCCACGCCAGGGGGAGCCATGCCGGAATTCGATCCCGCCACCACGGCGCTGCTCACCGTCGAGTGCCAAAACGGCGTCGTCGGCGTGGAGAGCGCGCTTCCGGAACTCGCGAAGGAGGCCCGGGACTCCGGGATGCTGGACCGCGTCGCGGCACTGGTCGACGCCGCGCGCGGAGCCGGCGTACAGGTGCTCCACGCGGTCGCCGAACGGCGACCGGACGGGCTCGGGGCCAACACCAACGCGCGCCTGTTCCGGGCCGCCGGGAAGCTGCCCGTGCGGCAGCTGTCCGGGAGCAGTGCGGTGGAGGTCGCGGCCCCGATCGTCGTGGCCGAACAGGACCTGGTGGTGCGCCGGCTGCACGGGCTCTCCCCGATGGCCGGCACCGATCTGGACGCCCTGCTGCGCAACCTCGGCATCCGCACCCTCGTCGTCACCGGCGTCTCCTCCAACATCGCGATCCCCAACACCGTCTTCGACGCCGTGAACCTCGGCTACCAGGTCGTCGTCCCCGCGGACGCCATCGCCGGGGTGCCCGCCTCCTGCACCGCCGAGGTGATCCGCAACTGCCTCGCGCTGGTCGCGGCCATCACCACGGCCGAAGCTCTGCTCGTGCGGTGGGCTCCCGCGCACTGACCCCCGTAACCTGGGCGGATGCTGTCCGAAGTGATCGCGACCCGCTACGTCACGCCCTTGCGTGAGGGCGGCTCGCTCCCGGGAATCGTCGAGGCCGACGACCTCGGGACCTACGTCATGAAATTCACCGGAGCCGGCCAGGGACGCAAGACCCTGGTCGCCGAGGTCATCTGCGGGCGCCTGGCCCAGCGGCTGGGCCTGCGGGTCCCGCGGCTGGTGCAGATGCAGCTCGACCCCGTCATCGGGCTCGGCGAGCCCGACCAGGAGGTGCAGGAGCTGCTCAAGGCCAGCGGCGGCCTGAACCTGGGCATGGACTACCTGCCCGGCTCGATCGGCTTCGACCCGCTCGCGTACCGGGTGGATCCGGTCGAGGCGGGGCGCGTGGTGTGGTTCGACGCCCTGATCAACAACGTCGACCGGTCCTGGCGCAACCCGAACATGCTGGTCTGGCACGGTGACGTGTGGCTCATTGACCACGGCGCCACCATGATCTGGCACCACAACTGGCCCACGGCCCGGGCCGCGGCCGCCAAGCCGTACAACGCCTCGGACCACGTACTGGCCCCCGTGGGCCCGGACATCGCGGCCGCCGCCGCCGAGCTCGCGCCCCGCGTCACCGAGGAGCTGCTCACCGAGGTCGCCGCCGATGTCCCGGACGAGTGGCTGGTCGACGAGCCCGGATTCGACTCCACCGACGCCCTGCGCCGCGCGTACGTGGAGGCGCTGCTGCCACGGGCGGCCACGATCCACGAGCGGATCTCGTTGGAGGCGGAGGTGAAGGCCCCGGCGGGTCCGCCCGGCTGGCTCACCGACCACCTGACCGAATGGCCCCACAAGACGCACAAGACCCACCAGAAGAAGAGCGACGGCGAGTGACCAAGCGGGACGTGTTCGAGTACGCGCTGGTGCGCGTGGTGCCGCGGATGGAACGCGGCGAGTGTTTCAACGCCGGCGTGATCGTCTACTGCCGGGGGCGTTCCTACGTCGCCGCGCGCACCCACCTCGACGAGGCCAAACTCCTCGCCCTGGACCCCGAGGCCGACGTGGCCGGGGTACGGGCCGCCCTGCGCGGGGTCGAGGGCGTGTGCCGCGGCGGGGAGCGGGCGGGCCAGGCGGCGGGAGACGACGCGGGCCGCCGGTTCCGCTGGCTGATCGCCCCGCGCAGCACGGTCGTCCAGCCCGGGCCGGTACACACCGGCCTGACGGCCGACCCGGAGGCCGAACTGGAACGGCTGCTGGACCTGCTGGTCCGCTAGGCCACGGCCGAGCCCCGCGCGCCACGGCCTGGCCCCTGCGCGGGCCCGGCCCTGCCCGGAGCCTCCGGTGGGTCCCGTGACGGGAGAGCTCGGCCATCGGCCGCGCGCCTCAACTCCGGCGGGGCGGGGCATGCCTGCCGTTGACACCGGGTGCCAGGGCTCCTAGCGTCTCCTCAGCTGAAGCTACTAAGCGGTTGCTCATCTCTGGGCGGCCGCCTCTCAAGGGCGAGGAGATCCAGCATGTCCACCACCGAGCAGCGCGTCGCGATCGTGACCGGGGCGGCCCGGGGCATCGGCGCGGCCACCGCCGTACGCCTGGCCGCCGAGGGACGGGCGGTCGCCGTACTCGACCTCGACGAGGCGGCCTGCAAGGACACCGTGGAGGCGATCACGGCGGCCGGTGGCAAGGCCCTGGCGGTCGGCTGCGACGTCTCCGACGGCGCGCAGGTGGAGGCGGCCGTCGAGCGCGTCCTGAGCACGCTCGGCGCTCCGACCATCCTGGTCAACAACGCGGGCGTGCTGCGCGACAACCTGCTGTTCAAGATGAGCGAAACCGACTGGGACACGGTCATGAACGTGCACCTGCGCGGTGCCTTCCTGATGGCGAAGGCCTGCCAGAAGTACATGGTCGAGGCCAAGTTCGGCCGCATCGTGAACCTCTCCAGCAGCTCGGCCCTCGGCAACCGGGGTCAGGCCAACTACTCCGCCGCCAAGGCCGGCCTGCAGGGCTTCACGAAGACCCTGGCCATCGAGCTCGGCAAGTTCGGCGTCACCGCGAACGCCGTCGCCCCCGGCTTCATCGTCACCGAGATGACGGCCCAGACGGCCGCCCGTGTCGGTATGGGCTTCGAGGAGTTCCAGGCGGCCGCGGCCACGCAGATCCCGGTCCAGCGCGTCGGCCGCCCGGACGACATCGCCAACGCCATCGCCTTCTTCACGGGCGAGGCCGCCGGCTTCGTCTCCGGCCAGGTCATGTACGTGGCCGGCGGCCCGCTCAACTGACGAGAGGCAGGGCGTACGTCATGACGTACAGCAGCAGTGAGAACGGCCGCGCCGACAGCGGCAAGGTCGCGCTGATCACCGGGGCGAGCCGGGGCATCGGCTACGGCATCGCCGAGGCGCTGGTCGCCCGGGGCGACCGGCTCTGCATCACCGGCCGCAGCGAGGACGCCCTCAAGGAGGCCGTCGAGCGGCTCGGCGCCGACCGGGTGATCGGTGTCGCCGGCAAGGCGCACGACGAGGCCCACCAGGCCGTCGCGGTCGAGCGCACGATGGAGGCCTTCGGGCGCGTCGACTTCCTGGTGAACAACGCGGGCACCAACCCGGTCTTCGGCCCGATCGCCGACCTGGACCTCGGCGTCGCGCGGAAGGTCTTCGAGACCAATGTGATCTCGGCGCTCGGTTTCGCCCAGCGGACCTGGCACGCCTGGCAGAAGGACAACGGCGGCGCGATCGTGAACATCGCCTCCATCGCCGGCATCTCCGCCTCGCCGTTCATCGGCGCCTACGGTATGAGCAAGGCCGCCATGGTCAACCTCACCCTCCAGCTCGCCCACGAGATGGCACCGGGGGTCAGGGTCAACGCGATCGCCCCCGCGGTGGTCAAGACCAAATTCGCGCAGGCGCTCTACGAGGGCCGGGAGCAGGAGGCCGCGGCGGCCTATCCGCTCGGTCGGCTCGGGGTTCCGCGGGACATCGGAGGGGCTGCGGCCTTCCTGACTTCTCCACAAGCGGAATGGATCACGGGGCAGACTCTGGTCATCGACGGAGGAATGTTCCTCAATGCCGGAGTGCATTGACCGATAATCGGACACATTTGCCTCCCAAAGGGAGGTAAATGCATACCGAATATGCACGGAACCGGTCAAGTGCCCCACGAAACCTGGTCATTGGATTCGTGGGGCACTGCGGTAGGGTCTGCCGCACCCCTGGCTGAACGAGGAGCGTGCACGTGTTCAACCGGACCAGATGCCTGCAGATCACTGCGGCCCTTGCGTCCATATCCCTGCTCGCCGGATGCGGCATGCTTTCGGACGACAGCGGCGACGACGCGAAGAGGATCGTCGTCGGCACGACGAGCGCGCCGAGCACCCTCGATCCCGCGGCGGCCTGGGACGGCTCCTGGGAGCTCTACCGGAACGTCTACCAGACTCTGCTGGCCTTCCCCACGGGCGCCACCAAGCCCCAGCCGGACGCCGCCCAGAGCTGCGAGTTCACGGACTCCGCGAACGAGTCGTACCGGTGCACCCTGCGCAAGGGCCTGAAATTCTCCAACGGCGAGCCGCTCGACTCCAAGGCCGTCAAGCACTCCCTGGACCGGATCCGAACCATCGGCGACAAGCTCGGACCCAAGGACCTCTTCGGCACCCTCGAGAAGATCGAGGCCCCGGACCCGCTGACGGTCGTCTTCCACCTGAAGACCCCCGACGCCACCTTCCCGTACGTCCTCGGCTCGCCCGCCGCCTCGCTGGTCGCGCCCAAGGACTACCCGGCCGACAAGGTGCGCGCGGACGCCAAGGTCACCGGCTCCGGCCCGTACGTCCTCGAGTCGTACGAGGAGGGCGGCGAGGCGGTCCTCGGCAGCAATCCGAGCTACGCCGGCTTCGCCAACCGCCGTAACAGCGGAGTGACCATCCGTTACTACAAGGAATCGACCAAGATGGTCGCGGCCCTGAAGGCCAAGGAGATCGACGCCACCTACCGAGGCCTGTCCGCCCCGGAGATCAAGGACCTCCAGACCCCCGCCTCCCACGACCAGGGCGTCCAGGTCGTCGAGAACGTCGGCGCGGAGATCCGCTACCTGGTCTTCAACCCCAAGGACCCGCAGGTCAACAAGCTTCCGGTGCGCCAGGCCATCGCACAGGTCATCGACCGCGGCGCGCTCGTGTCCAAGGTCTACCAGGGCACCGCCGAGCCCCTCTTCTCGATGGTTCCCAAGGGCGTCGTCGGCCACAAGACGCCGTTCTACGACAAGTACGGCAACCCGGACCTCGGCAAGGCCAAGAAGATCCTCAAGGACGCCGGGATCAACCAGCCCGTGGAGCTGACGTTCTGGTACACCACCGACCGGTACGGCGCCTCCACGGCCGACGAGTTCACCGAGCTCAAGCGCCAGCTGGACGAGAGCGGGCTCTTCAAGATCACCCTGCGCGGCCAGCCCTGGAAGGTCTTCCAGGAGGGCTACAAGAACGGCGAGTACCCGGTCTTCGGCCGTGGCTGGTTCCCCGACTTCCCGGACCCGGACAACTTCATCGCGCCGTTCGTCGGCAAGGAGAACGCGGTCGGTACCCCGTACGAGCCCGCCGAGGTCCTGACCGACCTGCTGCCCAAGTCACGCCGCGAGGGCGACCGCTCGGCCGGCATCCAGCAGTTCGAGCGGGCCCAGCAGATCTTCGCCGAGGACGTCCGGCTCCTGCCGCTGTGGCAGGGCAAGCTGTACGTCGCCGCGCGTGAGGACATCGCCGGCACCGAGCGGGCGCTGGACCCGCAGACCGCCATGCAGATGTGGGAGCTGTTCCGCAAGCCCAGCTGGTAACCGCAGCTCGGAGGCGGGCGGCCGGAGCGTTGTCAGTGGCCCCGGGTAGGTTCTGGAGCAGTCGCAACGAACTTGTACCGGAGGTTGTCGCCGTGACCCAGATGCTGCCCGAGTCCTGGCTCCCCGTCCTCGGCGGGGAGCTGGACCAGCCCTACTTCAGAGAACTCACCGAGTTCGTCGAGAAGGAACGGGCGAACGGGCCGGTCTACCCGCCCCGCGAGCAGGTATTCGCCGCGCTGGAGGCCACCCCCTTCGAGCGGGTGAAGGTCCTGGTCCTCGGCCAGGACCCCTACCACGGCGCCGGCCAGGGGCACGGCCTGTGCTTCTCCGTGCGACCCGGGATCAAGGTCCCGCCCTCCCTGCGCAACATCTACAAGGAGATGAAGGAAGAGCTCGGCCTCCCGGTCCCGGACAACGGATACCTGATGCCGTGGGCCCGGCAGGGCGTCCTGCTGCTCAACGCGGTGCTCACCGTCCGCGAGGCGGAACCCAACTCGCACAAGGGCAAGGGCTGGGAGAGGTTCACCGACGCGGTGATCCGCGCGGTGTCCGATCGCCCCGACCCGGCCGTCTTCGTGCTGTGGGGCGCCTACGCGCAGAAGAAGATCCCGCTGATCGACGAGGAGCGGCACGTGGTCGTCAAGGGCGCTCACCCCTCCCCGCTGTCGGCCAAGAAGTTCTTCGGCTCCCGGCCCTTCACACAGATCAACGAGGCCGTCGCCGCGCAGGGCCATGAGCCGATCGACTGGCGGATCCCGGACCTCGGCTGACGCCCCACCGCGCCTCGGCGCCATTGCCGGTGCCTCCGGCTAGCTTTTTGATGATCAGACCGGAGCAGGTCTGGCTGAGCCAGTCGGAGGCCGCGTTGACGGAGCAGCAGGAGGCGTCGGAGGACGCGGTCATGACCAGGATCGGCCAGGCGGTCATCCTGCTGCACGCCGGGGACCGCGAGGAGGCCCGCAACCGGCTCGGTGAGATCTGGTCCGAGATCGGCGAGGAGGGTGATTCCCTCCACCGCTGCACGCTCGCGCACTACATGGCCGACGCCCAGGACGATCCCGCCGACGAACTGACCTGGGACCTGCGGGCCCTGCGCGCCGCCGACGGGCTGGGGGAGGACCCCCGACCGCGGGAAGGGCGCACGGGACGGCACGAGCCGCACCTCGCGATGCGGGTGTTCTACCCGTCCCTGCACCTCAGCCTGGCCGCGGACTACGTGAAACTGCGGCGGCCCGAGGCGGCCCGGGTCCACCTGGCGCGGGCCCGGGCGGCCACCGGAGCACTGTCCGACGACGGATACGGGAACGGCGTACGGGCCGCCATCGCCCGGCTGGAGCGGCGGCTGGCCGCGGAACCGGACGGGGGTCCCCGCCCGTTCCCGGAACAGTCGCCCTAGGGCCGTCCAGGGGCTTCGGCCGGGTGCCCCGGGCTCCGCGCACTCCCCGCGGGATCCGGTGGTGCGAGAGCCGTACGGTCGCCCGGCAGGCCGGTCACCCGTCGCGCAGGCCGGTCACCCGTCCCGCACGCCCGCGCAGATCCGGGCCTCCGGACTGTCCGGGTGCCAGTGACCGTGCCGGCGGCCCAGCGCGCACACGTCGGCCGGCCGCACCGGGAGCTCCCGCATCAGCTCGCGCGGCACCTCCACGTCCGCCCGCGGATGGTGCGGGCGGCCCTCCGGGCGCCCTGGGCCGCGTGGGGCGGACTTCGGCGGCTCCGGGATGTCCTGGACCGGCGGCGCGGCCTCATCGGGCCCGCCCGCGGAGCCCTGCGGGGTGCGCGGAGCGGACCTGCGGGCGGTCGCGGAGGCCGTCGGGCCGTCGGGCCGCTCCGGCGCCGCCCGCAGCGCCTCCAGGGCGGGCGCCTGGACGACCACCAGACCGGCCCCCGGTCCGCCACGCGGCTCGTGCCGCGGCGGCACCCCCGAGGAGGGGGCGGCCGCGGGCTGCGCGGGGACGGGTCTCACATTCACACAGCCGGAGACAGCCGAGACGGCACAGGCGACTGAGAGCAGCAGCGTTGTCGTGGTTCGGGTTGGATGCACTCGCGCAACTCTGCTGTGCGAGGACCCCGTTGCGAAAACCCGGAGCCGATATTGACCCCGCACGGGTGACGGGAGCGGGGTGTCCGGCGGACACCCCGCCTACTCGCCGGTGGCTCCGTCGATGTGCTCGCGCAGCAGGTCGGCATGGCCGTTGTGGCGCGCGTACTCCTCGATCATGTGGGTGTACACCCAGCGCAGGCTGAAGGCCTCGCCGCGGTGGTGACTGGCGGCGTCCGACACCAGGTCGAGGGAACGGCCCGACGCGGCCTGCCGTGCCAGCTCGACCTCGGTCTGCCACACCTTCTCGGCCGCGGCCCAGGTATCCCCGTCGGTGAAGTGGAAGTCGCCGTCCACATCCTCCCGGGTGCTGTACAGCTCCGGCAGCTCCTCGCCCAGCATGATCTCCCGGAACCAATAGCGTTCCACCTCCGCCATGTGCCGTACGAGACCCATCAGGCTCAGCTCGGAAGGCTTGAGCGGGGTGAGGCGCAGCTGCCCGTCGGTGAGGCCGGCGCATTTCCAGGCGAGGGTGGAGCGGTGGTAGTCGAGCCAGCCGTCGAGCATGTCACGTTCGTTGGCGGTGGTGGACGGCTCGACGCGGTGGGATCCATGGGAAGTCATGGTCCACATCCTCGGCGAACGAGTCCCCCGCCACCAGGGATTAAGCTGCGGGCGTCCCCAACGAACCAACCTGGAGGCTCCCGGTGAAGGTCGGCTGCATCGGACTCGGCGACATCGCGCAGAAGGCGTACCTGCCCGTCCTCACCAACCGTCCGGGAGTCGAGCTGCACCTGCAGACCCGGACCCCCGCCACGCTGGAGCGGGTCGGCGCCTACCACCACATCCCGGCGGAGCGCCGGCACACGGATCTGGACTCGCTGCTCGCCGAGGGGCTCGACGCGGCCTTCGTGCACGCTCCGACCCCGGTCCACCCCGAGATCGTCGAGCGGCTGCTGGAGGCCGGCGTGCCGACCTACGTGGACAAGCCGCTCGCCTACGAGCTCGCGGACTCGGCGCGGCTGGTGGAGCTGGCCGAGGAGCGCGGGGTCTCGCTCGCCGTGGGCTTCAACCGCCGTCACGCGCCCGGCTACGCGCAGTGCGCCGACCACCCGCGCGACCTGATCCTCATGCAGAAGAACCGGGTCGGGCTGCCGGAGGACCCGCGCACCTTCGTGCTGGACGACTTCATCCACGTCGTCGACACGCTGCGCTTCCTGCTGCCCGGAGAAGCCGACCACATCGACGTCCGCGCCGTGGTCCGCGCGGGGCTGATGCACCAGGTGGTGCTCCAGATGTCCGGCGCCGGTTTCACGGCGCTCGGCATCATGAACCGGCTGTCCGGTTCCACCGAGGAGATCCTGGAGGTCTCCGGGCAGGACACCAAACGGCAGGTGGTCAACCTCGCCGAGATCATCGACCACAGGGGCCAGCCGACCGTGCGGCGCCGCGGGGACTGGGTACCCGTCGCCCGCCAGCGCGGCATCGAGCAGGCCGTGGACACCTTCCTGGAGTCCGTCGCGGCGGGCAGGACCGTCAGCGCCCGGGACGCGCTCCTCACCCACGAGCTGTGCGAGCGGGTGGTGCGCTCGGCTCTGGAGCAGGCCTCCTGAGCGAACGGGTGCCCTGGACGGCGCAGTACACCGCGAGGACGGTGAGGGACGCGGCCACGGCCCAGTCCCCGGAACGGACATAGAGGGTCGCGCCCCCGGCGAGCGGCACTTCGTACACCGCCGCCGTGCTCGCGGAGGTGGGCAGGGGGCGGCCGATCCGCTCGCCGGACGGGCCGTACACCTCACTGATGCCGGTGAGAGTGGCGTGCACCATGGGGCGGCCGCTCTCGGCGGCCCGGAGCGAGGCCAGGGAGGCGTGCTGCGCAGGTGCCCAGCTGTCCTGGAAGGTGGAGGTCGCCGACTGGGCGACGAGCAGGGCGGCCCCGTCGCGAGTGAGGCGCCGGGTCATGTCGGGGAAGGCCGACTCGAAGCAGACCAGCGGGCCTATGCGCAGTCCGCTCCCGGGCAGGTCCATGACCACCGGCGCCGCGCCGCGCATGCGGTCCTCGCCGGCCGCCTTGCCGACCGAGGTGGCCCAGCCGAGCAGTGAGCGGGCGGGGACGTACTCGCCGAAGGGCACGAGCCGCATCTTGTCGTACCGGTCGCCTGTCGGGCCCTCGGGGCCGATGAGCACCGAGCTCTTGTAGATCCCGGCCCGGTCCGACCGCCGCGCGTCCACATTCACCAGCAGCGGAGCCCCGACCTCGGCGGACAGCGAAGCCAGCCGGCGGGTCAGGTCCGGGCGCGCCACCAGGTCCGCGCCGACGCTGCTCTCGCCCCACACCACCAGGTCCAGCGGCCGGCCCGCCAGCTCCCTGGTCAGGCGTTCCCCGGCGGCGAACCGCCGCTCGGGACCCTCCGCGCCCGCCACCGGGCCCGGTTGTACGACGGCCACGCGCAGCCCACCCGACACCTCGGGCCGTGGCGCCCACAGCCACACCGCCCCCGTCAGCACCGCACAGACCGCCACGCCCCCCACCGCCGGTACCCGCACCGTCGGCACCGCGATCAGCAGGACCAGCGCGCAGTTCACCGCCACCACCAGCAGGCTCACCAGCCACACCCCGCCCACCGAAGCCAGCCGCAGCGCGGGCGCGACCTCCCACTGGCTCGCCCCCAGCAGCGCCCACGGCCCGCCCAGTCCCTGCCAGGACCGGGCCAGCTCCGACAGCAGCCACCCCGCCGGTACGAGGACCAGCGCGGCCCCCGCCCGGCCGGCCGCCGGGACCCCGCCCAGCAGCCCCCGCACCAGCAGGGCCCAGGGGATCCAGAGCAGGGCCAGCAGCGCGGCCACCGGCAGCAGGAACACGTGCAGGCTCGGCAGCAGCCAGTGGTGGACGGCCACGATGAACCCGGCTCCGCCGAGCCAGCCCTCGAAGGCCGCCCGCCGCCCGGTGGGGGCCGACCTCAGCAGCAGCATCCAGGGCACGAGGGCCGCGTAGGCGAACCACCAGAGGGCGGGGGCGGGGAAGGCGAGGGCGGGCAGCGCCCCGGCGCCGACCGCGGCCGCCGCACGCCACCGCAGGAACAACCCCTTCCGCCTCGCGACCATGGCCCGCCTCCGTTTCCAGTGTGGAGCAGGTGGAGCAGGTGGAACAGGTGGAACAGCCTGGACAGGTCAGCCGGAGGTGCGCCGCCACTTCTCGTGGACGGTGACGCGGGTGAGCCGCCAGCCGTCGCGGGTGCGGGCGAGCGTGAAGGCGTAGCGCCCGGCGGTGACGAGGTCGGGGGCCGTGGGAGTCACGTCGCGACCGTCCCTCGCCGGCCGCATCGGATTGAGGAAGTCCGCCTGCACCTCGGCACGGTCGCCGGGCGAACCGTCCAGGTCTTCCAACCGGATCAGCCGGTTGACGACGAGGTGCTGGCGTACGGGGAAGAGCTTCATGGTCTCCTCCAGCCAGCCCGCGACCTCCCCGACCGGCCCCTCGATCCCGCCCGACGAGCTGTAGTCGGCCCGCCCGTCGGCAGTGAAGAGGGCGCGGTACGCCGCCCAGTCGCCGTCGTCGACGGCCACCGCGTACCCCGTGACCACCTCGTCGATGGCCAGCCGGTCCATTACCGTCGCGAGGTCCACACGCTGCGTCATCGGGTCAGTGTGGGGCTGCCGGGGCGGAAGGCCAAGGGGTGGTGCGGGCCGGAACCGCCGAAAAGCGCCGTCCGGGCGGTCGGCGATCGAGCCTCAGCGACCGGAATGCGCCTCCCGCTGCCGTACCACGACGAGGAACGCGTCACTGTCCAGGTCCATTACCACCTCGGCGGGCACGCCCTCGCGCATCCGCTGCGCGGCGTACTCCTCGGCCGGCCAGCTTCCCCTCGGACTTCCGGCCGGAAAACGCTCCAACACCACGCGAACCATGGGACACCCCCTGGTGCTTGCCTTCAACTCTCTCCAGGGACAACGACGAGGAGGCTGTTCGGGAACGTTCCCGAACAGCCTCCCCTTCACACGAAGTGGTGAGCGGCCGTGCGCCTACAAGCTCGACTCGCCGGCGTGCGGGCTCAGCACACCCAAGCCGATCAGGATGAACAGGGCGATGCCCAGCAGGATCCGGTAGATCACGAAGGGCATGAAGCTCTTGGTGGAGATGAACTTCATGAACCACGCGATGACGACGTACCCGACCACGAAGGCGATGACCGTCGCGAAGATCGTCGGACCCCAGGAGACGTGGCCGGGATCCTCGACCACGTCCTTGATCTCGAACGCGCCCGAGGCCAGGACGGCCGGGATGGCGAGGAGGAAGGAGTAGCGGGCCGCCGCCTCGCGCGTGAAGCCCAGCAGCAGACCGCCGGAGATCGTCGCGCCGGAGCGGGAGACGCCCGGGACCAGGGCCATGGCCTGGCAGAGACCGAAGATCAGACCGTCCTTGACGCCCAGCTCCGCCAGCGTCTTGCGCTCGCGGATCGCACGGTGCCGGCCGCCGACCTCGTCACGGGCGGCCAGTCGGTCCGCGATGCCGAGCACGACGCCCATCACGATGAGGGTGGTGGCGATCAGCCGCAGATCGCGGAAGGGGCCCTTGATCTCGTCCGTGAAGGCGAGACCGAGGACGCCGATCGGGATCGAGCCGACGATCACCAGCCAGCCCATCTTGGCGTCCTGCTCGGAGCGCAGCGCCTTGGTGTACAGCGAGCGGAACCAGGTGGACACGATCCGCGCGATGTCCTTGCGGAAGTAGATCAGCACGGCAGCCTCGGTGCCGATCTGGGTGATGGCGGTGAAGGCCGCTCCCGGGTCCTGCCAGCCGGCGAACGCCGCGGTCAGCCGCAGGTGCGCGCTGGAGGAGATCGGGAGGAACTCCGTAAGCCCCTGGACGAGACCGAGGATTAGGGATTCGAACCAGCTCATGTCGGGGTGCGCTCGTCCTTGTGATCGTCGGGCAGTTCGCGTCCGATGCTAGGGCCCGCGCGAGGCGCCGCTGACCACAGGGGGGTGTTGGGGCGTCAGCTCGTACGGGACTTCGCGTGTTCGAGGCGGTGCCAGGCGGTGCCGCTTGCGCCAGGCCACCGCTCCGGCGGCCACGACGGAGACCACGATGAAACCGAACGAGACGAGGAAGGCGGGGGAACCGGGGGAGGAGGCGCTGGCTCCCGCGATCACGTAGGCCGCGGTGTTCGGGACGACGCCGATCGCCGTGGCGAAGAGGAAGGGGAACCAGCCGCAGCGGGAGACCGCCGCGCAGTAGTTGGCCACCACGAAGGGCACCCCGGGGAAGATCCGGACGGCGAGCATCGAGCGGAAGCCGTGCCGGCTGAGCTGGCCGTCGGCCGCCTGGAGCCAGCGGCCGCGCAGAAACGGTCGCAAAGCCTCCTGGCCCATGAGGCGGCCGAGCCCGAAGGCGATGGCGGCGCCCAGAACAGTGCCGCCGACGGCTGCGACGAGGCCGAACTGCGTGCCGAAGACGGCTCCCGCGGCCAGATTGAGCAGGGGGCGCGGCACGAAGGCCGCAGAGCACACCCCGTATGCGACGGCGAACATCAGCACCGCCGTACCCACCGGGAGCCCCGGGGGCCAGCCCTCCGAGAGGACGCGCTGGGGCTCGTACAGCAGCACGCACACGCCGGCCGCCACGAGCAGCACGACGAGGAGCGACAGCCGGGTCCACGGCGCGAGGAGGAGGGACATCCCGGGAGCGTAGCCGACGTGTGCGGCGCCGCGCCGTAATCCGGGCCTCATGCCGTCGAACGACCGGCGACCCCCGGGAGCCGGTCCCAGCGCGCCGGCGGACACCCTCCTGGAGCGGTTGACGCAGGCGTACGGAGCGGCCGGCGCCCCCTGCGGGCCCGGGCCATGGCCGCGTACACGAAGGACGTCGCGCCTTTCCGCGGCATCCCCGCCCCGCGGCGGCGGGAACGGTCGAAGGCAGTGACGAAAGACACTCCCCGGCCGACGGAGGCGGACTGAGCGGCGCTCGCGCCGCGCCCCGCTCTCGGGGCGAAGCGCTCAAGGACCTCTCAGCGCGCGGAGATCCGGGCGAGGGCCCGGGGGCGGGCCGGCCGCATCGGATCCCCGCTGATCCCGGCCGTTCCCGGCCGTTCCCGGCCGTTCCGTCCGGGTCCGGGGCGGGCGAGGCCCCTCTGTGGTGACGGCGGGCCCGCTGCGTCAGACTGCCGTCACCACAGGCGTACGAAGAGGGGCGGGCGGATGGCCGGCGACACGGCACTGGTACTCGGCGGCGGGGGACTGACCGGCGTCGGCTGGGAGTGCGGGATCCTTTACGGCCTCGCCCGCGCCGGCGTGGACCTCACCACCGCCGACCTCGTCGTCGGCACCTCGGCGGGTTCCGTGGTCGGCGCCCAGCTCACCTCCGGACTGCTCACTCCGCAGCAGCTGTACGAGCGCCAGCTCGGCGACCCGGCCGGGGAGAGCGCGGCGAAGTTGGGCGCGGGGCTGGTCGCGCGGTACGCCGTGGCGATGGTGCGCTCGCGGGACGCCATGGCCTACCGGCGGCGGGTCGGCGCCATGGCGCTGGCCGCCGACACGGGTCCGGAGGCGGAACGGCGCAAGGTCCTGGCGGCCCGGCTGGTCTCGCACGAGTGGCCCGAGCGACGGCTCCTGGTCACCGCGGTGGACGCGCTCAGCGGTGAACCGGCCGCCTTCGACCGGCAGAGCGGGGCCGGACTGGTCGACGCCGTCTCGGCGAGCTGCGCGGTGCCGGGGGTATGGCCGCCGGTGACCGTCGGGGAGCGGCGGTTCATCGACGGCGGCATCCGCTCCGCCACCAACGCGGATCTGGCCGAGGGCTACGCCCGCGTGGTGATCATCGCCCCCATCACGCTGGGCTCCGGGCTTGTCCCCTCGCCGTCCGCGCAGGCCGCCACGCTGCGGAAGGCGGGGGCGCGGGTGCTGCTGATCAGCCCGTCGGCCGTGGCCCGCAGGGCCTTCGGACGCAATGTCCTCGACCCCGCCCGGCGCGGCCCGGCGGCGCGGGCGGGTCTGGCGCAGGCCGCGGAGCACGCGGCCGAGGCGGCTGTGCTCTGGTCGGGCCGGTAGGGCGGTCGGCCGGCAGGACCGATAGGGCTGGTCGGGCCGGTCGGGCTGGGAGACGGCCCGACAATGGTGGGGTGAGCGACGAACAGATCCCGGTGATCCGGGAAGTGGGCCAGGGCACCGCCAAGCTGATGCCGGATGTGGACCGGGAGCGGGCCTGGCTGCTGACCGTCGACGGGGCGCCGCAGTCGTACGTGGACCTGGACGAGCCGGAGCACCTGGAGTTCGAGTACGCGCAACGGCTCGCGCACGTCCTGGACTGCGCGGCGGAGCCGGGGCGCGCGCTGGACCTGCTGCACCTGGGCGGCGGCGCGCTCACGCTGCCGCGGTATGCGGCGGCGACGCGGGCCGGCTCACGGCAGGCGGTCGTCGAGTTCGACGCGGGCCTGGTGGAGCTGGTCGCGGAGCACCTCCCGCTGCCGGAGGGATCGGGAATCACCGTGCACACCGCTGACGCCCGGGCCTGGCTGGAGGCGGCGCCGGCGGACAGCGCGGACGTGGTGGTGGCC
This sequence comes from Streptomyces sp. NPDC003038, assembly GCF_040611115.1. Classification (NCBI taxonomy): domain Bacteria; kingdom Bacillati; phylum Actinomycetota; class Actinomycetes; order Kitasatosporales; family Streptomycetaceae; genus Streptomyces; species Streptomyces sp. NPDC003038. The sequence goes on from NZ_JBEXNN010000017.1 coordinate 42,212, forward strand.
GACGTGTTCGGGGGCTCGCGGGTGCCGGCGCAGCTGACGTCGGTGGAGTACGCGCGGGCGGCGGCTCGGGTGGTGCGGCCGGGCGGGCTGTACGCGGCGAACCTGGCCGACGGGGCGCCGTTCGACTTCCTGCGGGCACAGCTGGCCAATTTCGGGGCGGTGTTCGGGGAGCTCGCGCTGATCGCGGAGCCGGCGGTGCGCCGGGGGCGGCGGTTCGGGAACGTCCTGCTGCTGGCGTCGGACGAGGAGTTGCCGGTCGCGGCGCTGGCTCGGCGGTGCGCGTCCGATGCGTTTCCCGCCCGGGTGGAGTTCGGGGAGGGGCTGGCGCGGTTGATGCGGGGGGCGGTGCCGGTGGCCGACGCCGCGGCCGGTCCTTCTCCGGCTCCGCCGGAGGGGGCGTTCAGCCTGAGCTGAGGTGTCGGCCGCCGCGCCGTCTCCCGGGGCTCCGCCCCAGACCCCGCGCCTCAAACGCCGGCGGGGCTGGGCGTGCGCGCCTCAAACGCCGGCGGGGCTCGATGGGCCGGTGGAGGTGGGGTCCGAGGACTTGGTCAGGGTGGGGACCTTGGGGGACGTGGGGGGCGGTGCTTTGCGGGTGAGGTGGCGGACGTCCGGGACCGTGAGGACCAGGGCGGTGACCAGGACGACCAGGGCCGCGCAGCCCCACAGGGCCGGGGTGCGGCCGAAGGCGGACTCGGCCGGGCCGGCCAGGGCCGTGGCCAGCGGGAGCATCGAGACCGAGCCGAACCAGTCGTAGGCGGAGACCCGGGAGAACTTCTCCTCCGGGATCTCCTGGTGCATCGCGGTCATCCAGTTCACGCCGAACACCTCGATGGCGGCTCCGCTGACGAGCATCACCGCGCACAGCCCCCATACGGGCAGCGGCACCGCCAGTCCCGCCGACGGCAGCGCCAGCGGGAACACGCACAGGGTGCCGACCAGGAGCAGCCGGCGCGGCTTCCACGCCATCATCAGCACGGCTCCGGCGATGGTGCCGAGGCCGAAGCAGGCCAGCGCCAGGCCCCAGGGCGCGGGCCCGCCGAGTTGGTCCCGGGCGACCAAGGGACCGTAGACCGCCTCCGCGGCGCCGACGACGGCGACGACGACGGAGAACTGGAGAACGATGCTCCACAGCCAGGGGCGGGTCCGGACCTCCACCCAGCCCTCGCGCAGGTCGGCCAGCAGGCCGCCGCCCGGCGCCCGGTCGGGGACGTGGCTGACATCGAGGAAGGCCCGTAGCGCGCCCGCGATCGCGAAGGCCGCCGCGTCCACGGCCAGGACCCAGCCGGGGCCGATCGCGGCGATCATCGCTCCGCCGAGGGCCGCGCCGCCGATGCCGGCGCCGTTCATGGCCATGCGGAAGAGCGCGAAGGCCCGGTTGGCGTGTTCGCCGGAGACGGTGGACAGCAGCATGCCCTCGGCCGCCGGATTGAAGAAGGCCGTGCCGGTGCCGCACAGCGCGGTCAGCAGCATCATCTGCCACAGCTGGGGCTCCCCGGCGAGGACGAGCACGGCGAACGCGGCCTGCGAGAGGCAGTTGAGGGCGTTGGCCGCCACCATCACCCGGTGGCGCGGCAGCCGGTCGGCGAGGGCGCCGCCGATCAGCAGGAAGAGGACGAGGGGCAGCGTACGGGCGGCGGCGACCAGGCCGACGTCCCCGCCGGAACCGCCGGCCTCCAGTACGGCGAAGGCGGCCGCGATGAGCGCTCCGTGGCTGCCGAGGTTCGTCACGACCGCGGCGCCCGTCAACAGGGTGTAGTTGCGCCCGGCCCAGGCGGGCCGACGGCGAGGTGCGGGCGTGCGGGGGGAGGCGGCGGGGCGAGAAATCACCCCCGGACTATCGCCGCCCCGGGCCGAGAATCCAAACGGATTGTCGGCCCGGGGCGGGAGGGCGAAGGCCGGTGAAGGCCGGCGCGGCGAAGTCGGCGCGGAGCCCGCGCGAAGTCGGGGCGGAGTCGGCGTGGAGGTCAGCCGTCGCTGAGGCGGACGGAGCTGAGGATCTTCTCGTAGGTCTCCTGCTTGACCTCACCTTCGACGCCCGCGGCGCCGTAGAGGACCCAGCTGGAGAAGTCACCCTTGGCGTTCTTGAAGCTGAAGGCGATGGACTTGCCGTCGGAGGAGCACTTGTTCTCCTTCGGCAGGCCGGGCGCCGTAGCGGTCGCCATGTGGCCCTTCAGACCGGAGGACGTGGTGTACTCCTTCGCCTCGGAGACCTTGACCGTGCCCTTGGGCGCCTTCTGCGCGTACGCGGCGAACACCCAGTTGCCGGCCTCGTTGCGCACGGCTTCGGCGGTGTCCTTGGCGCCCTGGCCGCCCTTGGTGCCGGTGCCGGCCAGCGAGTACGTCTCCTCGCTGCCGTTCTTGTCCGCGTCGACCTTGCACCAGTCCTCCTTGAGGAAGGCGGGGGCCGACATCATCACGATCGGGGAGCCGTCGTTCTTGGCGTCGTCCTCGAACCCGCTGGACATGCCGGAGCTCGCGACGTTCCACTCCGGCGGGACGTCGAAGGCGGTGCCGTACTTCGGGTTGAGGACGACCTTCCAGCCGGGGATCACCGGCTTCACGTCGCCGCCGGCGCGCGGGTTCGCGCTGCTGCCGGCCGGGGCGGGCGAGCTGGCGGGCGCGGCGGAGGAGGTCGTGGGCTTGTCGTCGGCCACGACGGTCTTCTCGTCGTCCCGGGTCAGGACGAAGCCGCCGGTCGCGGCGGCCACCACGACCACGGCCGCGGCCGCGACGATCGCCACGGTCTTGGTCGAGTAGGGGCTCCCGCCGCCGCCCGGCGACGGTGAGGCCTGCTGGGGCGGGCCCCACGACGGGACGGGAACGGTCGGGGGCTGCTGGTATCCCGGCTGCTGCGGGTACCCGTAACCGGGCTGCTGCTCGCCGTACCCAGGCTGCTGCTGGTACGGGCTCGGCTGCCCGGGCTGTCCCGGCTGCTGCTGGTACGGGTTCTTTTGCGCGTCCTGGGGGTTGTGCTCGCCCCCGGGCGGCTGCTGCTGTCCTGGCCACATGGCCGGTAACGATAGTGGGAGTGGGCTCCGGCAGCCACGGCCGCCCCCGTGCCGGCTCTGGCCAAGAACGTCTACCCGTGGGTAACATCGCGCCCCATGAGCGCAGAACAGATGAACGTGGGCGAACTGCTCGCCGCTACCGTGCCGATGGCCCGGACCCTGAACCTCCAGTTCCTGGAGACCACTCCCGAGCGTGCCGTCGTCCGGCTGCCGGACCAGCCCGACTTCCACAACCACGTCGGCGGCCCGCACGCCGGAGCCATGTTCACCCTCGCCGAGTCGGCGAGCGGCGCGATCGTCCTGGCCGCCTTCGGCGACCAGCTCTCGCGCGCCGTACCGCTCGCCGTCAGGGCCGAGATCGGCTACAAGAAGCTCGCCAAGGGCGTCGTGACCGCGACCGCCACGCTCGGCCGCCCGGCCGCGGACGTCGTCGCCGCACTCGACGCGGGTGGTCGCCCCGAGTTCCCGGTCACCATCGCCATCCAGCGCGAGGACGAGGCGGTGACGGGCGAAATGACCGTCGTCTGGACGCTCCGCCCCAACGCGTAACCCTTCTTCCCACCCAACTCGCCGGGCAGGGCCTAGAGTCCCTCCGACGACGATGGAGGGGGTACCCGTGGCCAAGGTCAGCATCAGCCTCAATGCCGAGCTCGTGGTGGAGGTGATGGTCCTCGCGGGTGTCGGCTCTCCCCAGGACGCGGTGGAGGCCGTCGTACGGGACTACATCGCGCGCGGGCACCGCACCGAGGCCGTGGTCCAGCTCCAGGACGAGCCCCGGAGGGACGCCGAGAGCACGCCCCAGCCGCCGCAGGGCTGAACCTGGGCGCCGCGATGGCGCGTCTGAGCGGGCCCCGCGGACGCGCGGCGCACAGTGGGCGGGGGAGCGGTCCGGCGCGGGCCGCTCCCCCGCCCGACGCCGCAGGGAGCGCCCATGAGCGAGTCCGTGTCCAGACGTTCGGTGATGCGGCTGTTCGGGGCGGTGGGCGCGGCGCTGGGGGCGGGCGGCTGCGTGGCCACCGTGCCGCCGGGCGCCGTGGTCCGCCGGGTCTCGCCCCCGCCGCCCGCGGCCGCCGCCGAGCCGGGGAGCTCCGCCCGGATCGACGCCCTGCTGGAGCGGCTCACCCTCGACGAGAAGACCGCCCTGCTCCACGGCGGCCGGGACCCGGCCTCCCTCGGCCAGGCCGGCTACGTGCCCGGTGTACCGCGCCTCGGCATCCCGGCGCTGCGGCTCGCCGACGGGTCCGCCGGGGTGCGGGTCGCCAAGCCCGCCACCGCACTGCCCGCGCCGGTCCTGCTGGCTTCGGCCTTCGATCCGGCGCTCGCCCGCGAGTACGGCCGGGTCATCGGCCGCGAAGGCCGCGCGCTGGGCCAGGACGTGGTGCTGGCGCCGATGGTGAACCTCATCCGCACCCCGTACGCCGGCCGGAACTTCGAGACCTACGCCGAGGACCCGCGCCTCACCGCCGACCTCGTCGCCGAAGTCGTCCGCGGCATCCAGGACGAGGGGCTCATCGCCACCGTCAAGCACTTCGCCCTCAACAACCAGGAGCACGGCCGCGACACCGTCGACGTGATCGCCGACGAGCAGACCCTGCACGAAACGGAACTACGGGGCTTCGAGGCCGCCGTGACCGCCGGCGTCGGGGCGGTGATGGGCGCGTACAACAAGGTCAACGGCGTCTACGCCTGCGAGAGCAGGCCGCTGCTCGACGAACTGCTGCGCGGCCAGTGGGGGTTCGAGGGCTGGGTGCTGTCCGACCGGGACGCCGTGCACGGCACGGTCGCCTCCATCAGCGCCGGCCTCGACATGGAGATGCCCGGCGGCATCCACTTCGGCGGCCCGCTGCGCCAGGCGGTGCGCGCCGGCACCGTACCCGAGAACAGCGTCGACCGCGCCGTACGCCGCATCCTGACCGCCATGGACCGGTTCGGCCTGCTGACCTCAGGCCCCGCGGCCCGGCCCGCGCGCGACGCCGCCGCCGGGGCGCGGGTCGCCCGCAAGGTGGCCGCCGCCGGGGCCGTGCTGCTGCGCAACGAGCGCGCCACCCTGCCGCTGACCGGCGTCGCCGCCCGCTCGATCGCGGTGATCGGGCCCACCGCCCAGGTGCCCTTCGTCAGCGGCGGCGGCAGCGCGCACGTGATCGCGGACCGGGCGGCCGCCCCGCTCACCGCCATCCGGCAGCGCGCCGGGACCGGCTCCACCGTGCGCTACGCCCTCGGTGAGGACCTGTACGGCAGGCCGCTCCCGCCGAGGCTGCTGGAACCCGCCGCCGACCTGGAGGACCGGAGCGTGGACGCCGGGCGCGACTGGAGCCACGAGGGGCGGTTCCGCCTCGCGGCGGACGACGAGTGGACGCTGCTCGTCCACTACACCGGGGAGCGGCCGAGCGTGCGCCTGGACGGTGAGGAGCTGTTCCCCGTCCGACAGGGCGTGGCCGAGCACTTCGTGGGCGGACTGCTCGGCTCCGCGCCCGACGGGATGACCGTCCGCCGCCGCACCCTCGCCCTCACGGCGGGCACCCACCGGCTCGCCGTGACCGCCCGCGGCGGTGCCAAGGGGCAGCGCTTCCGGCTGCGGCACACCACGAGGGCGAGCCGCGCCGCGGATCTCGCCGAGGCCGTGAAGACGGCCAGATCGGCCGGCAGCGTGGTGCTGTTCGCCTACGAGGACGCCACCGAGGGCCGCGACCGGACCTCGCTCGGGCTGCCGGGCGGGCAGGAGCGGCTGATCGAGGCGGTCGCCACCGCGAACCCCCGTACCACGGTGGTGCTCAACACCTCCTCCAGTACGACCATGCCGTGGCTCTCCCGTACCGGGGCGGTCTTGCAGATGTACTACCCGGGCCAGGAGGGCGCGGGCGCCACCGCCGACGTCCTCTTCGGTGACGTGGACCCGGGCGGCCGGCTCACCCAGACCTTCCCGGCCGCCGAACGGGCGAGCCCGGTCGGCGGGGACCCGCTGCGCTACCCGGGGGTGGGCGGCCGCCAGGAGTACACCGAGGGCGTCCACGTCGGCCACCGCTGGTACGACGCGCAGCGGGTCGCCCCGCTGTTCCCCTTCGGGCACGGGCTCTCGTACACGAGCTGGCAGTACGAGAAGCCGGCGGTGCGCCCCCGGCGCGACGGGCTGCGCGTTGAGTTCACCGTCCGCAACACCGGCCGCCGCAAGGGCACGGAGGTGGCCCAGGTGTACGTCGGCCCCTCCGCGGCGCTGAAACTGGACCAGCCGGTGCGCGCGCTGGCCGGCTACCGGCGGATCACCCTGGCTCCGGGCCAGGCACGGCGGATCACCCTGGACCTCGACGCCCGGGCGCTGTCGTCCTGGGACCCCGAGCGGCATGCCTGGGTCCTGGGGTCCGGCCGCCGGGAAGTGTTCGTCGGACGTTCCTCGCGCGACCTGCCGCTGAGGGTCAAGGCCGTGGTGGGGAGCCGATAGGCTGCCCGTTCGGCGGGCCACAGGGGGCACGCCGGCGACGACTCGGGAGGACGTACCGGTGCACATCCAGGAATGGCTGGAGACGATTCCGGCGGTCGCCGTCTATCTCCTGGTGGGACTGGTGATCGGGCTGGAGAGCCTGGGCATCCCGCTGCCGGGGGAGATCGTCCTGATCAGTTCCGCGCTGCTGGCCTCGCAGCACGGGGACATCGACCCCGTGGTGCTGGGAGTCTGCGCGACCGTCGGGGCGATCGTGGGCGACTCGATCGGCTACGCGATCGGACGCAGGGGCGGCAAGCCGCTGCTGGAACGGCTCGGGAGGCGGTTCCCCAAGCACTTCGGGCCGGATCAGGTGGCCATGGCCGAACGGTCCTTCGAGAAGTGGGGCATGTGGGCCGTCTTCTTCGGACGGTTCGTGGCGCTGCTGCGGATCTTCGCCGGGCCGCTGGCGGGCGTGCTGCACATGCCGTACTGGAAGTTCCTCATCGCGAACGTCTTCGGCGGAATCCTGTGGGCGGGCGGCACCACGGCCGTCATCTACTCGGTCGGGATCGTCGCTGAGCCGTGGCTGAAGCGGTTCTCCTGGCTGGCGCTCACCTTGGCCGTGCTGTTCGCGATCACGGTGACGGTGGTGCTGCGCATGCGCATGAAGAAGGCGGTCGCGGCGGCGGGCACGGCGGAGCCGGCCCAGCCGGCGGAGACGGTGACCGCGCAGCCCGTCGCCGAAAGGGTCTAGACCCGACCCGACCCGACCCGACCCGACCCGACCTGCCCTGACCCGACCTGCCCTGACCCGACCGGCCCGGCTTTGTGGCGCCGGGCCGGGGCCGGACAGGGCAGAGCAGGGCAGGGCACGGTGAGGAGCGGCAGGGCTAGCCGGCCGGGGCCACCGAGGCGCGGTGCTGCCCGGCCAGCTCCAGGTACATCGCGGCGTTGAGCCTGATCCCCTCGCGCTCCTCCGCGGTCAGCTCGCGGCGGACCTTGGCGGGGACTCCCGCGACCAGCGAACCGGGCGGGACCACCATTCCCTGCGGGACCAGCGCCTGCGCGGCCACCAGGGAACCGGCCCCGATCACCGCGCCGTTCAGGACGGTCGCTCCCATGCCGATCAGGCAGTCGTCCTCGACCGTGCAGCCGTGCACGACGGCGTTGTGACCGATGGAGACGCGCTCGCCGATGGAGACGGGGAAGCCGGGGTCCACGTGCACCGTGCAGTTGTCCTGCACATTACTGTCGGCGCCCAGCGTGATCGGTCCGCAGTCGGCGCGCAGTACCGCCGAATACCAGATGCTCGCGCCGGCGGCCAGGGTGACGTCGCCGAGCACGACGGAGGTGGGTGCCGTGAAGGCCGTGGGGTTGATGGCCGGGTTCTTCCCGCCCACGCCTGCCACGAGGGCCCGGGCCGCCTGATGCGTCATGTTCTGTTTCCTCTGTCCTTCGTCGTGCGGGTGCCGCGCTACCGGCACCGTAGGACACGCGCCCGCTCCTCCCGCGATGGGGTGCAGATCACAGGATCGCCGTCCGGACGTCCGGCACCCGGCGCACTACCGTGGCCGGGTGCCGAAGAACCAGAACACGTTCTCATCCCTGACGGCCCTGCGCCGCCGGTTCACGAGCCGCGCGGTGCACGCCGGCTGGCGCTGGATGCAGCAGGCCGGCGCGGTCACCGCCCAGACCCCGGGCCGGCTCCGCTTCGGCGCGATCGGGCACGGCACCCGGCTCGCCTTCCCGCAGGGCACGGTCTTCGGCGAGCGGTGGATCCGGCTCGGCGACCACTGCATCATCGGCGAGCAGGTCACCCTCACCGCGGGGATGATGCCGGACCTCGATCTCGGTACGGAGCCGATGCTGGTGCTCGGCAACGGGGTGGTGATCGGCCGGGACAGCCACGTCATCGCCGACACGCGGATCACCATCGGGGACGACACCTTCTGCGGCCCCGGGGTGTACATCACCTCCACCAACCACAGCTACGACGACCCGCACCAGCCGGTCGGCAGGCAGTGGCCGCGCAGCGCGCCGGTCGAGATCGGCCCGGGGTGCTGGCTGGGCACGGGAGCGGTGATCCTGCCGGGAGCGCGGCTGGGCCGCAACGTCGTCGTGGCCGCGGGGGCCGTCGTACGGGGGGAGGTGCCGGACCACGCCGTGGTGGCGGGCGCCCCGGCGCGCATCGTGCGGCGCTGGGAACCGGACACGGGCTGGCAGCCACCGCTGCGGACTCCGGCGCCGGTGCCGATACCCGACGGGGTGACGCCGGAGCAGCTGCGGGCGCTGGCGGAACTGGCCGAACTGACGGAGCCCGCGCAGACGGCCCCGGCGGCGGAGCAGCACTCGGCGCAACCGCCCGCCGACGCCGGTAGCGGCGCGCAGGCCACCGCTACCGGAGTACGGGGATCTCGATCGCCGGGCACCGGTCCATGACCATGTCCAGGCCGGCCGCGCGGGTCCGCGCGTAGGCGGCCTCGTCGATCACACCGAGCTGGAACCAGACGCCCTTCGCACCGATGGCCACCGCCTGGTCGGCGATCGGGCCGGCCAGGCGGCTGTTCACGAAGACGTCCACCACGTCCACCGGGAACGGAATCGCCTCCAGCGAGGGGTAGCCGGCCTCGCCGTGCACCTTCTCGGCCTTCGGGTGTACGGGGATCACGCGCTTGCCGAACCGCTGGAGCACGCGGGCCACGCCGTAGGCCGCCCGCTCCTGGTTGTGCGAGAGGCCCACCACGGCCCAGGTGTCGCCGAGTTCGGTGAGGATCTTGCGGATGGTTGCCGGATCGCCGTACACGTGTGCCGCCTCCTGCTGCTCTGCTGTTCCCGCCGGCCCGGCCGGGTGCCGTACCGCATTCCCGATCAACAGAAAGGACGCATGTCCGATTCCCCGCGGTCACCTCAGGGCCCTGAGGTCGGTCGTGGTGGGGACGGTCAACCGGTGGCCGCACGGGCCGATGACAGGAGATGATCCACAATCTACGGGACCGGCACTCCCGTTCGGAGGAAGTGCAGACCCAATATTCGTCCGTCTTCATTGAAGGTGACGCGGAACTCTCCGGGCTGCTTCGCCATACGCAGCGGAACATTGACCACGATCCCACTGCTGGATACAACCTGCTGGGGATCCCCGTGTGACTGGTAGCGCCCGAACGTCTCTTGGTAGTCCTTCCAGGACTTCGCGAGAAACTCTGGAGACGCTTGTTGTCGGATCGCCTCATCGAAGCGGGCTGAGACAGCGGTGAAGTCGCCTTGTACCACCTCGTTGAGAGTATCGAGAGCGAGCTGATCGTAATTGGGCTGTGCCGGAACCGTCATCACAGCTGGGGCCGCGACCTCCGCGGCGGCGTGGGCCTGCGTCACACCCAGTACGGAACCGTTGGCCGGAAACAACGCATGGGAAGCCAGCATGGCCGCGGGCACGACCAGGACGAGTCGCCGCCACTTTCCGCCACACGTGGTGTCCTTGCCAGTCATCGAGACCATGGAATTCTCCTTCTCCGTTGGAGAGGCCGGACGCGTTCACTTGCCCTACTGGCCCCCATGCCGGGGGAGTGCGAGCTGCCCCCTGGCCATCCGCTTGGCTACGGATCCATGAAGAAGGAAAGGATTCCGGGAGTTTGCTGCTGCTTCCGGAGGCGGACCGGTAGGCAGTGACGAGGATTCGCCGGTTATTGTCAACCGACCAGATCGAAATCCGGCCGAAGGGGCAACGCCCCACGATCTGCGGCATTCTCGCAAGCTCGGCCTGGAAACTTCGCCGCGTCTGCCTGGCATACCTCGAATCGCGCGGATCAGGTACTCCTGGACGTCACCCTTCATGCTAGGTCGCCCGAATTGCGGTCGCATTTCGTCTCCCGGTGGCTGCCCCCGAGCACCCGGGTGATAGCCCACGCCTTGCGGTCGTCCGGCCCGTCCTCAACCACGGATTAGGGTGGAGCGGTGAAGGCAGACCAGTACGTGACGGTGGCCCGCGAGGGCGCGCACGAGTCCGAGATCAACCGCTCGCGCTTCCTGTGCTCGCTCGCGCCCGCCGCGACCGAGCGGGAGGCGCAGGACTTCGTCGCGCGCATCCGCAAGGAGCACCCCACCGCCACGCACAACTGCTTCGCCTACGTCGTCGGCGCCGACGCGTCCGTCCAGAAGGCCAGCGACGACGGCGAACCCGGCGGCACCGCCGGAGTCCCCATGCTGCAGATGCTCATGCGCCGCGACATCCGCTACGCGGTCGCGGTGGTCACCCGCTACTACGGCGGCGTGAAGCTCGGCGCCGGCGGGCTGATCCGGGCCTACGGCGGAGTCGTCGGCGAAGCCCTCGACGCACTCGGCACCGTCACCCGGCGCCGCTACCGGCTCGCCACCGTCACCGTCGACCACCAGCGGGCGGGCAAGACGCAGAACGATCTGCGCTCCACCGGCCGGACCGTCCTCGACCTGCGCTACGGCACCGCGGTGGAGATCGACATCGCCCTCCCGGAGGCGGAGCTGTCCGACTTCGAGGCCTGGCTCGCCGACAGTACGGCGGGCAGTGCCACCCTCACCCTCGGCGGAGAGACCTACGCGCCCTGAGGGAGGGGTTAGCTTAGAGGGGTTCATCGAGCGGGAGACGACCAGGGGGAGACGGTATGTGCGGCGGGACCGGCGAGTGAAGTTCCTGCACACCTCCGACTGGCACCTCGGCCGGTCCTTCCACCGCGTGAACCTGCTCGGTGCCCAGGCGGCCTTCATCGACCACCTGATCGCGGCCGTCCGCGAACACGAGGTCGACGCCGTCCTCGTCGCCGGTGACGTATTCGACCGCGCCGTGCCGCCGCTGCCCGCCGTCGAGCTGTACGACCGGGCCCTGCACCGGCTCGCCGACCTCGGGGTGCCGACCGTCATGATCTCCGGCAACCACGACTCCGCCCGCCGGCTCGGGGTCGGGGCCGGGCTGATCGACCGGGCCGGGATCCACCTCAGGACCGACCCGGCCGGCTGCGCGGACCCCGTGGTGCTGGCCGACGTACACGGCGAGGTGGCGCTGTACGGGCTGCCGTACCTGGAACCGGCTCTGGTCAAGGACGAGTTCCATACGCGGAAGGTGAGCCACGAGGCGGTGCTGGGCGCGGCCATGGACCGGATCCGGGCCGACCTGGCCGGCCGCGCCCCCGGCACCCGCTCCGTCGTCCTGGCGCACGCCTTCATCACCGGCGGGCAGGCCAGCGACAGCGAGCGCGACATCACCGTCGGCGGGGTCGAGGCCGTGCCCGCCTCCGTCTTCGACGGGGTGGACTACGCCGCCCTCGGCCACCTCCACGGCTGCCAGACGATCAACGAACGGGTCCGCTACTCCGGTTCCCCGCTGGCCTATTCCTTCTCCGAGGCCGACCACCGCAAGACCATGTGGCTGGTCGACCTGGGCGCGGAAGGGGAGATCGTGAGCGCCGAGCGGATCGACACCCCCGTCCCGCGGGCACTCGGGCGGCTGCGCGGCAGGCTGGACGACCTGCTGGAGGACCCGGCGTACGCCGCGTACGAGGACTCCTGGGTGGAGGCCACCCTCACCGACCCGGTCCGGCCCGAAGACCCCATGGCCCGGCTCGCCGCGCGCTTCCCGCACACCCTCAGCCTCGCCTTCGACCCCGAGGGCCGGGCGGAGCAGTCCGGCGCCTCCTACGCCCAGCGGCTCAAGGGCCGCAGCGACCAGGAGATCGCCGAGGACTTCGTCGCCCACGTGCGCGGCGGCGGCCCCGCCGACGAGGCCGAACGGACCGTGCTGCGGGGCGCCTTCGACGACGTACGCGCACAGGACGCCCGCCAGGAGACCCACCGATGAGGCTGCACCGGCTCAAGGTCACCGCCTTCGGGCCGTTCGCCGAGCCCCAGGAGATCGACTTCGACGCGCTGTCCGGCGCGGGGATCTTCCTGCTGCACGGGCCCACCGGCGCCGGGAAGACCTCCGTCCTCGACGCCGTCTGCTACGCGCTCTACGGATCCGTGCCAGGCCCCCGCCAGGCCCCCGGCACCAGCCTGCGCAGCGACCATGCCTCCGCCGACACCCCGACCGAGGTCACCCTGGAACTGACCGCGGGCGGACGCCGGCTGGAGATCACCCGGCGCCCCGAACAGGACCGGCCCAAGAAGCGCGGCACCGGCACCACCAAGGACAAGGCCCAGAGCCGGCTGCGCGAGCACACCGGCGAGGCGTGGACTGCCCTCAGCAAATCGCACCAGGAGATCGGCGAGGAGATCGAGCAGCTGCTCGGCATGAGCCGCGAGCAGTTCTGCCAGGTCGTGCTGTTGCCGCAGGGGGAGTTCGCGAAGTTCCTGCGCGCCGACGAGGCCGCCCGCGGCCGGCTGCTGGGCCGGCTCTTCGACACCCGCCGCTTCGCCGCGGTCGAAGCCCTGCTCGGCGAGCGCCGCCGGGCCGCCGAGGCCAAGGTGCGCGCCGGCGACGAGAGAGTGCTCGGCACCGCCCAGCGGCTCGCCCAGGCCGCCGGGGACAGCGCCGACCTGCGGGCCTGGCCGATGCCCGGCCACCAGCCGGGCGATCCAGGGCTCGCCGAGGCCGTCCGGGCCTGGGCGGCCGTCGCGCGGTGCGCCGCCCGGGAGCAGCTGACGGTCGCCGAGTACGCGCTGGCCGCCGTCGAGGGACGCCATGCCGCCGCCCGGCGGGCCGCCGAAGACGCGCGGGAGCTCGACCGGTTGCAGCGCCGGCACGCGGAGACCGCCCGCCGGGCCGCCGCGCTCGCCGAGGCGGAGCCCGAGCGGCAGCGGGTGCGCGCCCTGCTGGACCGGGCCCGGCGGGGCGCCCTGGTGGCCCCCGCGCTGGAATTGCGCGGCGCGGCCTCCGCCGCCCACCTGGCCGCCGCGCACGCGGAGACGGCCGCCCGAGCCGAACTCCCGCCGCCCCTGGCAGAGGCCGGCATCGAGCAGCTGGCCGCCGTCGAACAGCGGCTGCGCGAGGACCTGGGGGCGGTGGGCGCCGCCCACCGCGCCGAGCAGCGCAGCGCCGAGATCGGCCGCGAGCGGGCCAACCTGGAGCGGGAGGCCCGGGCCGCCGAGGAGCAGCACCAGGAGTCCGCCGAGTGGCTGGAGCACTGGGAGACGACCCGCGCCGGGCTGCAGGAGCGGGTGGAAGCCGCCCAGCAGGCGGCGACCCTGGCCGAGCAGCTGGCCGGGCGACTGGAACCCGCCCGGATGCACCTGAACGCCGCCAGGCGCCGGGACGCGCTGGCCGCCGACGCGGAGCTGGCCGCGGGCGAACTGCTCCGCGTGCGCGAGGAGTCGACCGCCGCCCGGGAGCGCTGGCTGGAGCTGAAGGAGGCCCGGCTGCGCGGAATCGCCGCCGAGCTGGCCGAGGCGCTGGTCGCGGGGGAGGCGTGCACCGTGTGCGGGTCCGCGGAGCACCCCGCTCCGGCCCGCCCGGCCCCCGGCCACGTGGACCGGGCCGCCGAGGACGCCGCCCACGCCCTCTTCGAGCAGGCCGAGGAACGCCGGGCGGCCGTCGAACGCCGTCTCGCCGCCGCCGAGGAGGCCCACACCGAGGCGGCGGCCGCCGCCGGGGACGCCACCACCGAGGAACTGCTCGCCCTGACCTCGGACCTGAGCTCCCGCCACGCCGCCGCCCACGCCGCGGCCGCCGGACTGCACGCCGCGCGGGAGCAACTCGCCCGCGCCGAGCGGGAGCACGCCGTGCGCAGCGCCGACCGGCTCGACAACGAGCGCCGGGCCGCCGCCCGGGCTTCCCGGCGCGAGGCCCTGGACCAGGAGCAGGCCTCGTTGGAGGCGGAACTCGCGCTGGTACGGGGCGACGCGCCCACGGTCGCGGCCCGCGCCCGGACCCTGGAGGACCGGGTCCGGATGGTCTCCGCGGCCGCCGCCGCGCTGCGCCGGGCCGAGACGACCGCCGCCCGGCTGAAAGAGGCCGACGACCAGCTGGCCGACGCCGCTTTCAAGGCCGGCTTCGACACCGTCGAGGCCGCTGCCGACGCGGTCCTTCCGGAGTACGAACGCACCGCGCTCCAACACCGGTTGGACGCCTGGCAGGCGGAGGAGGCCATGCTGGCGGACCGCCGCCGCGAGACCGGCACCGCCGAAGCGGCAGCCCTGCCTCCGGCCGAGCCGGATGGAGCCGAGGCCTACGCGGAGCAGGCCGCGGCGAAGCTTCGGACGGCAGGCTCGGCCTTCGACGCGGCCCGGGTCCGCTGCGCGGAGCTGGACCGGCTCTCCCGTCAGGCCGAGGAGGAACTGCGCGCCCTGGGCCCGCTGCGCGAGGCGTACGAGCGGGTGGCCCGGCTGGCCGGACTCACCGCGGGCACCTCCGCCGACAACGAGCGCAAAATGCGCCTGGAGGCCTACGTGCTGGCCGCCCGACTGGAGCAGGTGGCCGCCGCGGCGACGGTACGGCTGCTGCGCATGTCCGGCGGCCGCTACACGCTGGTCCACTCCGACGCCAAGGCGAGCGGACGCGGGCGCTCCGGCCTCGGCCTGCACGTGGTGGACGCCTGGACCGGCCGCGAGCGGGACACCGCCACCCTGTCGGGCGGCGAGACCTTCTTCGCCTCGCTCGCCCTCGCGCTGGGCCTGGCCGATGTCGTCACCGACGAGGCGGGCGGCATGCGGCTGGACACCCTCTTCATCGACGAGGGCTTCGGCAGCCTCGACGACCAGGCGCTCGACGAGGTCCTCGACGTACTGGACTCGCTGCGCGAACGGGACCGCAGCGTCGGCATCGTGAGCCACGTCGCCGACCTGCGGACCCGGGTGCAGGCGCAGTTGGAGATCGTCAAGCAACGCGGGGGCTCGGTGGTGCGCCACCGTACGGCGGCGCTCACGGACTGAGCGGCCTGCGCGGGAGCGGCGAGGAGTACACGATGCTCGTCGTCACCGAGCCGAGGCCGGAGATCCGGCCCGTGACCTCCTCCAGGTGCGCCATCGACCGGGCGGCGACTTTGAGTACGAAACAGTCGTCGCCGGTGACGTGGTGGGCCTCCAGGATCTCGGAGGTGGCGTCCAGGAAGTCGTGGAACGGCTTGTAGTTGCCGTGCGGGTAGCGCAGCCGGACCAGCGCCAGGATGGCTTTGCCGAGCCTCTCGGGATCCACGACCGCCGTGTAGCCGGTGATGACGCCCGCCTCTTCCAGGCGGCGGACCCGCTCGGTGACGGCGCTCGCGGACATCGACACCGCCCGGGCCAGCTCGGTGAAACTGGCGCGCCCGTCCCGCTGGAGGACTTCAAGGATGCGCCAGTCGGTGGCATCAGGGGAATAGTCGGTCATGGGGCAGGTCTAGCAGGGGATTCCCCGGCAGGACAAGGAGAAGGCCGGGGAAAACCGCTTCCGGAGTCGATCAACGAATCGTAGATTTCCTGCCATGACGACGACGCAGATACAGATGCAGACGCGGAGCACCACCGCCCCCGCTACGGCCGCGGCCCCCGCGAGTTCCAACCCCGTGCTGCGGGTGCCCCCGGCGGCTCCGGCCGCGGCCGCCGCGTACTTCGCCGCGAGCCTCGCCTTCCACGCGGACGTGTCCGATGTCGCCGCCGCCTTCAAGGCCCACCGCGAGCAGGGCGCCGAGCTCGGCTTCCAGCTGATCGACTCCCGCTCCACCCCGTCCTGGGACCAGGCCCACGTACCGGGCGCCCTGCACCTGCCCACCGCCCTCATCCCCGAGCAGGCCGAGCGGCTGCTCGACAAGAACGTCCCGGTGGTGACGTACTGCTGGGGTCCCGGCTGCAACGGCGGCGCCCGCTCCGCGCTCGCCCTGGCCGAACTGGGCTTCCAGGTCAAGGAGATGCTCGGCGGCATCGAGTACTGGATCCGCGAGGGCTTCGAGGTCGAGACCTGGCAGGGCAAGCAGCGGCGCGCCGAGGCCGACCCCCTGACCGCGCCCACGGACTCGGACGACTGCGGTTGCTGAACGGCGGAACGCTGAACGGCTGAACGGCTGAACGGCTGAACGGCTGAACGCCTGCACGGCTGCACGGCTGCAGGCCTGCACGGCCGGACTGCCGGACGGCTGATCGGCCGGTCGCCGGAAACGCGGACGGGCCACTCGCATCCCGCAGGGGCGAGCGGCCCGTCCGCCGTCTCAGAGCTTCGACAGCTCGTCGACCAGATCGTCCAGCCCCAGCGAGCCCTGCGACAGCGCCGCCATGTGCCAGGCCTTCAGGTCGAAGGAATCGCCGTGCGCCGCCCGTGCGTTGTCCCGGCCCAGCAGCCAGGCGCGCTCGCCCAGCTTGTACCCGATCGCCTGCCCCGGCATGGACAGGTAGCGCGTCAGCTCGCTCTCGATGAAGTCCGCCGGCCGGCCGCTGTGCAGGCCGAAGAACTCCTGCGCCAGTTCGGGCGTCCAGGTCCCGCCCGGGTGGAACGGCGAGTCCGCCGGGATCCGAAGACCGAGGTGCATGCCGATGTCCACGATGACCCGGGCCGCGCGCATCATCTGGCAGTCCAGGTAACCCAGGCGCTGCTCGGAGTCCTTGAGGTAGCCCAGTTCGTCCATGAGCCGCTCCGCGTACAGCGCCCAGCCCTCGGCGTTGGCGCTGACGATGCCGACGGTGGCCTGGTAGCGCGAGAGCCGGTCCGCGACGTGCGTCCACTGCGCGAGCTGGAGGTGGTGGCCCGGGACGCCCTCGTGGTACCAGGTGGAGACGAGGTCGTACACGGGGAAGCGGGTCTGGCCCATGGTCGGCAGCCATGTGCGGCCCGGACGGGAGAAGTCCTCCGAGGGCGAGGTGTAGTAGGGGGCGGCGGCCCCGCCCGGCGGCGCGATCCGGGACTCGACCCTCCGTACCCGCTCGGCGAGCTCGAAGTGGGTGCCGTCGAGGTTCTCGATGGCCTCGTCCATGAGCCCCTGCAGCCAGGCCTGGACCTCGTCGACGCCCTCGATGTGGGTGCCGTGCTCGTCCAGGTGCTTGAGCACCTCCCAGGGGCCGGCGCCCGGGAGGATCCTGGCCGCCTCGGTCTTCATCTCGCCGAGCAGCCGGTGGTACTCCGACCAGCCGTAGGCGTACGCCTCGTCCAGGTCCAGGTCCGTGCCGTTGAAGTACCGCGACCAGCGGGCGTACCGCTCGCGGCCCACGGTGTCCGGCTTCCCCTCGACGGCCGGGGCGTACACCGCGCGCATCCAGTCGCGCAGCTCGACGACGGAGGCGGTCGCACCGGCGGCGGCCGCGTCCAGCTCGGAGCGCAGGGCCGCGGGGCCACCGGCGGCGAAGTCCTCGAAGAAGGGCGGCTCGTCGCCGTCCTCGCCGACCCAGGTGGTGAGCTGGCCGATCATGGTGGCGGTGGGGCGCGGGCCACCGTACAGCCCGCGGTCCAGGCCCAGCTGGAGGCTCTCGCGGTAGCCGGTGATCGCCGCCGGGACGGCGCGCAGCCGCTCGGCGATCGCGGCCCAGTCCTCGTCGGTGTCGGCGGGAGTGAGGGTGAAGACCTCGCGCACGCTGTGCACCGGGGAGTGGATGTTGCTGACCGCGCGCAGGTCCTCGTCCGCCTCGTGGATGGCGAGCTCGGCGGTGAGGCGTTCGCGCAGCAGGCGGGCGCAGCGGCGCTCGGCGTCGCTGTCGGCGCCGGGCAGCCGCTCGGCGGCCTCCAGGCGGGCGAGGGTCGTACGGGACAGCTCGGCGGCCGCCGCGCGGCCGGCCGGGGAGAAGTCCGGGAGCTTGCCGGAGCTCTCGGCGATACCGAGGTAGGTGCCCGTGATCGGGTCGATGGCGATGAGGTCGTCGACGTAGGCGTCGGCCACCTGGCGGGGCAGCCGGGCTGCGCTGCCGCTGTTGAGGGTCTCTGACATACGGCCCATCTTCGTATGTGGGACGGGTCCACGTCATCACCGTTCGCTGTCAGCCTGCTGACGGATGGCCGGGGCAGATGTGGCCTCGCGACCGGCGGGTGCCGCGACGGACGGCCGACCTCTGTTCCCACGGGCGTCCCGACGTTCCCGGCCCGTGCCGGCGGCGGCCGGTCCGCGGGCGGTACGGGTGCACCGCCCGCGGACCGGTGGGGCGTCGGCCGCCTCCGGCTTTCAGGTGCCGTGCAGCCGCCGCGCGGGTCCGGCGAAGCTCGCCGTGGACAGGCCGGGGAGGGCGTGGACGCCCCGTGCGCGCCGCTCAGCGCTGGTGCCTCGCCGGGAGCTCGCGGGGGAGTTCGCCGGGGAGTTCGCCGGGGAGTTCGCGGACAGGGCCGCGCGAGCCCTCGTACGGCGCTCGCGAGCCGACCGGGGTGGCGTCCAGCCGGGCCGTGATCACCAAGGTGCCTTCCTCGATCTGGTAGTCGAGGGGAAGGCCGAGGTCGCGCATGGCGGCGACCATGCCGGTGTTGGAGGCCTGGGTGACGGCGTACACGCTGTCGCACCCGGCCTCGACCGCCATCGCGATGAGCCGGCGCAGCAGCTCGGAGCCGATGCCGCGGCGCTGCCAGTCGTCCTCGATGAGCAGCGCGACCTCGGTCTCGTCGCCGTCCCACAGCAGGTGGCCCAGGGCGACGAGCTTGCCGGACGCGGTGGTGGCGGCGAGAGTGCGGCCGAAGCGGGGGCTCAGCAGGTGGCCGAGGTACCGGTCGGCGTCGCTGACGGGGCCGTGATAGCGCAACGACAGGGTGCGCTCGGAGCAGCGGTCGTGCATCGCGCGGGCCGCCGCCTGGTCGGACCCGTCGGCGCGGCGGACGGTGATCTCGTTGCCCTCGGGCAGGGTCAGTACGTCCTGGCTGCGCGGGACCCGGTGGCCGAGGCGGGCGTCGAGCTCGACCAGGGCGCGGGCCCGGGCGAACTCGGTCGGGGTGAAGGGCAGGTAGGGCCGCTCCACGGTGATCGCGCCGCCCGAGGGATCGCGCAGCCGCATGACGGTGGCTTCCAGCACCCCTTCGACCGGGGCGTCGGCACCCGCGTTGGGGCGGCCGGAGAGGGTGGTCGCCGGGATCGAGTGGATGGTGCAGCGGCCGAGCAGCTGACGCAGCGCGAGAGGGAGTTCGGCGGCGTCGAGCGCGGTACGCGTGGCCAGGCCGAGGACGCGGGTGGGGGTGTCGACGAGGTCGTGCGCGTCGGCGCGCTCGATCCAGGTGCTGTGGCCGCCCGCCCGGGCGATGGCGCGGGTGAGGTCGGCGGAGGGCAGCTGCTGCGGGGCGCGCAGCAGGAACTCGTCGACCGTGCCGCCCTCGGGGAGGGGATGTGTCTGGAGGGTCAGGATGTCGACGCCGTTACGGGCGAGGGCGATGCAGACGGCGGCCAGGGATCCGGGCTCGTCCCGTACGGTCGTCCGCATCCGCCAGAGGGCGGCGGTGGTGGCGGTGGCGGTGGCCGCGCCGGTCGCGCCGGGCGCCGCGGCGGTGCCGGTCGGCGTGGCCGTACCGGTCACCGTACCGGTCACCGCGGCCCGGGGCGCCGGCGGATCCGAGGGCGCCGGCGGATCCAAGGGCGCTGTGCTGCGGGGCGGCGGCGCATGGCTGTGACGCCGGGCCCACCACGTGTGGAAGGCGGCGGTGACCAGGAGTGCGACGGCCGAGGCGATCAGCAGCACCCGGCCCCTCGGACCGTGCACGACGAGGTTGGCGATGGCGTCGGCGACCGCGACGGCGCAGAAGAGCGCGGCCAGTTCGACGACGTCACGGCGCCAGTGGTGGTGGGGACGGTGGGCGGACGCGGGGTTACGGTCAGTCATGCATCCCACTGTGACGCAGGGGTGTTGCGTGATCACGAACGATCTGTGACCGACTGGTTAAGTCTCGATCTGGCCGGTTTCACCCAGTTGTCCGGATCATTGCTGGAACTGGCCCACCCGGCCGGGCTGAAGCGTCGTGGCGAAGAGTACGCTCCCGCCCTGGCGCCGCAACCGGACGGTGAGTTCGCCGCTGTCCCCGTCGATCTCGACCTCTCCGTAGTACGGGGGGTTCTCGGACGGTGACATGTTGGCGACCGGAGCGGACTGCACGTACGCCGTCCGCGGGCCGAAGGTGGCGTCGAGTCGCCCGGCGGGGAAGCCGCCCGCGCCGACCGGGCCGGAAACGAACTCCCAGAACGGCGCGAAGTCGGTGAAGGCTGCCCGCTCGGGGGCGTAGTGGTTCGCGGCCGTGTAGTGGACGTCGGCGGTGAGCCAGACGGTACCGGTGATGCGCTGGTGCTTGATGTGTCGCAGGAGTTCGGCGATCTGGAGCTCACGGCCCAGCGGGGCACCAGGATCGCCCTGGGCGACGGCCTCGAAGTTCGCGGCCCCGTCGGGGACCACGATGCCCAGCGGCATGTCAGCGGCGATGACCTTCCAGGTGGCGCGGGAGCGGGAGAGTTCGCGTGTGAGCCAGGCCAGTTGCTCGGCGCCGAGAATGCCGATGGGGTCCTGCGTCTGCGTGCCGGGGGAGTTGGCGTTGCGGTGGGTGCGCATGTCGAGCACGAAGACGTCGAGCAGCGGGCCGTACCGCATCACCCGGTACATCCGGCCCTCGGCCCGACCGCCGCGCAGGTCGGTGACGGGGAAGTATTCGCCGAAGGCCCGGCGGGCGCGTGCGGCGAGGATGTCGACGTCCTTGACGGCGTAGCGGGGGTCGTCGACCAGCTGGCCCGGATACCAGTTGTTGCGCACCTCGTGGTCGTCCCACTGGGCGAGGACGGGGACCTGGGCGTTGAAGTCGCGCAGGTTGCGATCGAGCAGGTTGTAGCGGAAGTTCCCACGGAACTCGGCGAGGGTCTCCGCGACCTTCGCCTTCTCCTCGGTGGTGACGTTGCGCCAGACGCCGCCGTCGCGCAGCGGGACGGAGGGGTGGATCGGCCCGTCGGCGTAGATCGTGTCCCCGCTGAAGAGGAAGAAGTCGGGGTCGCGCAGCCGCATCTCCTCGAAGACGCGGTAGCCGCCGAGGTCGGGGTTGATGCCCCAGCCCTGCCCCGCCAGGTCCCCGGACCACAGGAAGCGCACGTCGTGGCGGCGGGAGACGGGGGTGGTGCGGAAGGCGCCCCGGACCGGTTCACCGCTGCGGCGCGGGTCGTCGGGGTCGGCGAGGACGACCCGGTAGTGGATCTGCCGGCCGGGCGGGAGGTCGCGCAGGACCGTGGTGCCGGTGAAGTCCGTGGACGGGTCGAGCAGGGGGCCGCGGTGGCGGCGTACCCCGTAGCGGAACGATTCGCTCGGGGAGGTCTCGACGTGCATGCGCGCGGGACGGTCGGAGCGCGTCCAGACGGTGGCCGAATGAGCGGTGATCTCGCCGGACTGGACGCCCCACAGCGCGCTCGGGCGACCGGAGCGGACGAAGGCGGGGGCGCCGAGGAGGGGACCGGCCAGGAGAGGGCCGGCCAGGAAGGGCGCCGCCGCGCGGGCGGGCGTGGTGAGGGCGGCCGTGGCCAGCGCGGACGACAGGGCGAGGGAACCGCCGATCAGGGATCGTCGGGTGTGCGGCATCGATGCCATCGGTGTGTCTCCAGGGGGGGCGGCGAGGCGGGTCGGACCAGCGTGCCGCCGCACACCGGCCCGCCCGCGTCTCCCACGCGAACCGGGGGTGAACAACCGTCAGCCGCTCAGGCCGCGGGGCGGTGGGTGGCCCGCTCAGGCCGCCAGGCGGTTGGTGCTCCGCACCGTGTCCAGGACCACCCGGGCGACGAGCGCCGGATCGTCGCTCATCGGGACGTGTCCGCAGCCGGGCAGCCGGACCAGTCGGGCGCCGGGGACGGTGTGCTTCGCGCGCACGCCCTGACGGCGCAGCAGCAAGCGGTCGCGGGTGCCCCAGGCGATGGTGACCGGCAGGCCGGGTACATCGTCGGTGAACCGTACGGAACCGCCCGCGGCCAGGGTCTGTTCGAAGCCGGTGGCATCGCGCAGGGCGAGGGTCTCGGCGACGACGGCGCCCGGCGTACGGCGGGCCGGGCGGGCATAGATGGTGCCGGTGAGGGCGGTCCGCCCGGCGGCGCTGCGCGAGAGACGCTCCAGGACGGGGCGGGGCAGGGCCTTCGCCCCGGTCCGCATCGCGAGGAGGGTGGCGAAGGCGTAGCGGCGCTCGGCCTCCGTCCAGAATCCGGCGGGAGAGAGGGCGGTGACCGAGCGGGCGAGGTTGCTCCGGCCCATTTCGAGCGCGAGCAACCCGCCGAGGGAGTTGCCGGCGACGTGCGGGCGCTCGACACCGAGGGCGGCGCAGAGCGCCCCGAGCGCCGGGGCGACGGTGGCCAATCCGTACGGAACACCCTCGGGCAGCGGCTGTGAGGCACCGAAGCCGGGCAGATCGACCGCGATGACATCGTGGTCGGCGGCCAGGATGTCGGTCACCGGATGCCAGGCCTGGAGGTGATGGCCTATGCCGTGCAGCAGGAGAAGCGGTTCGCCCGAGCCCTTGCGCTCGTAGGCGACGGTGGCGGTGCGGGGGCCCAGCGGCGAATCGATCGTGAAGGAGACCGTGGCGGTCATGCTGCTGCTCCTCGTCGGGGGACGGTGTGAGACAGGCTGTCAGGAGAACCACCGCCATGACTACCGTCCGGTAGCACTTGGCTACAAGCCTTCAGGACACACGAGAACATCCCGTGAACGGCTTGATACATATGCCCGATCTGCCCGGCAAGGGGTGAGCATTGGTCTTGACCAAGGGGGTGCGCCGTCCTATCGTCGCAGGGATAGTGCAAGAACCTTTCATAAACAAAGGCGCGGAACTGCCGCTGGAACACGGCGAGTGCAGCGATGGCAGGAGGAGTCAGGGTGGGGACCACGCAGCTCGAAACGGTGCCGGAGCCGAAGTACTGGCACCTCAAGACCGTCCTCAGCGAGGCGCTCGACCAGGACTTCGCCGTGGGCGAGGTCCTGCCGAACGAGCGTGAACTCGCCGCCCGCTTCGGAGTTGCCCGCGCGACCCTCCGTCAGGCCCTGGAACAGCTCGAACTCGAAGGCCGCCTGCAGCGCCGCCGCGGAGTCGGCACCACCGTCGCCCCGCCGCGCGTCGGTGTCGCCGTCGGAAGTGCGCAGCACAGCTGGCCCGGTGAGAGCGTCGACGGCTGGGAGCCGGTGGACGCGGCCGAGGCGCTGCCGCCCGCCGCGGTCCTGAGCCTCCTCGGCACCGGTACGGGCGGCTTCGCCGCCGGCGAGCCGGTCCACGTGGTGCGCCGGACCCGTGTCACGCAGGGCCAGGTCGTCGCCGCCGAACTGCTGTACGTGCCGACCGCCTCCGTGCCCGGTCTCCCCGCCATCGAGGCCCCGGCGGGACCCGCCCGCGCCCGCGCCGTCCTGCGCGAACTCCAGCGGCTGGCCCTGGACGGCCAGGACCGCTCGGTGGAGCTCGGCTCCGCCCGCGCCGACGACGCCAAGGAGCTGGACCGCCTGCCCGGCGCCCCGGTGCTCCTGGTCACCACGCGTTACTTCACCGCCGCGGGCACGGCGGCGGTTTCGGTGGCGACCTATCGCGCCGACACTTGCCGCCTCACCTTCGGTGACTCGGGGAACGTCGAGATCACCCACGAACCCCGCGTCGCCTCCTGACCCGGCCAACAGAAGCCCGACCGGCGGAACCCGGGTAGCAGAACCGGGGTAGCAGAATCCCGGGCAGCAGAACCGGGGGCCGTCGGGCACGGTTGCAGCGCCTGATTGCGGGTGCGGGCTTCTGGTTCCGCGCAGAGGGCTGCCTTCGGTCGGCGCTCATCGGCGCACGGCACTTCCCGGGCGAGGTCTGTGGCCCGGTGGCAGAGGAGGGCCTCTGCTGCCGTCGGCACCGGCCCTCGGTCGCCCGCAGGGGACCTGCGCCCGGTGGGTGCTGGGCGGGTGCCAGGTTCTGCCCTTGGGGGCCGGTGTTCAGCTGCGGCCGACCGGGGCGCACTCCCTTCGCCGGTCGGTGGCCTCGGCCCTTGGTCGCCCGCCGGTGACCTGCGCCCGGTGGGTACTGGGCGGGTGTCAGGTTCTGCCCTCGGGGGCCAGCCTTCGGCTCCGGCCGACCGGGGCGCACTCCCTCCGCCGGTCGGTGGCCTCGGCCCTCGGTCGCCCTCATCGGCGCACATTCCCGGCCGGTGGCCGTGCCTCCGTGGCAGCGTCCGGTCCCGCCTCCCGGCGTACCGCATCCGGCTCGAGTCCCGTGGTCCGGTGGTGGCGTGAGGCGTCCGCCCGCACCCCGGATGACGGCCTGCGGTCTCGCTCATGGGGCGGCGCCCGTACGGGCGGGGTGGCCGTGCGTTGCTGACCTTGAGGCGGGCGCTCCTACCGCAACGCGGCGAGGTCCGAGCCCGGCGAACCGGGTCGGCTTGATCCGGTGGGCAGAACCATCTGGTCGTCCGCGGGCGCTTGAGCCTGCGGGCAACCGGCCGGTGCCCGCATCGCTTCGGGCCGTGAAGCCGCCCCGCCCACCCCGCCCCATGAGCCGGGCCCCGCGCACACACCGGCCGTGGCCGTCAGCACGTGCGGCGTATCCCCTCGACCGGCCGTCCGCCGGTGAAGGGCCGCCGCGGCGGCGAAGACGGAGGCCGGACGCCATCCTCAGCGGCTGCGGGCCGTGACTGTCTTTTCCACCGCGAACAGCTCTTCCTCAACGTGGTCCATCGCGAGCCGGAGCGCCCCCGTGGCCACCGCGGCTTCGCCGAGCAGGGACAGTACGACCCGCGGCGGGCGCAGGCAGTAGCGCTCCAGCTCCCGGCGCAGCGGTTCCAGAACGCCGTCCAGGCCGGCCGCCCAGCCGCCGACCACCACCAGCTCGGGATCCAGCGCCAGAACCAGCGCCGCCACGTCGTGCACCAACCGCTGCAGGAACCGCTCCACGGCGGCCACCGCCCGCTGGTCGCCCCGCTTGGCCATCGCGAAGACCTCGGCGACCGCCGGCTCGTCCAACGGATGCAACGGTTCCCCGGTGGTCGACAGCAGCTTCTCCGGCGTGACCTCACGGCCCAGCAGATGCAGCGCACCGATCTCTCCGGCCGCTCCGCCGAAGCCCCTGTGCAGCCGGCCGCCGATCAGTGAGCCCGCGCCGGGGCTCAGCCCCGCCATCACGAAGACGATGTCGTCGGTGTCCCGTGCGGCGCCCTTCCAGTGCTCGGCGACCGCCGCCGCATTGGCGTCGTTCTCCACCTGTACCGGGCAGCGGAACGAGCGCCGCAGCCGCTCCCCGAGCGGCAGCCCGGTCCAGCCGGGCAAGGCCGTCCCGAGCCGGACCGTTCCGTCGGCCTCCACGATCCCGGGGCTGCCGACCCCGACCGCCCGGAGGGAGTCCCGCGGTACCCCGGCCCGCCGCAGCAGGTCGGCGACCGCCGCCCGCACCCGTTCTAGCCGTTCGTCGGCGGACGCCGCCTCGGCGACCTCCTTGGTACCGGCGCCGATCACCCGCCCGTCCAGCCCGGACAGCAGCACCGCGACCCGATGGGAGCCGATCTCGATGCCGAGCAGGTGGCCCGCTTCGGCCCGGAACCGGAACCGTCTGGCCGGTCGCCCCTGCCGCCGTGCGCCTTCCTCCGCGTCGGCCTCGACGACGAGCCCGGTTCCGATCAGCCCCTCCACGACCCCTTCGACGGTCGGTCGGGACAGCCCGGTCACCCGGGTGAGGTCGGTGAGTGTCGGCGATTCGGCCGCGCGCAGCGCCCGGAGCACCACGGCTGAATTGATCCGCCGGAGCAGAGAGGGGTCCCCGCCGGTCAGCTGCCCCAACGTGTGTCCTCCCAGCTGGCTAGCCCGTCAGGCGGATCGTACTGCGCACCCGGTGCGGCGGCGAGAAGCAGCCCCCCATAGGCCGGAAACACCCCTCCTCTCAGGCCGGGGCGACGAAGCCCGACTCGTACGCCATGATCACCGCCTGGGTGCGGTCGCGTGCACCCAACTTCGCCAGAATCGCGCTCACATGGGACTTCACCGTCTCCGTGCCGACGATCAGCTCAGCGGCGATCTCCACATTGGTCAGTCCCCGCGCCATGAGCCGCAGGACCGCCTCCTCCCGCTCGGTCAGTGCGGCCCGCCGCAGCACGGTCCGCGCCTGCCGGTTCCCGTACTCCGCGGCCAGGGCCCGCACGGCCGCCGGGAAGAGCAGCGTCTCGCCCTCCGCCACCAGCCGTACCGCGTGCACGATCTCCGACGGCTTGGCCCGCTTCAGCAGGAACCCGTCGGCGCCGGCCCGCAGTGCCTGGTAGACGTACTCGTCGTTCTCGAAGGTCGTGACCACGATGATCTTCGGCGGGGAGTCCACCGTGCGCAGCACCGCCCGGGTCGCCTCGATCCCGTCGAGCAGCGGCATCCGCACATCCATCGCCACCACGTCCGGCCTCAGCTGCCGTACGAGGGGGACGACGGAAGCCCCGTCGGCTGCCTCACCCACCACTTCGATATCGGGCTGGGCGTCCAGGACGGCACGTAGACCCGCGCGCACCAGGGGTTCGTCATCGACGAGCAGTACGGTAACCGGCATCCGGTCAGCGTATTCGGTCCAGCGGGAGCCGGGCGTGCACTCTCCAACCGCCCTCATACGGCCCGGTCTCCGCCTGGCCGCCCAGCAGTGCGGCCCGCTCCCGCATCCCGCGCAGGCCACTTCCGCCGCCGACCGTGACGGCGGGCCGCTCCGGCAGCGGGTTGGTCACCTCCAGGTCCAGCCGGCCCGCGGCCATCTCCACGCGCACCTGGACCGGTACGGGCCCGCAGTGCCGCAGCACATTGGTCAGGGCCTCCTGCAGGATGCGGTACCCCTCCCGGGTGACCGGCCCCGGCAGCTTCTCCAGGGCGCCGGTCAGCCGGGCGTCCACCAAGGCCCCGGAGGCCCGGGCCGACTCCAACAGGCGGTCGGCCTCCGCCAGCGTCGGTCGCTTCGAGGGAGGCTGCGCCGACTCCCGCAGGACGAGCAGGACCCGCTCCAGATCCTCCAGTGCGGCCCTGCCCGTCTCTTCGATCGCCTTGAGCGCCCGGTCCGTGAACTCCGGGTCGCCCGCCGCCCGCGCCGCCCCCGCCTGCACGACCGCCACGGTCAGCGCGTGTCCGATCGAGTCGTGCAGCTCCCGCGCCATCCGGTTGCGCTCCAGCAGCTGCTCGGTTCGAGCCTCCAGCGCGGTCAGCCGCTCCGCCGCCGAGGGGCCCAGCAGCCGCTTGGCGATCGCGGTGATCACGTCGCCCAGCAGGACCACGACGGTGATGAGGACGACCAACGGCACCGGCGCGAGCAGGGCCGCGGCCCAGCGCGGCAGGGTGAAGGGCACCACCGGATCATCCGTCAGCAGATGCCCGAGCGCCGCCGCGATGAGTTCGACCGTCATGGCCGGCAGCCATACGGTCGCGAACATGGCCGCTCCCGAGATGACCAGCCGTATCTCCAGCCACAACACCGTCCGCCACCGGTCGCCCCAGAGCACCGCCGGCGCCGTGCTGATGCTGCCGTCGGCGGAGCCTCGATCTTCCGGGGTCAGCAGTAACTGGGCCTGCAGCCCTTCGGCCAGCCGCACCCAGGGCAAGAATCCGAACGGTATGACGATCAGCAACGGCATCCACGGCCACGTGGGCATGATGAACATCCAGATGGCCAGCAGGAGCAGCGGAACGCACAAGTGCAGCCAGCGCGAATACGTCACCGGGAGGAACGGGGCACGGAGCAGTCGGTACATGCCTCCATCGTGACAGCGCCCAGGTCACGGGCGTCTCCCCCACGTGGGGGAGACGCCACCCTCGCATGGGGGAGGAAGGAGGGTGGGCCCGGCCGCGAATCTTGAGACATGAACCGCATCGAGATCCGAGAACTGACCAAGGACTACGGCACCACCCGTGTCGTGGACCACCTCACCTTCGATGTCCTGCCCGGTCGGGTGACCGGCTTCCTGGGTCCCAACGGCGCCGGAAAGTCCACGACGATGCGGCTGCTGCTAGGTCTGGACCGGCCCACCTCGGGGACGGCGACCATCGGCGGTCGCCGATTCACCGAACTTCAGGACCCGTTGCACGAGGTGGGAGCCCTGCTCGATCCGCAGGCCGCCCACGGCGGGCGCACGGCCCGCGATCACCTCCTCATGCTCGCCGTGAGCAACAGGATCCCGGTGAAGCGGGTGGAAGCGGTCCTGGAGCAGGCCGGCATAGCTTCGGTGGCCCGGCGGCGGGTCAAGACCTTCTCGCTGGGCATGCGTCAGCGGCTGGGCATCGCCGCGGCGCTGCTGGGCGATCCTGGTGTCCTCTTGCTGGACGAGCCGACCAACGGTCTCGACCCGCAGGGCATCATCTGGATCCGCGAGCTGATGCGCGGCCTCGCCGCCGAGGGGCGTTCGGTCCTCGTCTCCAGCCATCTGATGGCCGAGACCGCCTCGTTCGTCGACCACCTGGTGGTGCTCGGTCAGGGCAAGTTGCTCGCCGACACCTCGATAGCGGAGTTCATCGACGCCCGCAGTACCCCGCGCGTGCGGTTGCGGACCTCAGACCCGGTCCGCCTGCGGGCAGCGCTGGCCCGCGACGGCTTCGAGCTGGTCGTGGCCGAGGGCGGGCGCTGGACCGTCGAGGGCATAGGGGCCGAGGCGGTCGGGGCTCTCGCGGCCCGTGAGGGCGTCCCGCTGCTGGAGCTCTCCGACGAGCGGGCCTCGCTGGAAGAGGCATATCTCGATCTCACGGCCGACCGTGCCCAGTTCTCCTCTTCCGCAGCCTGAACCGCCCCCCT
Organism: Streptomyces sp. NPDC003038; assembly: GCF_040611115.1. Taxonomy (NCBI): domain Bacteria; kingdom Bacillati; phylum Actinomycetota; class Actinomycetes; order Kitasatosporales; family Streptomycetaceae; genus Streptomyces; species Streptomyces sp. NPDC003038. Next base: position 71,169 of record NZ_JBEXNN010000017.1, read on the forward strand.
CGTCCCCCATCGTCCCCGCCCTCTTCCCTGCCCGTACCCAGCTCACCCGGACTGGAGGCCCTGCCATGAGCGCAGCCGCCCTGCCCACCATCCCCGTCCTGTACTCGGAATGGATCAAGATACGGTCCGCCCGCTCCGTCCTCGGGTCCCTCATCGCAGTCTTCGTCGCCACCGTGGGCATAACGGTCCTCACGGCGGCGGTGATCGGCACGGCGCAGGAGGACGCGATGGGGGACGATCCGCTACTCGCGGCCTTCTACGGCATCAACTTCGGGCAGATAGCCGCCATCGCGTTCGGTGCCACCGCTCTGGCCGGTGAGTTCCGGGACGGAGCCCTGCGGGTCTCGCTCACCGCCGTGCCGAACAGGACTCGCCTCTACCTCGCCAAGGTCGCGATGATTGCCGGGCTCGCCTTCCTCGTCGGGCAGGTCAGCGGGCTCATCACCTTCCTGGCCGGGCAGGCCTTCATGGGCGACTACGCTCTCGCCCTGGGCGACCCGGGCGCCCTGCGGGCGGTCTTCGGCAGTGGTGTCTACCTGATGCTGATCGCGCTGCTCTCGGCCGGGCTCACCGCCCTGGCGCGCAGCGGCACCCTGGTGATGTGCCTGCTCATACCCTTCCTCCTGATCGTTCCGTTCGTGGTCGGTCAAGTCGTGGGCGGAGCGGGACAGTTCATGCCCGACCGGGCCGGCCAGATGGTGATGCGGATGGAGGCGCAGGGTTCGCTCGGCCCCTGGACCGGGCTCGGGGTGGCCGCCCTGTGGTCGCTCGCGGCGCTGGTCGCCGGCTGGGCCGCGGTGCGCCACCGCGACGCGTGATGCCGCGCCAGTTGTCAGTGCACCTCGGAATACTGACGGTATGACCACGGCAGAGCATCTCGACACGATCGATCGGCTCCGGGCGCGGGAGTTCCCCACCGAGCGGGGCGGGTCCGGCGGACGGACCAGCGGCCCGGGCTACCACCTCGTCCAGCTCGGGCGGACCAGTGACTTCTGGGACGACGACGGGTCGGGACGGGCGGAGGCGGCCGATCAGATCGGCGCCGAATGCGGCGCCCTCGCACAGGCCCTGACCGGCCGGTGGGGGGAGCCGCAGATGTTCAGCCTGACATCCGTGTTGGACCGGGTCTTGGAGGGGGAGGCGATACCGCAGCCGTGGCATGAGATGAGCAATACCACCGACCATCTCCGTCTGTGGCGGGTCGAGGGCCAGTGGCTGGTCGCCTACGTGGCGCAGTGGGACGCCGAGGGACCGTACCTGCTGATGGCCGGAGTCACCGTGGTCGACCCGCCGTAGGAGGGGGCGGAGGGATCAGGAGCCGGCGGCGCTTTCGGCGGCGGCACGGAGGCGGGCGTACTCCTGGGCCATGGAATCGGCCGTCCAGTGGGCGTTGAGGCCGCTGGGGTTGGGAAGGGCCCAGATGCGGGTGGAGCCGATGGTCCGCTCCTGGGGGCCGATCTGCGCTTTCCTTTCTCCGAAGGCGGTGCGGTATGCGGTGACACCCACCACCGCCAGCCATTGGGGGCGCAGCTGTTCCACCTTGGCGCTCAGGATGCGGCCACCCTCGCGGAACTCCTCGGCGGATAGTTCGTCGGCGCGGGCGGTGGCCCGGGCGACCACGTTGGTGATGCCCAGGCGGTAGGTGAGGAGTTCGTCCTGCTCGGAGGGGGCCAGCCGGCGCGGGGTGAAGCCCGATAGGTGCAGCACCGGCCAGAACCGGTTGCCGGGGCGGGCGAAATGGTGGCCCGTCGCGGCGGAGAGGAGTCCTGGATTGATTCCGCAGAAGAGGACGCGCAGACCGCCCGCGACCACGTCCGGGAGGACGCGGTCACGGGCGGCGGACAGCTCGTCGGGGGTCAGAGGATCGACCCCGGCACGTACCCGGCGGCCTCAGGGTGCTGCTTGGCGATCGCCTCGATACGGGAGACCACCGCCGCGACCTGGCCACCGGCGGCGCCCGTGAAGGACAGCTTGTCGGCCATCAGGGCGTCGAGCTGGGCCCGGTCCAGCGGCATCCGCTCGTCGGCGGCCAGCTTGTCCAGCAGCTCGTTGCGCTCGGCGCCCTGCTCGCGCATGGCCAGTGCGGAGGCCACGGCGTGCTCCTTGATGACCTCGTGGGCGGCCTCGCGGCCCACGCCGGCCCGCACCGCGCCCATCAGGACCTTGGTGGTCGCGAGGAAGGGGAGGTAGCGGTCCAGCTCGCGGGCGACGACGGCGGGGAAGGCGCCGAACTCGTCCAGGACGGTCAGGAAGGTCTCCAGCAGGCCGTCGAAGGCGAAGAACGCGTCCGGCAGGGCCACGCGGCGGACCACGGAGCAGGAGACGTCGCCCTCATTCCACTGGTCGCCGGCCAGTTCGCCGGTCATCGAGGCGTAGCCGCGCAGGATGACCATCAGGCCGTTCACGCGCTCGCAGGAGCGGGTGTTCATCTTGTGGGGCATCGCGGAGGAGCCGACCTGGCCGGGCTTGAAGCCCTCGGTGACCAGTTCGTGGCCGGCCATCAGGCGGATCGTCTTGGCGATCGACGACGGAGCGGCGGCCAGCTGCACCAGGGCGGTGACCACGTCGTAGTCGAGCGAGCGGGGGTAGACCTGGCCGACGGAGGTGAAGGCCTGGGCGAAACCGAGGTGGCCGGCGATCCGCTGCTCCAGCTCGGCGAGCTTGGCGGTGTCGCCGCCCAGCAGGTCGAGCATGTCCTGTGCGGTGCCGACCGGGCCCTTGATGCCGCGCAGCGGGTAGCGGCAGAGCAGGTCCTCGAGGCGGTCGTAGGCGACCAGCAGTTCGTCGGCCGCGGTGGCGAAGCGCTTGCCCAGGGTGGTGGCCTGCGCGGCCACGTTGTGGGAGCGGCCGGCCATGACCAGCTCGGCGTGCTCGCCGGCGAGCTTGCCGAGGCGGGAGAGGACGGCGACCGTGCGGTCGCGGGCCAGCTCCAGCGAGAGCCGGATCTGCAGCTGCTCCACGTTCTCGGTGAGGTCGCGGGAGGTCATGCCCTTGTGGACGTGCTCGTGGCCGGCGAGGGCGTTGAACTCCTCGATCCGGGCCTTCACGTCGTGCCGGGTGACCTTCTCGCGCTCGGCGATGGAGGCGAGGTCCACGGTCTCGAGGACGCGCTCGTAGTCGGCGAGGGCCGCGTCCGGGACCTCGATACCGAGGTCCTTCTGGGCGCGCAGTACGGCGAGCCACAGCCGCCGCTCCAGCGTCACCTTGTACTCGGGGGACCACAGGACGGCGAGCTCCGCGGAGGCGTAGCGGCCGGCCAGGACATTGGGGATGCGGGGCTTGGCTGTCACGTGGAGGGATTCTACTTGGGCTGCCGCTGTGCGTTTACGCAGGTAGGGGCTCCGCTCCCGATTGTGCCTTGCTACGAGAGCCGCTCGCCGGCCTCGCCCTCGTACGGGAGCAGCTCGGGGCGCTTGGCCGGCCGGCCGTCCCCGGAGGAGCGGCCCGTCAGGCGGCGGCCGACCCAGGGGAGCAGGTGCTGCCGGGCGAAGCTCAGGTCCTGCGCCCTGCGTACCGCCCAGCTTGGCGGCGCCGCGACCGGCAGATCGGTGCGCCAGTCCTCCTCGGCGGGCAGACCCAGCGCCTGCCAGACGGCCTCCGTCACCCGGCGGTGGCCCTCGGCCGTCAGGTGCAGCCGGTCGACGTCCCACATGCGCTGGTCGGCGAGTGCGGGAGCCCCGTACAGGTCCACCACCAGGGCGCCGTGCCGTGCGGCGAGCTCCTCGATGATCGCGAAGAGTTCCTCCATGCGGGGCCGGAAACGGTCCATCACGGGCCCGTTGCGGCCCGGGGAGCGCATCAGGACGAGGTGCTTGCAGGAGGGTGCGAGCAGTTCCACCGCCGCCTCCAGGTGACCGCGCACCCTGCCCATGTCCACCTTGGGGCGCAGCGCGTCGTTGAGCCCGCCCACCAGGGTCACCACGTCGGCGCCCATCGTCGCCGCCGCCGGAGCCTGCTCCTCGGCGATCTGCCCGATGAGCTTGCCGCGCACCGCGAGGTTCGCGTAGCGGAAGCCCGGCTCCCGCGCCGCGAGGCGGGCGGCCAGCAGGTCGGCCCAGCCACGGTAGGAGCCGTTCGGCAGCAGGTCCGACATGCCCTCGGTGAAGGAGTCGCCGACCGCGACGAAACTGGTGTAAGACGCATTCAATTCCATGACGGAGCGATGTTACCGCGCGGTATCCCGGCTGGGCAGGGCCGGACACCGCACTCGCGTACCGGCTACGCGGCCGCCGGCCTGCCAAACAGCTCGCGCAGGACGTCCTCCATCGTCACCAGCCCCGTCAAGGCGCCGTCCGGCCCGAGCACCGCCGCCAGATGCGTCCGGCTGCGCCGCATGGCGGTCAGCACGTCGTCCAGCGGAGTCTCCGCCCGCACCCGCGCGATCGGCCGGAGAGCCGACCGGGGGAAGGGCTGGTCCCGCACCTCAACGTCCAGGGTGTCCTTGACGTGCAAGTAGCCCAGGATCTTGTGGCGGGCGTCGATCACGGGGAAGCGGGAGTAACCGGATTCTGCCGACAGCCGCTCCAGCCCGGCCGGAGTGATGCCCTCCCGGGCCGGAACCACTCGGTCCGCCGACAGCACCACATCGGTGACCGGCCGACGGCCCAGTTCCAGGGCGTCGTGCAGCCGCTCGCTCGCCCGGTCGTCCAGGAGACCCGCCTCACTGGAGTCCTTGACTATCCGCGCCAGTTCGTCGTAGGAGAAGGTCGCCGAGACCTCGCCCTTCACATCCACCCGCAGCAGCCGCAGCAGCGCGTTGGCGAAGGCGTTGATCGAGAAGATCACCGGCTTCAGCGCCCTCGTGAGGGCCACCAGCGGCGGCCCCAGCAGCAGCGCGGTGCGCACCGGCTCGGCGAGCGCCACGTTCTTCGGGACCATCTCGCCGAAGAGCATGTGCAGATACGTCGCCAGCGCCAGCGCCACCACGAAGGAGACGGCGTGCGTCACGCCGCCCGGTACCCCGAAGAGGTCGAACAGCGGGGTCAGCAGGTGCGCGATGGCCGGTTCGGCCACCACACCCAGCACCAGGGTGCACAGCGTGATGCCCAGCTGCGCCGCCGCCATCAGCGCCGACACGTGCTCCAGGCCCCACAGGACGGCGCGGGCCCGCCGGTCGTCCCGGTCGGCGTACGGCTCGATCTGGCTGCGCCGGACCGAGATCAGCGCGAACTCCGCGCCGACGAAGAAGGCGTTGACGAGCAGGGTCGCCAGGCCGATCAGCAACTGGATCGCGGTCATCGGGCCTTCTCCTCACCATGGTTCTCAGCCGGCACGTGCAGCAGTACCCGCGCGGCGCGTCGACCGCCGGCGTCCACCACGTCCAGCTGCCAGCCGTCCAGCTCCAGGCTGTCGCCGACGACCGGGATCCGGCCCAGGCCGGTCGCGATCAGACCGGCCAGCGTCTCGTACGGGCCGTCCGGCACTCGCAGCCCGATCCGCTCGAGCTGGTCGGTGCGCGCGGCCCCGTCGGCCGAGTAGAGCGAGCGCCCGGCGGGATCCGTACCCGCCGGGGCCAGGTCCGGGGTCTCGTGCGGGTCGTGTTCGTCGCGGACCTCGCCGACGACTTCCTCGACGATGTCCTCCAGCGTGGCCACACCGGCCGTGCCGCCGTACTCGTCGATGACCACGGCCATCGTCTGCTTGCCCGACAGCCGGTCCAGCAGCCGGTCCACGGTCAGCGACTCCGGTACCAGGAGCGGTTCGCGCAGCAGCTGCGACACCGGGCGGAGGCGGCGGTCCTCGGCGGGCAGCGCCAGTACGTCCTTGATATGGACGGTGCCCACGACGGTGTCGAGGCTGCCCCGGTAGACCGGGAAGCGCGACAGGCCGGTCGCCATCGTCGCATTCGCCACGTCTTCGGCGGTGGCCTGTACGTCCAGGGCGGTGACCTGGACGCGCGGGGTCATCACATTCTGCGCGGTCAGATCGGCGAGGTTCAGGGTCCGCACGAACAGCTCGGCTGCGTCCTTCTCCAGCGCTCCCGCCCGGGCGGAGTGCCGTGCCAGCGCGATCAGCTCCTGCGGGGTCCGCGCGGAGGCCAGTTCGTCGGCCGGCTCCATGCCCAAGCGGCGCACCATGTGGTTCGCCGTGCTGTTCAGATGGGCGATGAGCGGCTTGAAGGCACGGCTGAAGACCCGCTGCATGGTGGCCACCCGCTTGGCGATCGCCAGCGGCGAGGAGATCGCCCAGTTCTTGGGCACGAGCTCGCCGACGACCATCAGGACGATGGTCGACAAGACGGTGCCGAGGACCAGGGCGGTGGAGGAGGCGGCGCCGGCCGACAGCCCCATCCACGTGAAGGGACCCTCCAGCAAGGCGGCGATCGAGGGCTTGGAGATCATGCCGATGACCAGGCCGGTCACGGTGATTCCGAGCTGGGCTCCGGAGAGCTGGAACGTCAGGCTGCGGACGGCCGCCAAGGCGCTGTCGGCCCCGCGCTCACCGCGCTCGACGGCTCGTTCGAGCTCGCTGCGCTCGATCGTCGTCAGCGAGAACTCCGCCGCGACGAAGACTCCGCAGGCAAGGCAGAGCAGCAGCGCCACGAGGAGCAGGAGCACTTCGGTCATCGGTCCCTCACCTCCGTCCCATGATCAGCCAGGAGGAGGGGTATCGCGCGATGTCGCTCGCGGCAGGGACGGGGACTGGGAGGCTCGCCCATGGGCGGACGCTCACACCTTTCATTCGAGGGGAACTGTTGCCCGCCATAGTAAAGGAAGGGCAAAGACAGCGGATCATTCTTTTGGCGCAGTACGCCCGGATGATGGGATCCCGGACATGAGTGATCTCGACATCGGTCCCGCATCGACGGCCGACCTCAGCGCCGTTCTGGACTTCTGGAAGACCGCTGCCGAGGGAACGAGTATCAGCGACGACCTCGCCGGGGTCGAGCGCCTCCACGACCGCGACCCGTACGCACTGCTGCTCGCCCGGCGCGACGGCGTACTGGTCGGCACCGTGATCGCGGGGTTCGACGGCTGGCGCTGCCACCTCTACCGGCTCGCCGTGCACCCGGGACACCGGCGCCAGGGGATCGGGGCGGCGCTGCTGGCCGCCGCCGAGGACCGCTTCAGGGCGCTCGGCGGCCGACGCGGGGACGCGATGGTGCTCGACCGCAACGAGCAGGCACACCGCGCGTGGGGCGCGGCCGGATACCGGCCCGAGGACCACTGGACCCGATGGGTCAAGCCGCTCGGCGGCTGACGCGCGGGTCGCCCACTGATGCGCGGGTCGCTCCCTGACACCCCGGACGCTCACTCGGGGGAGCGGCGCGCCGATCCGATCACGCAGTACGAGGTGGGGAAGGCCGGCCCGCGCTCGGGAAGGCGGAAACTGCGCTGCGAGACGATCCGGAAACCGGCGGCCTCGATCGAGGCGAGCGGGTCGCGGGCGGTGTGGCAGCCGCCGAAGAGGAGGGGCCAGACGGTCCGGTCCAGGGCGCGCTGGACGGCCGCCATGCCGGGACCGGGGGCGAGACCGTGCTCCAGGAAGCGCAGCTCGGCGTCGGGCCGCAGCACCCGGTGCAGCTCGGAGAGGGAGCGCGGGAGGTCCCGCACGGTGCACAGCACGAGTGAGGCGACGGCGGCATCGAACGCCTCGCTCTTGACCGGCAGTGCCTCGGCGGCGCCCGGGACGACGTCCACGGGGACCTCGGCGCGCAGGGCGGCGGTGGTCGCGAGGCGGCGGAGACTGCGCTCCGGTTCGACGGCGACCACTTCGGAGACGGCGCGGGGGTAGTGGGCGAAGTTGAGTCCGTTGCCGGCGCCGATCTCGATGACGCGGCCGCTGACGCCGTGCAGCAGTTCGCGGCGGAGGGCGGCGATGCCGCCGCGGGTCTCGGCGGCGACGCTGGCACGGGCGTAGAACCGGGCGAAGAGGGGGTGGTGGACGGGGTCGTGGGACAGGGCCGGTTTGGCGCGCAACGGCATGACGGACCTCCGGGGGCGGCGGACGTACCCGTACCTCCAGGATGCCCGGCCCGCGGCGCCTCACCCCTGCGGGCTGCGTGCGCGGATGGCTGCCGGGCTCCGCCCCGCCCGGTTCCTGGCGGGCGGGCATGGCCCTGGGGCGTCCGCGTGGGGCCCGCGCCTCGACCGCCGACAGGGCTGGAGTGCCGTGCCTCGGACGCGGCGTGGGGCTCGCGGGCGGTGCCGGAGGGCCGTGCCTCGGACGCGGGCGGGGCGCGCGGGTGGTGCCGCAGTGCCGCCTCAGACGCCGGTGGGGCCGGAGTACCGCGCCTCGAACGCAGGTGGGGCCCACGCGGTGAGGAAGGACTCCGCCGACCAGGTGCCCGAGAGGGGCGGGGCCAGCCAAGAGGGGGCCGATGCGCGGAAGTCGGCGGGCGCCAGGCCTCCCGAGCCTTCCGGGACCGCGCCCAGCAGGGGGATGCCCGACACCTTCGGGAGGTCCGCCAGGTTGCAGCGGGAGGCCAGGTCGGGGACCGCCGGCCAGCTGCCGACCACCACGCCCAGCGGTGTCAGGTCCCGCGCCCGGAGGGCTTCCGCCGTCAGGGCGGCGGAGTTGAGGGTGCCGAGGCCCGCCGGGGCCACCACCAGGACGGGGGCGCCGAGCAGCCGGGCCGCGTCCGCGAGGGAGTGGCCCGCCTCGTCGAAGCGGACGAGGAGCCCGCCCGCGCCCTCCACCAGCACCACGTCGTGTACGGCAGCCAGCCGCGCGGCCGCCTCCGCGATGTCGGCGGGCGCGAGCGTGGGAAGCCCCGAGCGGCGGGCCGCCGTGTCCGGGGCCAGCGGCTCCGGGTAGCGGGCCAGTTCCACTGCCGTCACCGTCGGGCCGCCCAGGCGAACCGCCTCGGCGGCGTCCCCGGGCTCGTCCGGGCCGACGCCGGTCTGGGCGGGTTTGAGCACCGCCACCGAGCGGCCGGCCGCCACCGCCGCGGCCGCGATCGCCGACGTGACGATCGTCTTGCCGATCTCCGTGCCCGTGCCCGAGACGATCAGAACTGTCATCGACGACCTCAGCCTTCCTGCGCTGCGGCGCACACCGCGCGGCAGATTCGTGCGATGTCGGCGTCGCTCGTGACGAACGGCGGCATCGTGTAGATCAGGTCCCGGAACGGGCGCAGCCAGACGCCCTCGCGGACCGCCGCCCGGGTGGCGGCGGCCATGTCGACCGGGTGATCCAGCTGGATCACGCCGATCGCGCCCAGCACGCGGACGTCGCGGACTCCGGGGAGCCCGGCGGCCGCCGCCAGGCCCTCGCGCAGGCCCGCCTCGATCCGCTTGACCTCGTGGGCCCAGTCCTGGCCGAGCAGCAGGTCGATGGAGGCCAGCGCCACGGCGGTGGCGAGGGGGTTGCCCATGAAGGTCGGCCCGTGCGCGAGCACCGGAACGTCGCCCTGCGAGATCCCGTCGGCCACCCGCTCCGTGCACAGGGTCGCCGCCAGGCTGAGGTAGCCGCCGGTCAGCGCCTTGCCCACACACATCACGTCCGGGGTGATCCCCGCGTGATCGGCGGCGAAGAGCGCTCCCGTACGGCCGAAGCCCGTGGCGATCTCGTCGAGCACGAGGAGGACCCCGTACTCGTCACACAGTTCGCGCAGCACCCGCAGGTAGCCGGGGTTGTGGAAGCGCATGCCGCCCGCGCCCTGCACCACCGGTTCCACGATCACGGCGGCCAGTTCGTGCGCGTGCGCCGCGATCAGGGAGCGCAGGTGGTCGGCGTACGCCGGGTCCACGGGGGTGTCGAAGTCGCCGGGCGGCGCGTCCGCGAAGACCTGCCGCGGCAGGTGGCCCGACCACAGCTCGTGCATCCCGCCCTCGGGGTCGCAGACGGCCATCGGCTGCCAGGTGTCACCGTGGTAGCCGCCGCGCCAGGTCAGCAGCCGGGTCTTGCCCGTCCGCCCCAGCGAACGCCAGTACTGGAGGCACATCTTGACCGCGACCTCGACGGCCACCGAGCCCGAGTCGGAGAGGAAGACGTGTTCCAGGCCGGCCGGGGTGATCTCGACGAGCTTCGCGGAGAGCCGGACGGCGGGCTCGTGGGTGAGCCCGCCGAACATCACGTGTGACATCCGGCCCAACTGGTCGGTCGCCGCCTCGTTCAGCACCGGGTGGTTGTAGCCGTGGATCGCCGACCACCAGGACGACATGCCGTCGACCAGCTCGTCCCGTCCCTGGGACGGGACGGCCAGCCGCAGCCGGACCCCGGCGGCGGAGGAGACGATCAGCGGGTCCTGCCGCCCGGGCATCGGGCCGTACGGGTGCCAGACGTGCTGCCGGTCCAGCGCGAGCAGCTCGGCGCCGGTCGCCAAGCTTCCGGTCGCCAAGCTTCCGGCCGCCGTGCTGCCGGGCGGGCCCTGCGGAACCTGCTGGACCGGTGCTCCGTACGGGTCGTACGCGTGGTGCGGATCAGGCATTGGGAGCGAGATCCGTCCCCGCGCCGCGGCGCCGGACCGCCACCAGGTCCGACCTGACCTCACCGGCGTCGGCCTGCGCCGGTACGGGCGCCGCCCCAGCGTGCCCCGAGCACCCGCCGCAGGCCGAGCCGCAGCCGCCCGCCGCCGGGGCATCCGCGGAAGCCGCACCCGAACCGCACACCGAGGCACCTGCCCCCGCGCCAGCGCCCGCAGCCCCGTCCGCGCCGTGCGCACCGCAGCCGCCGCCCGTCGCCTGGGCCGCCGCCACGTCGGACCGGTGCGCGGGGAGGGTCGACGTACCGGCGCCCTCCACCTCGAAACCGGCGTCCGCGATCATGTCCAGGTCCGCCTGCCCGGCCTGGCCCTCACTGGTCAGGTAGTCGCCGAGGAAGATCGAGTTGACCAGGTGCAGCGCCAGCGGCTGCATCGTGCGCAGGTGCACCTCGCGCCCGCCCGCGAGCCGTACCTCGACGTCGGGGCAGACGAAGCGCACCATCGCGAGGATCCGCAGGGCGCGCTGGGGGGTGAGGTTCCACTCCTTGGCGAGCGGGGTGCCCTCGAAGGGGATCAGGAAGTTGACCGGCACCGAGTCGGGGTCCAGCTCCCGCAGCGAGTAGACGACGTCGACCAGGTCCTCGTCGCTCTCGCCCATGCCCGCGATCAGACCGGAGCAGGCGGACAGACCGGCGGCGTGCGCCTTCTGTACGGTGTCGACCCGGTCCGCGTAGGTGTGGGTCTTGGTGATCTGCCCGTACGTCGCCTCGGACGTGTTGAGGTTGTGGTTGTAGGCGTCCGCGCCCGCGTCGCGCAGCCGTTCCGCCTGGCCGTCCGAGAGCAGGCCGAGGCAGGCGCAGACCTCGACGCCCTCGTTCTGCTCCTTGATCGCGGCGATGGTCTTGCCGACGCGGTCCACGTCACGGTCCGTGGGTCCGCGGCCGCTCGCCACCAGGCAGACCCGCTTGGCGCCGCCCGCGACACCGGCCGCGGCGGCCTGGGAGGCCTCTTCCGGCTTCAGCCAGGTGTACTTGAGGATCTCGGCCTTCGATCCCAGGCGCTGGGAGCAGTACGAGCAATCCTCCGGACACAGGCCCGACTTCAGGTTGACCAGGTAGTTCAGCTTGACCCGGCGGCCGAACCACTGGCGGCGCACCTTGCCGGCCGCGGCCACCACGTCGAGCAGTTCGTCGTCGGAAGTCGCCAGTACGGCGAGCGCCTCTTCGCGGGTCGGCAGCTCGCGCCGCAGCCCCTTGTCCACCAGGGTGTTCAGCAGGTCCATGACGCCGATCCTGGACCACACGAGCACTCCCGGCCAAGGAGAGATCGCACAACATGGCCGGATGGGAGTGTGTGTATCGCCACACCTGACGCTCAGGTCACGGCGACTAGGGTCGAGCAGATCTGTGGACTGCCGACAAAACACGAGGACCTGCCGATGCTCCAGCCCGCTCCCGAGCCAGTGGACGTGTTCGCCTGGATCGACGCCGCGGAAAGAGTCCGTGAACACGCCGGACTCGTCAGGACGCTGCGCCCCCGGCCGTCCGTCTCGCCGCTGCTGGACCTCGCGAGCAACGACTACCTCGGCCTGTCCCGGCACTGCGAGACCGTGCGCGGCGCGCAGGAGGCGGCCGAGCGCTGGGGGGCCGGGGCCACCGGTTCGCGTCTCGTCACGGGGACGACCGAGCTCCACGCGGAGCTGGAGCGGGAGCTCGCCGCCTTCTGCGGCTTCGAGGCCGCGCTGGTCCTCTCCTCCGGTTATGCGGCCAATCTCGCCGCCGTCACCGCGCTCAGCGACCGGGGCACGCTGGTCGTCTCCGACGCCGGCAACCATGCGTCGATCGTCGACGGCTGCCGCCTCTCGCGCGCCGAGACCGCGGTGATCCCGCACTCCGACCCGGACACCGCCCGCAAGACGCTCGCTGCCCACGAGGGCCGGGCGCTGCTGGTCAGCGACTCGGTGTTCTCAGTGGACGGGGACGCGGCTCCCCTCGCCGCCTACGCCGCCGCCTGCCAGGACGAGGGCGCGGCTCTGGTGGTGGACGACGCGCACGGGCTGGGGGTGCTGGGGGAGGGCGGCCGCGGCGCGCTGTACGCCGCCGGGCTCGCGGGCGCCCCCGGTGTGGTCGCCACCGTGACCCTCTCGAAGTCCCTGGGCAGTCAGGGCGGAGCCGTGCTGGGTCCGGCCAAGGTGATCCGGCACCTGGTCAACACCGCCCGGACCTTCATCTTCGACACGGGGCTCGCTCCGGCCGCCGCGGGCGCGGCGCTGGCGAGCCTGCGCCTGCTCCAGCGGGAACCGGAGCGGGCCGCCCGCGCCCGGGAGGTGGCCGCCCAGCTGTACGGGCGACTCACCGCGTCCGGCCTGACCGCGGCCCGGCCGGACGCGGCCGTGGTGTCGGTACGGGCCCCGTCGGCTCCGGCGGCACTGCGCTGGGCCGCCGACTGCCGCGAGGCAGGTCTGTCCGTGGGGTGCTTCCGGCCGCCGTCGGTGCCGGACGGCATCTCCCGGCTGCGGCTGACCGCCCGGGCCGATCTCACGGGGGAGGAGATCACCAGGGCCGTGGCGACGATCCTGCGGACCGCTCCGGCCGGAGCCACGGACCAGTAGGCGACGGAGCCCTAGGCCGTAAGAGACGGCCTAGGGGAGCGCGTCCGTCCGTACGTGAGCGAGGAAGCCGTCCCAGGCCGGCCAGGTGAAGAGCACGGCCGGGCCGTCCGTCCGCTTGGAGTCGCGGACGGCCAGCAGACCGCCGCTCAGGACGGCGGCTTCCACGCAGTTGTTCATTCCGGTACTGCGGCTGCTTCGCCGCCACCGGGTCGCGCTGTTCAGAAGTCCGCCGGTGGATAAGGGGGTTGCGGACATGAGGGTGCCTCCTTACGCGTCGTCAGCAAGTGAGCTGATGAGGTCCGACGAGTCCTGGGGCGGGAGGGCGTGCGCCTGGATGGTTCGGAACGCGGCGCTGTAGGCCTCTAGGTCTTCCTTCCGCTCCAGATAGAGGCTACTCGTCAAATGGTCGAGTACCACCACATCCAGATCGGCGATGTCCGGAAATGAAAAGATGACGAACGGTCCCGTGAGGCCGAGGTGTCCCCCGACACTGAACGGAAGTACCTGCAAGCACACTTGAGGCAGCAGGGCCACCTCCGCCAGGTGCCGCAGCTGCTCCGCCATCACCCCTGGGCCGCCGATCTGCCGGCGCAGCACCGCCTCGTCCAGTACGGCGCTCAGCTCCAGCGGCGGATCGGCCCGCAGCACCGACTGCCGAGCCAGCCGTACGTCGACCAGCGCGTCCACCTTCGGCTCCGGAAGCCCGCCCAGCGCGGCCCGGGTCACGGCCCGCGCGTACCCGGGAGTCTGCAACAGCCCTGGCACCACAGACAGTTCCACGGTGCGGGCCGACCGGGCGCCCGCTTCCAGGCTGATGAAGTCGCGGTACTCCTGCGGCAGCAGCCCCCGGTAGTCGTGCCACCACTGGCGGCCCCGCCCGGCCCCGCTCCCCGGTCCGGGGCCGGCGGCCGAGGCCGACAGGGCTTCCAGCAGCGCCCGTTGCTGGGCGCTGACGACGTCTCCGTAGACATCGAGCAACACGCGGATGTCCTCCGGTTTGACGCCGCTGCGCCCCGTCTCGATGCGGCTGATCTTCGATTGGTGCCATCCCGCGATCCGGGCCGCCTCACCGCTGGTGAGACCGGACCGGTCGCGCAGGGCACGCAGTTCCTCGCCGAGCTTGCGCCGACGCACCGCGGGACCGTGCTGCACACCCGCCTCCTTCCACCGGCACAGCTCGCACCAGTCTGCCGTCCGAATACGCTCTTCCGTAGCAGAGTTCACCGCATTGAGCGACAGATATATGCATATCCTGGGAGAACGGCAGAAACGGCGGCACGATGGGTGGCACTCTGGCGTCCAGCACAGATCCGGGACGGCTTCGCCCCGGTGGGAAAGGGACCGTCGCCATGGCAGATCATCAGGAAGCATCCGTCACTCTGCCGAGCGATCCCGCCTCGGTCGCCGCCGCCCGCCGCTATGTCGCGGAGGTACTGGGCGAGTGGGGGCTGCCCGATGACGCCGACACCGCCGACAGCGTCCGTCTGATCGTCTCGGAGCTCGCGACCAACGCCGTCCAGCACACTTTGGGCCAGTCGCCGACCTTCACCGTCGATCTCCGGCTGGAGCGGGGGGAATGGCTCCGCGTCGGGGTGACCGACAGTCACCCGCGCTGGCCCAAGCGGCTCCCGGCCGCCGTCCAGCAGGACAACGGCCGAGGGATGGTCATCATCCGCTGGCTCACCGCGGAGGCGGGCGGACGGCTGTCGGTCAGCCCCACCGAGGACGGCGGCAAGACGGTGTGGATCGCCCTGCCCTGGACCCTTGCTGCGGCCGCGAAGAGCGCCGCCGGAGGCCGGACCGGCGGCTGAACCGGACGCCCGACCAGTCGGATCCCCGGATCGCCGGGGATCGGTTCGACCGCCGGCCGAACCGTCTGCCGGACCGCTGTGAACCCCCGCTCCGGGGACCGGACACCGGTCGCGCAGGCGGGATGCGCGGGTCGGACGACGGGCGGGGTCAGACGAGGCCGCGCTCCACCGCGCTGCGCTCGATGCACAGCTCATTGCCCTCCGGGTCCGCGAGCACGACCCACCCCATCACGCCGTCCTCCGCGCGCCGGTCGTCCACGACCTTCGCCCCGAGCCCGACCAGGCGCTCGACGGTCTCGTCCCGGGTGCCGACGGGCGGCTGGATGTCCAGGTGGACCCGGTTCTTGACGGCCTTGGCATCCGGCACCCGGAGGAAGAGCAGGCCGGGCACGCCGGGCTGACCCGGCTCCAGGAGGACCTCGTCGTCACCTTCCACATCGTCCGGGTGGATCGGGTAACCGGTGACGGCGGACCAGAACTCGGCCACCCGGTAGGGGTCGATGGCGTCGAAGGTGATGTGCCGGACGGGGTTCAGAAACATGCGTCTCCTCGGTTGAGGGTCCGTCGCGCGCCGTGCCCGCGGGCCCGTATACGGAAAGTTCGCGTCGGGGGCCCGGCACCGAACCGGGTACCTGCCCGAAACGTGGGTTAACTCAGCGGAAAAACGCGGCCCCTAGCGTGGTGGTCGCGTGCGTCCGTCAATGATCACCCATGATCCGGCAAAGCTGTGGTGGTCGCGACGGAAAAACTCTCTGCGCGTGGGGCAAGACATTCTTGGCTCGGATAAGCCCAGGTCAACAGGGTGTTGTCGACCGCTAAGGTCACCCCGACGCGATGTTGATCTTGTCCAGGAAGCTTGGTGATACGAGTGCAACTGACACCGCACGAGCAGGAGAGACTGCTCATCCACGTGGCCGCCGACGTGGCCGCGAAGCGGAAGGCGCGCGGGGTCCGCCTCAACCATCCCGAAGCGGTCGCCCTGATCACCTCGCACCTCCTCGAAGGCGCCCGCGACGGCCGGACCGTGGCCGAGCTGATGGCCTCCGGCCGCACCGTACTGCGCCGGGAGGACGTCATGGAGGGGATCCCCGAGATGATCCACGACGTCCAGGTCGAGGCGACCTTCCCGGACGGCACCAAGCTCGTCACCGTCCACGATCCGATCGTCTGAAGGGGAGTACCGCATGATCCCCGGAGAGATCGCCTTCGGCGACGGCCCGGTGGCCCTCAACGAGGGCTGCCCCGTCACCCGCCTCACCGTGCTCAACGCCGCCGACCGCCCGGTCCAGGTCGGCTCCCACTACCACTTCGCCGAAGCCAACCCCGGCCTCGACTTCGACCGCCCGGCCGCCCACGGGCTCCGGCTCAACATCGCCGCCGGCACGGCCGTACGCTTCGAGCCCGGCATCCCGGTCGCGGTGGAACTCGTACCGCTGGGCGGGCTGCGGACCGTACCGGGTCTGCGCGGCGAGACCGGGGGGCCGCTCGATGGCTGAGCTGTCGCGCCAGGTGTACGCCGACCTCTTCGGGCCGACGGCCGGCGACCGGATCCGCCTCGCCGACACCGACCTCTTCGTCGAGATCGAGCGGGATCTCGCCGGCGGCCCCGGCCGGGCCGGCGACGAAGCCGTCTTCGGCGGGGGCAAGGTGATCCGCGAGTCCATGGGCCAGGCCCGCACCACCCGCGCCGAGGGGGCCCCCGACACCGTGATCACCGGGGCGGTCGTCCTCGACCACTGGGGCATCGTCAAGGCGGACATCGGCATCCGCGACGGGCGGATCTGCGGCATCGGCAAGGCCGGCAACCCCGACACCATGGACGGGGTGGACCCCGCCCTGGTCATCGGCCCCGAGACCGAGATCATCGCGGGCAACGGGAAGATCCTCACCGCCGGTGCCATCGACGCCCACGTGCACTTCATCTCCCCGACCCTCGTCGACGAGGCCCTCGCCTCCGGCATCACCACCCTCGTCGGCGGCGGCACCGGGCCCGCCGAAGGCACCAAGGCGACCACCATCACCCCCGGGCCCTGGCACCTGGCCCGGATGTTCGCGGCGCTGGAGGCCTACCCCGTCAACATCGGCCTCCTCGGCAAGGGCAACACCACGTCCAGCGAGGCCATGCACTCCCAGCTGCGCGGCGGTGCCCTCGGCTTCAAGATCCACGAGGACTGGGGCGCCACCCCCGCCGTCATCGACGCCTGCCTGCGCGTCTGCGAGGAGACCGGCGCCCAGCTCGCCATCCACACCGACACGCTCAACGAGGCCGGTTTCGTCGCCGACACTCTCGCGGCCATCGCCGGACGGACCATCCACGCCTACCACACCGAGGGCGCGGGCGGCGGGCACGCACCCGACATCATCACCGTCGTCTCCGAGCCCAACGTCCTGCCGAGCTCCACCAATCCCACCCGGCCGCACACCGTCAACACCGTCGAGGAACACCTCGACATGCTGATGGTCTGCCACCACCTGAACCCCGCCGTCCCCGAAGACCTCGCCTTCGCCGAGTCCCGCATCCGGCCCTCGACCATCGCGGCCGAGGACATCCTGCACGACCTCGGAGCCATCTCGATCATCTCCTCCGACTCCCAGGCGATGGGCCGGATCGGCGAGGTCGTGCTGCGCACCTGGCAGACCGCCCACGTGATGAAGAAGCGACGCGGCTTCCTGCCCGGTGACGGGCCGGCCGACAACCACCGCGCCCGCCGCTACGTGGCCAAGTACACGATCAACCCCGCGGTGGCCCAGGGCCTCGCCCCGGAGATCGGCTCCGTCGAGACCGGCAAACTCGCCGACCTGGTGCTGTGGAACCCCGCCTTCTTCGGGGTGAAACCCCAACTGGTGATCAAGGGCGGGCAGATCGCCTACGCCCAGATGGGCGATGCCAACGCCTCCATCCCCACCCCGCAGCCCGTCCTGCCCCGACCGATGTTCGGCAGTCAGGGACGCGCGCCCGGCCTCAACTCGATCAACTTCACCGCGCAGGCCGCACTCGACGACGGACTGCCCGAACGGCTGGGGCTCGCCAAGCGGTTCGTGGCCATCGAGAGCACCCGCAAGGTGAGCAAGACGGACATGCGGGGCAACGATGCCATGCCGACGGTGGAGGTCGACGCCGACACCTTCACCGTCACCATCGACGGGGAGACCGTGGAGCCCGCCCCCGCGGCCGAACTGCCCATGGCTCAGAGATACTTCCTCTTCTGATGAGGACCCCGCTGATGGACACACGCCGATGAGCCGCGCCGCCCTGCTCATCCTCGCCGACGGCCGCTTCCCCGCCGGGGGGCACGCCCACTCCGGTGGGGCCGAGGCCGCCTGCAAGGCGGGCCGGATCCACGACGCCGCCACCCTGGAGGAGTTCTGCCGGGGCCGCCTGCACACCACCGGACTCGTCTGCGCCGCACTCGCCGCGGCCGCCGCCCTCGGCATCGACCCGGCCGAACTCGACGCCGCCGCCGACGCCCGCACCCCGTCGCCCGCGCTGCGCACCGCCGCCCGGCGGCTTGGCCGGCAGCTGCTGCGGGCCGCCCGGGCCACCTGGCCCGCCGCCGAACTGGAGGCAGTGGCCGCCGCGTTCCCGCGCGGAGCCCATCAGCCGGTGGTGCTCGGCCTCACCGCCCGGGCGGCCGGGCTGGGGCCGCGCGATGCCGCGCACGTGGCGGCGTACGAGAGCGTCGGCGGGCCCGCGACGGCGACGGTGCGGCTGCTGGGCCTGGACCCCTTCGAGGCGAGCGGGGTCCTGGCCCGCCTCGCCCCCGAACTCGACGCCGTCGCCGCTCAGGCGGAGCTGGCCGCGCTGCGGGCCCGCTCACAGGGCGTGGACGCCCTGCCCGCCGCCTCCTCGCCCCTGCTGGAGATCGCGGCGCAGGTCCATGCCGACTGGCCGGTACGCCTCTTCGCCTCCTGACCGCACCTTCCAAGGAGCTCCCATGCACCTCGACCACGCCGTGACCTATCCCCAGCGGCACACCCACAGCGCCGAGCCCCTACGGGCCGACGGCACCCGCCGCGCGCTGCGCATCGGACTCGGCGGGCCCGTCGGCTCCGGCAAGACGGCCACCGTCGCCGCCCTGTGCCGCGCCCTGCGCGCCGAGCTGTCCATGGCCGTCGTCACCAACGACATCTACACGCGGGAGGACGCGGAGTTCCTGCTCCGCGAGGCCGTCCTGCCGCCCGAGCGGATCACCGCCGTCGAGACCGGTGCCTGCCCGCACACCGCCATCCGCGACGACATCTCCGCCAACCTGGAGGCCGTCGAGGAACTCGAGGAAGCCCACCTGCGGATCGCCCCCCTCGATCTCATCCTCGTCGAGTCCGGCGGGGACAACCTCACCGCCACCTTCTCCCGGGGCCTGGCCGACGCCCAGATCTTCGTCATCGACGTGGCAGGCGGGGACGACATCCCGCGCAAGGGCGGCCCGGGCGTCACCACCTCGGACCTCCTCGTCGTGAACAAGACCGACCTCGCCCCCCACGTCGGTTCTGACCTGGGCCGGATGGCGCGCGACGCCGCCGCGCAACGCGGTGAACTGCCCGTCGTCTTCCAGTCGTTGCGCGGACCGGACGGGGTCGCTCCGGTGGCCGCGTGGGTGCGGGAGCGGATCGCCGCCTGGGTCGTACGGTGACCACCGCGGCGCCCGTCACCCCGCCGCCCGTCACCCCGCCCCCGGCCGGCGTGCGGGCCACCGCCCGGATCCACGCCGTCGCCGACGGGCGCGGCGGGACCGCCCTGCCCCTGCTGGCCGGGGAGGGGCCGCTCGCGCTGCGCCGCACCCGGGGCTCCGGGGGCACGGCCGGAATCATGCTGGTCGGCGCGATGAGCGCCCCGCTGGGCGGGGACCACCTCACCGTCGAGGCCACAGCGGGCGCCGGGGCGCACCTCACCCTCGCCTCGGCGGCGGCCACGCTGGCGCTGCCGGGCCCGGGCGGCGAACCCGCGCGGTACGACGTACGGCTGACCGTGGAAGACGGGGCGTCGGTGCGGTGGACGCCGGAGCCGCTGGTCTCCGTACGAGGCAGTGACCTGCGGGTGCGCACGCGGGTCCGGCTCGCGCTCACCGCACGGTTGCTGCTGCGCGAGGAACAGGTGCTGGGCCGCACCGGGGAGGCTCCGGGCCTGCTGCGCAGCCGGCTCGGCGTCACCCGCGGCGGCCGTCCGCTGCTGGACCAGGAGCTCACCTGCGGACCCGGGGCTCCCGGCGGCTGGGACGGCCCGGCCGGTCTCGCGGGCCACCGGGCCGTCGGCCAACTCCTGGTGGTCGACCCGGCGTTCGCCGAGGCGCCGCCCGCCGCCGGGGTACTGGGGGAGTTCGCCGCGGTGACCCCGCTGGCCGGTCCGGCCGTGCTCGTGACGGCCCTGGCCCCGGACGCCCTGCGCTTGCGGGAACTCCTCGACGCCGCCTGCCGCACCTACGGTTGGCCCACGCGCGTGGACGCCTGCCTGCTGACGGGCAAGGTCGACGCCGAGGACGTGACCCGCGCCCCGCACGCCACCCCGGTCGCCCCGGCCCCGGGCGCCGCCGAGGCCCTGCCGTCGCGTGAGGGGCTCCCGGCCGTTCGCTAGGCCGATCCGCTGGAAGCTGCCGCAGGCCACAGGCCACGGGGAAGAAGGCTCAGCGCGTCTTGCGCCGGGCCTTCTTCCGCTCTTCCTCCGCCTCGGCCTTGACGTCGGTCGCGTACCGGTCGACGTACTCCTGGCCGGACAGCTCCAGGATGGCGTACATGATCTCGTCGGTGACCGCCCGCAGGACCGCCCGCTCGCCCTCCAGCCCGGCGTACCGGGAGAAGTCCATCGGAGGGCCGAAGCGGATCGTCACCCGCCGGATGTTCGGGATCCGCTGCCCGGGCGGCTGGATCTCGAAGGTGCCGACCATCGCGCACGGCACGACGGGCACCCCGGCGCGCAGCGCCATCGCGGCCACGCCCACCTTGCCCTTGTACAGGCGTCCGTCGTGCGAGCGCGTGCCCTCCGGGTAGATGCCCAGCAGCTCGTTCTTGGCCAGCACGCCCAGCCCCTCGCGCAGGGCCGCCTGCCCGGCGTCCTTGCCGGAGCGGTCCACGGGGATCTGCCCGGCGCTGCGGAAGAACGCGGCGGTGAGCCGCCCCTTGATCCCCGGGCCGGTGAAGTACTCGGCCTTCGCGAGGAAGGTGATCCGCCGCTTGAGGATCGCGGGCATGAGGAAGTGGTCGGAGAACGACAGATGATTGCCCGCGATGATCGCGGCGCCCTCCGTCGGGATGTTCTCCAGCCCCTCGATCCGGGGCCGGAAGACCAGCCGCAGCAGCGGACCGAGCAGCACGTGCTTGAGCAAGTGGTAGAACACCAGGCCGCTCCCGTCGATGTCCTGTCGTCGCAGTCGCGTACTCGGTGGTCAGACGTTGCGCGAAGCGGCCATACCGGCGGTCAGCAGTCCCAGCACGACCCAGCCGAACCACAGCCAGCCGTTGCTGCCGAGCGCCACGGAGTACGTGGCGACGGCCACCAGGGCGGCGAAGGTCATCACTGCCATCGCCTTAACGGATCCGGTCATGCCCCATGGTTGCGCGCGAAGGCCGTGCTCCGCTACTGGCCACGCGCTTGGAGTGAGGCGAGATAGGAGTTGTACGCCTCCAGCTCCTGGTCGCCGTCACGGTCCGCGGCCCGGTCCGAGCGCTTCGCCTCCCGCTGCTCGGAGTGGTACCACTGGTAGACGAGCGCGATCAGCACCAGTACGGAGGGGATCTCGCTGAAGGCCCAGGCGATGCCGCCGCCCCACTGCTGGTCGAGCAGGGCGTCGATGCCGAGGGAGGCCGGCGGGTTCGCGTACGTCTTGATCATCGGCTCGCTCGCCATCATCAGGGCGATACCGAAGAAGGCGTGGAAGGGCATGCCGGCGAAGAGCTCCAGCATCCGCATCACATAGCCGGGCCGGTGCGGGCCGGGGTCCACGCCCATGATCGGCCAGAAGAAGACGAGGCCGACGGCGAGGAAGTGCAGCATCATCGCGATGTGCCCGGTCCGGCTCTCCATCAGGAAGTCGAAGACCGGGGTGAAGTAGAGGCCGTAGAGGCTGGCGATGAACATCGGGATCGTGAAGGCCGGGTGCGTGATCACCTTCATGTAGCGGCTGTGGAGCAGCATCAGCAGCAGCTCGCGCGGTCCCTTGTGCCCGCGTGCGGCGGGCGGCAGCGCGCGCAGCGCCAGGGTCATGGGCGCGCCCAGCAGCAGCAGGATCGGGGTGATCATGCTGATCACCATGTGCTGGACCATGTGCACGCTGAACATGACCATGCCGTAGTCGTTCAGCTTGGTGCACATCACCAGGATCACGGTCAGCACACCGACGGTGAACGCGACGGTCCGGCCGACCGGCCAGGAGTCCCCGCGCCGGCGCAGCCGCAGCACGCCCCACCCGTACAGGGCGAGCATCACCAGCGAGCCGGTCAGGAAGAAGGAGTCGAAGGAGAACTCCAGCCCGCGTCCGAGAGTGAAGGGCGGCAGGTCCATGTCCATGCCGTGCCCGTTGTGATCCATCTGTTCACTCCCTTGACCGTGGTGCCCCACCACAGTAATGGGGCCCCCGGGCGCTCATGCGCCCGGGGGCCGCCCGCGGGGGAGTCAGAGAACGGTCTGCGCCTCGGCGTACCGCTCCGCCGGGACCGTCTTGAGCGTCTGCACCGCCTCGGCGAGCGGAACCATCACGATGTCCGTACCGCGCAGGGCGGTCAGCATGCCGAACTCTCCCCGGTGCGCGGCCTCCACCGCGTGCCAGCCGAAACGGGTGGCGAGGACACGGTCGTACGCGGTGGGCGTGCCGCCGCGCTGGACGTGGCCCAGGATCACCGGCCGGGCCTCCTTGCCCAGGCGGTTCTCCAGCTCCACGGCGAGCAGGTTGCCGATGCCGGCGAACCGCTCGTGCCCGTACATGTCCGTGCCGCCCTCCTCGAATCTCATCGAGCCGGGGCGAGGCTTGGCACCTTCGGCGACCACGACGATCGCGAACCGCTTGCCCGCGGAGAAGCGCTCGCCGACGATCGCCGTCAGCTCGTTGATGTCGAAGGGGCGCTCCGGCACGACGATCGCGTGCGCGCCGGCGGCCATGCCCGAGTGCAGGGCGATCCACCCGGTGTGGCGGCCCATGACCTCCACGACCATCACGCGCTGGTGCGACTCGGCGGTGGTCTTCAGCCGGTCCAGCGCCTCCGTGGCGACGCCGACGGCGGTGTCGAAGCCGAAGGTGACGTCGGTGGACGCGATGTCGTTGTCGATGGTCTTCGGGACACCCACGATCGGCAGGCCCGCTTGGGCGAGCAGGTTCGCGGCCTTGAGGGTGCCCTCGCCGCCGATCGGGATGACGGCGTCCAGACCGAGGTCGGCGAGATGGCCGCGGGCGCGCTCCACGCCGTCGCGCAGATGCGCGGGCTGGACGCGGGAGGAGCCGAGGATCGTGCCCCCGCGGGCGAGGATGCCGCCCACCGCGTCGAGGTCGAGCTTGCGGTAGTCGCCCTCAAGCAGGCCCTTCCACCCGTCGTGGAAGCCGATCACCTCGTCGCCGTGGTCGACGACGGCGCGGTGCACGACGGAGCGGATGACGGCGTTGAGGCCGGGGCAGTCGCCACCGGAAGTGAGCACACCTATGCGCATGGCAGGAAGAGACCTTTGCAACGTGGGCCGGCGACCGGACCACGTCGTCCGGTGGGAACTACCGTCACCCTACAAGCGGAAGACCAGTGGGCTGAACCATCCTCCACATGCTGATCGCACCCGTCGTGCGAACGCACGTCGGCCCGGCTTCCCCCAGGGGAATCCGGGCCGGACAGCAGGGGGCGCCGCGCCCTACACGGGCTGCGTGGCCGCCGCGATGCGCTCCGCGCGCAGCGCCTCGTACCACTGGTCGTCGAGCGGCGGCAGCGCGTTCACATCGAGGGCCAGCTTCAGCAGCAGGTCCGCGATCAGCGGGTTGCGGGCCATCACGGGACCGTGCATGTAGGTGCCGAACACCGTGTCGTTGTACGCGCCTTCGGTGCCGTCGCCGGTGCCGTTGCCGCGGCCCAGGCGGGTGCGGGCGAACGGCTTCGCCGTCGGGCCGAGGTGCGTGACGCCCTGGTGGTTCTCGAAGCCCGTCAGCTGCGGCAGGCCCAGGCGGGGGTCGATGTCGGCGAGGACGTCGCCGACGCACCGCTCGCCCTCACCGCGCACGGTGACGACGTCCAGCAGGCCGAGGCCCTGCTGGCGCTCGCCCATGTCGTTGACGAATTCGTTGCCGAGGATCTGGTAGCCGGCGCAGACGGAGAAGACGATCGCCCCGTTCGAGACGGCGCGCTCCAGACCGCCGTCGCGCAGCAGGCGGTCGGCGGCCAGACGCTGGGGCCGGTCCTCACCGCCGCCGATCAGGTAGATGTCGCCCGAAGTGGGGATCGGCTGGTCGCTGCGCACGTCCACGCGCTGCACGTCCAGGCCGCGCTGGCGCGCCCGGCGCTCCACCACCAAGGCGTTGCCCTGGTCTCCGTACGTGCTCAGCAGGTCGGGGTAGACCCACACCAGACGCAGGCTGTTGTCGCTCATGCTCTTGTCCTCTGCGGTTTCTGACGGGGCTAGTTGCCGACGCGGCGGCGCACGTCCTGGAAGGCGGTGTAGTTGGCGATCAGCTCGATCTGTCCGGGCGGCGCCAGCTGCACGGCTTCGTCGAGGGTCTCGCACACCCGGAAGTCCAGGCCGGCGACCTCGAGGCGGACCGCCAGGTCCAGCTTGCGGTCACCGATCACGAAGATCGGGTGACCGGCCAGGCGCGGGTAGTCCACGTCCCACAGCCAGGAGGTGTCGGTGCCGTCCGCGCCGCGTGCGTTCACCGAAAGGATCACCGGGGTCGGCGGAGGGTCGATCAGCGAAAACGTTTCGAGCCAGCCCGCCGGGTTCTTCGCGAGCAGCAGCCGCAGCTCGCGGCCCTGGAAGTTCACCACGTCGTAGCGGCCGGCGACGGCCTGCACCTGGTACATCCGCTCCAGCGCGACCTGCGGCGGGACGCCGAAGACCGCGGCGACGGCGGCAGAGGTGGCGGCGTTGGCCTTGTTGGCGCGGCCGGGCAGCTGGAGGTGGATCGGCCAGGCCGAACCGTGCGGGTCCAGCACGTGGTCGCCGGAGAGCACCCAGCTCGGCGTGGGGCGGCGGAAGCCGCACTCGCCGCAGAACCAGTCGTCGCCCGGGCGCTGCATGACACCGCCGCAGGAGGGGCACGACCAGGCGTCGTCCTTCCACTCCTGGCCGGCCGCGACCCACACCACGTTCTGCGAGGAGGAGGCCGACCACACGATCAGGGGGTCGTCGCAGTTCGCGACGATGACCGCCTTGGAGCCCGAGAGGCCCTCGCGCCACTTCTCCGCGAGCATGCGGGTCTCGGCGGCGCGGTCCAGCTGGTCGCGGGAGAGGTTCAACAGGGCGATCACCTTGGGGGTGACGTCCCGGGCCACTCCGGCCAGGTACTTCTCGTCGACCTCGATGACGCCGTACTTGGAGTCCGAGCCGCCCGCCAGCGCCGAGGTGATGCCGGCCGGCATGTTCGCGCCGAGGGCGTTGGAGACGACCGGACCGCTGGCCCGCAGGGCCTCGGCGATCAGCCGGGTCGTCGTGGTCTTGCCGTTCGTCGCGGAGACGAGGACGACGTCGAGATGCTGCGCCAGCGCTCCGAGAAGATCGGGGTCGAGCCTGAGTGCGACCTTGCCACCGATCACCGATCCGCTTCCGCGTCCCGCGGCCCGCGACACCGCCGCTGCGGCCTTGCCCGCCGTCACGGCCAGCTTGGCCCGCGGCGAAAGCGGCTCTGTGTTGCCTGCCATCGTCCCTTGTCCTCCTTGCGTCGGTCGGCCCCAGCCTATCCAGTACCGGCCGTAGCCTTGACCGCGGCGCCCCCGCTCCACCGCGGATCTGCTCACATAATGGCCCGTCGTACGCTTACCGCCATGCGACAGCGCCCCATCCCCGGTACCACCGGCCTCGTCCGCACCATGAGCCTGCTGGGCGATCCGGTGCTCCACTCGGCGTGCACCGAGGTGACCGCATTCGGTCCGGCCCTCGACCAGCTCATCGAGGACATGTTCGCGACGATGTACGCCGCCGAGGGCGTCGGCCTCGCCGCGAACCAGATCGGCGTCGGGCAGCGGGTCTTCGTCTACGACTGCCCCGACGACGAGGACGTCCGCCATGTCGGTCACATCGTCAACCCGCGCCTGGTGACGGCCGACGGGGACGAGTTCCGCGGTCCCGAAGGCTGTCTCTCGCTGCCCGGGCTGGAGGCCGGCACCACCCGCTTCGACCACGCCGTCGTCGAAGGCGTCACCTCCGACGGCGCCCCCGTACGCATCGTCGGCACCGGCTTCTTCGCGCGCTGCCTCCAGCACGAGTGCGACCACCTGGAGGGCGCCGTCTACGCGGACCGGGTCACCGGGCTGCGGGCCCGACGGCTGCGGCGCGCGATCCGCAAGGCGCCCTGGAGCGCCGGGGCGCTGCGCGGCTGAGCCGATCCGCTCGGCGCGGGCCGACCGGCGTGCGCAGCCCGGCTGCGCCGGGACCCGGGGCTCGGCCCCGGACCCAGCGCCTCACACGCCGGAGGGCCGGAAGCCCGCGGACGGTGCTTGAAAAGCCGTCAGAAGCCGGGCCCGTCCGCCCGGTTGCCCGCCGTGCCCAGGCGGCCCCACAGCAGGTCGGTGAGGCCGGTGACCAACTCCGCGCGCTCGCACGGGCGCTCGCCCAGCCACCAGTCTCCGGCCGCGTGCATCATGCCGACGATGCCGTGCCCCCACACGCGGGCGAGGCGCTCGCCCCCGGGGCCGAGGTCCACTCGCTCCCCGATCACCTGGGCCAGCTCCTCGCCGAGCCGGCGCAGCAGCGGAGCCGAGTGCAGCCCGACGTCGAAACCGCGCTCGGCGCTGTGCGGGTCCTCGGCCGGGTGCATCAGGAAGCGGTAGACCTGCGGGCGCGCCTCGATGGCGGCGAGGTAGGTGTCGAGGGTGGCCTCCACCCGGCGCCGCCGCTCGGCCGGGGCGTCGAGCGCTGCCCGCAGCGAGTCGAGCAGGGCGTCGGTGTGCCGGACGGCGAGCGCCTGGTAGAGGCCCGCCTTGTCGCCGAAGTGCCGGTAAAGGATGGGCTTGGTGATGCCGGCCTCCGCCGCGATGGCGTTCATGGAGGCTTGGGGGCCGTCCCTGAGCACGACCCGGTCGGCGGCTTCGAGCAGTTCCCGTCGCCGGCGCTCGGCCGCTCCCGGCTCGCCGGCCTGCTTCGTGGTCTCCATGACGTGTTTCTCTCCCCGCCCTTGCGATGTGCGTGACGCCCACGCAACGTAACACCCCGCACACCCTGGCGATCGAATCGGCGGCCGGCTCCGGACCCTGCTTGACAGCATTTACTCGCCGGTAACAGACTGTGGCCTTCGTGTAGGTTACCGCTAGTAACCTGCACATGGACGAGCGCGGACAGGTGGAGGGGACATGGCGGAGTTCACCATGGAGCTGAACGACGACCAGAAGCAGGTGCGGGACTGGATCCACGGCTTCGCAGCCGATGTGATCCGCCCCGCGGCCGCGGAATGGGACGAGCGCGAAGAGACTCCGTGGCCCGTCATCCAGGAAGCCGCGAAGGTGGGCATCTACTCGCTGGACTTCTACGCCCAGCAGTTCTTCGACCCCACCGGCCTCGGCGTGCCGATGGCCATGGAGGAGCTCTTCTGGGGTGACGCGGGCATCGCCCTGTCGATCGTCGGCACCGGGCTCGCGGCCATCGGCGTCCTCGCCAACGGCACCGAGGAGCAGATAGGCACCTGGATCCCGCAGATGTACGGCGACCAGAACGACGTCAAGGTCGGCGCCTTCTGCTCCTCCGAGCCGGACGCCGGGTCCGACGTGGGCGCCATGCGCACCCGCGCCGTCTACGACCGGGCCAAGGACGAGTGGGTGCTCAACGGCACCAAGACCTGGGCGACCAACGGCGGCATCGCCAACGTCCACATCGTCGTCGCCGTCGTCGACCCGGATCTCGGCACCAAGGGGCACGCCTCCTTCATCGTCCCGCCGAACACGCCGGGCCTCTCCCAGGGCCAGAAGTTCAAGAAGCACGGCATCCGCGCCTCCCACACCGCCGAAGTGGTACTGGAAGACGTACGGGTCCCCGGCTCCTGCCTGCTCGGCGGCAAGGAGAAGCTGGACGAGCGGCTCGCGCGGGCGCACGAGCGGGCCCGCAGCGGCGGTGGTGAGCGGGTGAAGAACGCCGCCATGGCCACCTTCGAGGCCTCCCGGCCGGCGGTCGGCGCCATGGCCGTCGGCACCGCGCGCGCGGCGTACGAGGTCGCCCTCGACTACGCCAAGACGCGCACGCAGTTCGGCCGTCCGATCATCGACAACCAGGGCGTGGCCTTCCAGCTCGCCGACATGCGGACCCAGATCGACGCGGCCCGGCTGCTGGTGTGGCGGGCCTCCTGGATGGCGGTCGCGGGCCGGCCCTTCACCTCGGCGGAGGGCTCGATGTCGAAGCTCTACGCGAGCGAGGTCGCCAAGAAGGTCACCGCCCAGGCGCTCCAGATCCTCGGCGGGAACGGTTTCACCCGCGAGTACCCGGTGGAGCGCATGCACCGGGACAGCGCGATCTACACCATCTTCGAGGGGACGAGCGAGATCCAGCGCCTGGTGATCGCCCGCACGATCTCGGGGATGCCGATCCGCTGACGCGCGGGCCGGGCGCGGCGGTCCCGAGCCGCCGCGGCCCGGGACCGCCGCGCGCCCCCTCTCAGCGCGGCGTTGTTTCGAGCAGCCGCACGACCGCGCGGGTGAAGAGGAGCCGTCCCGCCGCCGCGACCAAGGGGTTGAAGGGCCGTGGGAGCCCGCGCAGGCGCAGATCCTCGTGCCACTGGACCTCCGCCCCGCCCGCCGTGATCGGGCGGATCTCGATCTCCGCCCAGCCCGTCACCGCCCGGCCGCGCTTCTCCAGCCGCACCAGCCCCGGCCGGCCGTCCGCCGGAGGCCGCCAGACGACGACTTCCATCCGGTCGTCGAAGGTGATCCCGGCCACACCCGTGCGCGCCGTGAAGACCGTGCCGACGTGCGTGGGCGGCGCCGTTTCGATGATCGTCCGCGTGAGGGGCACCTGCGCGCCCTGGCGTTCCCAGTCCGTCAGCCGCCGCCACGCTTCGGCCGGAGGGAGGAGCGTACGGTGAATGATCCGGAAGACGGGCATGAGCGCATGGTAATCGGGCATACACACCCTGAACTGGACCACGAATATGGGTTCCGTCCAGGGGTGGCGATCAGCAATACTCACCGCCACGTGGATCGCGGATTCGACCGGGTGACCACCGGCCCTCCCGCCCCACTTTGCGAGGAGGTGCGCCATGTGCTCCCACCAGCCCCCCTGCCCTACGGCCGACAGTGCTGACCACGATGCCGCCCACACCGTGGCCTTCCATCCCGAACAGGGATGGAGCCTGCTCTGCAACGGCGCCGTGGTCTTCGACGACACCGGTGAACTGCTCCCCGACGGCCGTGCGGTGCAACCCCGCAGACCGGCCCTGGTCTGAGCTGAGGAGGCAGCATGCGCCAGCAGCTGATCCGCAAGCCCGTCCCCAAGCCCGCCCCCCGAGACCTGGACCTGCGCACACCGTCCGGCAGGCCCCTCCCGTACTGACGGGAGGGAGCCGGGCCGTGTCCCGTCCACCGGCTGCCCGTCCACCGGCTGCCCGTCCACCGGCTAACCGTCAACCGGTGGACGCGCTCGCGCCGCCCAGGAACGCCGCCTCGTAGGCCGCGTCGCCGATCGCCGCCCGGGCCTGCCGTTCGCCCTCCTCCCGCAGGGCCGTCAGCGAGGGCGCCCCGCCCATCTGCGGCCGCCCCACCGTGCGCCACCAGGCGTGCCCGGTCCCCAGCAGGCGCGCCGCCAGCTCTCCGTCTCCCAGCGCCGCCACCGACGCCGCGAGCAGGTCGAGACCCAGTGCGATGCCGAGGCGGTCGCCCAGCAGCCGCTTGCCGGACAGCATGGCCCGCACGTGCCGGGCGGCCTCACCGTGGTGGCCCAACCCCATGGCGGACACTGCCAGGACGTAATCCGCGTACGCCCGCAGCCAGCGGTCGCCCAGCTCCGTGCAGGCCTCCCGCAGGGCCCGGGCCTCCTCGGTCGCCTCCTCGTAGCGCTGGACGGCGCACAGGGCGTAGCTGGTGGCCAGGCGGCACAACAGCCAGCCCGGGCCGCTGGTCCGGCCCCCGTGGCCCGCCCGCGCCCGCGGACCGGCCAGCGCGAGGGCCCGTACGGGGTCTCCGGGCATGAGGACCGACACCGCGTGCAGATAGGCCGCGCGCAGCTCCCGCTCGGGATCGGCGAGCCGGGCCGCCTCCCGGGTGCACTCCTCGCCCAGTTCGCGGGCGCGGTCCATGTCGCCCTGGAGCAGCGCGGTCAGCCCCAGCGCCCACAGGGCCTGGGTGTACGCGGCCCCCGTGCGCGGAGCCGCTCGCAGGGCCCGTTCCAGGAAGCCGCGGCCCTCGTGCACGTGCCCGCACGCGAACCAGAAGAACCACAGCGCCCCGGCCATCTCCAGCGCCGCCGCCTGATCGGATACCAGCAGGTGCTCCAGGGCCGTACGCAGCTGCGCGTGCTCGGCCGTGGTCCTGCGGTACCACTCCACCTGGCCCGGGCCCAGCCACTCCCGGTCGGCGGTCTCGCAGAGCGCCGCGTACCAGTGGGCGTGCCGGGCGGCGACGGTCCCCACCTCGCCGAGCTCGGTCAGCCAGTCGTGCCCGTACTCGCGGATCGTGTCCAGCATCCGGTAGCGGGCCCCGGCGCCGCGCTCCTCGGTGCGCCGGACCACCGACTTGGCGACCAGGCCCGCCAGGACCCGCTCCACCCGGGAGGCGGGCAGCGGCCCGCCCGCGCACACGGCACGGGCCGCGCCGACGTCGAAGTCCCCGGTGAAGACCGACAGCCGCGCCCACAGCAGCCGCTCCACCGGCTCGCACAGCTCGTGGCTCCAGCCGATCGTGGTGCGCATCGTCCGGTGCCGGGGCGGCAGCGCGGTCCCGGCGTCCGACAGCACGTCGAAGCGCGCGCCGAGCCGCTCGGCCATCTGCTCCAGCGTCCACAGCCGCAGCCGGGCGCCGGCGAGTTCCAGGGCGAGGGGGATCCCGTCCAGGCGCCGGCACACCTCGGCCGCGACGGCGGCCCGTTCGGGGTCTTCGAACGCCGCCGCCAGCTCAGGGGTCGCGAGGAGGGCGCGGGCGCGGAAGAGGCTGAGGGCGTCGCTGTCGGGCCCCTCGCAGGGCAGTGGGCGGACCTCGACGACCGTCTCCCGGGGAGAGCCGAGCGGCTCCCGGGAGGTGACGAGCACCGTCAACCCGGGCGCGGACTGGAGGAGTTCGCCCACCAGATGCCGGCAGTCGGCGACCAGGTGCTCGCAGGTGTCGAGGACGAGGAGGAGGTTCTTGTCGGCCATCCAGGCGCACAGTTCCTCGTCGAGGGGGCGCGGGGAGTGGTCGGCGAGGCCGACGGCATGGGCGACGGTCGCGGTGAGGAGGCCGGAGTCGCGCAGCGGTGACAACTCCACCCACCAGACGCCGTCGGGCCGCGCCTGGCGGGCGTCGGCGACGGCCCGCAGGGCGAGCCGGGACTTGCCGACGCCGCCCACTCCGGTGAGGGTGATCAGCCGTCGCTCGCGCAACAGGGCGCCGAGTAAGTCGAGTTCGCGCTCACGGCCGACGAAGCTCGCCGATTTCGGCGGCAGGTTTCCCAGCACGGCGCCGGAGTCCGGCTCGGGATGGACACCCGCGGAACCTGCCTGATGGTTGTTGAACGCGTACTCACCGGACACGGATGTATTGTGCGTGATCTTCTTTCGCGAGGCAGCCGTTCTGGCCGGATCGCTGTCACGTCTCACGACGTGAGAGTGATCCGCCGCTCCGCCGAGAAGGCGCCCCAGTTGCCGTCCGGCAGCCGCGCCCGCAGTTTCACGGCCCACACGGTACCGGCCGGTTCGGCCACGGTGAGCCGGTGCTCCGCGCGGCCGACGGGCACCGCGCCCGCACCGAACTGGATGACGGTCGTGGGCCGGCCGTTGACGTACAGCTCGTACTCGGTGGTCTCGCGGCCGGTGTCCGGGGCGGTCCAGGTCAGGGTGAGTGCGCCCGGGGAGGGGGCGGCCGCGAAATCGGCCGGGGCGGTGCCCGGCCCCCGGCCGGAGGCGGGCGGGGTCGTCACGTCCACCGCCGGGCCGTCGGGGGAGGAGTTGTCCGCCCCGTCGCGGGCTCGCACGGTGAAGGTGTAGACGGTGTCCGGCTGGAGGCCGACGAGCGTAGTGCCGCTCTCGCCGGGGCCGGTGGTGTGGATCCGGACACCGCCCTGGTAGACGTCGTACGCGGTCACGCCCGTGTCGTCCGTCGCCGCGGTCCAGGACACCCAGGCCGCCCGGGGTCCGGTGGCCCGGCCGGTGGTGGTGGCCGGGGCGGTGGGCGCCCGGTGGTCCTCGGTCCCGGCCGCCGGGGTGGTCACCCGGGCGACGGGGCCGGGCGCGGAGAGGTTGCCGGCGGCGTCCTTGGCCCGGACGGTGAAGGCGTAGCCGGTCTGCGGGGTGAGCCCGGCGACGTCCGTCATCGTCTTCTCGGCCGGGAGTTCCCGTACCAGGAGGCCGGCCTGGAAGACCTGGTATCCCGTCACCCCGTCCCGGTCCGCCGCCGCGTCCCACATGACGTGCACGGTGGTGGCGCTGCCGGCCTGAGCGGTGAGCCCGGCGGGAGCGGGCGGGGGGTCGGTGTCGGCCCCGGCACACGCCGCCAGTCCGGTGAGGGCCAGGCAGAGGGCCAGTGTGGGGGCGGCGGCGCGTCGCACGGGTGTCCTCCTCCGACCCTCCTAAAGGTCTAGACATTTATGCACGGGGGGTCGGGGCCGGGCAAGACCCGTGCGGCCCGGTTCGGCTTCTTCCCATCACGTCTGGCATTATTGCGAGCTCTTTGCAATAACGGATGATCGTGAACAGGGATGTGCAGAGCATGACGGCCCGGACAGTAAGGGGAGCGGCCAGGGCAACCCTCGCCGCCGCACTCATCACCGGCGTGGCGGCCTGCTCGAACCCCGGAGGAGGCGCCGGGGCAGGGCCCGCGGGCGCGGATTCCGCCGTGGTCGGCATCGCGACCGAGCCGGAGAGCCTCAGCCCGCTCCTGGGCTACGGCAAGGACGGCAACTCCAAGATCTTCGACGGACTGCTCACCCACGGCGCGGACATGAAGCTGAAGCCCGCGCTCGCCGAGGCCCTCCCGGAGGTCTCCGCGGACGGGCTCACGTACACGTACAAGCTGCGCCAGGGCGTGAAGTTCAGCGACGGAGCGGCCTTCTCCGCCAAGGACGTCGTCTTCACCTACCGCACGATCCTCGACCCGAAGACGAACAACGCGTCGAAGACCGAGCTGGACGCGATCGCGGGCGTCGAGGCGCGGGGCGACGACGCGGTCGTGTTCACGCTGAAGTACCCCTACGCGCCGTTCGCCGAACGCACCGTGCTGCCCATCGCCCCCGAACACATCGCGGGCAGGCAGGACGTCAACAGCGGGGACTTCACCACCAAGCCCGTCGGCACCGGCCCCTACGTGCTCACGGGCTGGTCCAAGGGCGAGAAGCTCGGCTTCAAGGCCAATCCCGGCTACTGGGGCGGCGAGCCGGCGGTCAAGAAGTTCACCATGGCCGTCATCAAGGACGACGACATACGCGCCACCCGGCTGCGCTCCGGCGAGCTGGACGCGGCGATCCTGCCGCCGAACCTCGCCAAGGGCTTCGCGAAGGACCGGGCGCGCACGACCTACGCGGCCAAGTCCTTCGACTACCGCACGGTGACGCTGCCGACCCACCACAAGGTCACCGGTGACGTGGCCGTCCGGCAGGCCCTGGACATCGCCGTCGACCGCAAGGCGATGGTCGACAAGCTCCTGGAGGGTGCGGGCAAGCCCGCCTACGGCCCGGTCCCCACCGACAGCCCGTGGTTCACGGCCGGCACCGAGCGCACCTACGACCCCGACCGGGCCGGGAAGATCCTCGACGACGCCGGCTGGAAGGCGGGCGAGGACGGCATCCGGGCCAAGGACGGGGTCCGCGCCTCCTTCCCGCTCTGGTACACCTCCGGCGACAAGATCCGCCAGGACCACGCGCTCGCCTTCGCCTCCGACGCCAAGAAGGCCGGCATCGAGGTCAAGACCGAAGCCGGCACCTGGGAGGTCATCGAGCCGCGGATGAAGACCGACGCCGTCCTCGCGGGCGGCGGCTCCCCGGCCGACCCGGACTTCGACCAGTACCAGCTGCTGACCTCCTCGCTCGCCGGTGACGGCTTCAACAACATGGCGTGGTACGACAACAAGGTGGTCGACCAGGCGCTGACCGACGCCCGCAAGAGCGGCGAGCACGCCGCGCGAAAGGCCGCGTACGACACCGTGCAGCGCGAGCTCGTGAAGAATCCGGGCTACGTCTTCCTCACCCACATCGACCACCTGTACGTCGTGAACGACAAGTGGGACGGGCCGGCCACCCAGGTCGAGCCGCACGACCACGGCCTCGGCGCCGGCCCCTGGTGGAACATCGAGAACTGGAAGCCGAAGCAGAAGTGACATCCCGCTCCGTGCGCCTCCCCTGGAGGCCCATGGCGCGCATGGCGGGGCGGCGGACACTCTTCGCCGCCCCGGTCCTGCTCGCCGTCACCCTCGGGGTCTTCGCCGTCGCCGCGCTGTCCCCCTTCGACCCGGTCAAGGCGTACGCCGGCACCGCCGGCCTCACCGCCTCGCAGGCCGAGCTCGACCAGCTGCGGGCCAACCTCGGCGTGGACCAGCCGCTGCTCAGCCGCTGGTGGGACTGGCTCACCTCGGCCCTCACCGGTGACCTCGGAACCTCGGCCGTCATGCGGCAGCCGGTGGCCGACGTCATCGCCGAGCGCGTGGGCTGGTCGGCGCTGCTCGCGGCCTGCGCCTTCGCGGTGGCGGTGCTGGCGGGCACGGTTCTCGGGGTGCTGGCCGCGCGCCGCCCGGGCGGTCCGCTGGACCGGGGCGCGTCCTCGCTCGCGTACACCCTGGAAGCCGCCCCGGCCTTCTGGCTGGGACTCCTGGCCATCTGGTTCTTCTCCGTGCGCCTGGGCGTGCTGCCGTCGGGCGGCCTGACGGACGCGGGCAGCGACGTGGTCACCTTCGGCCAGGTCGCCTCGCACCTGGTCCTGCCCGCCCTGGTGCTGGGCGTCTCCCAACTCCCCTGGTTCTTCCTGTACGTCCGCCAAGGCGTGGCCGACGCGCTGGAGGAGGACCCCGTACGCGGGGCCCGTGCGCGGGGTCTCGCCGAGCGCCGCGTCCTGCTCGGGCACGGACTCCGCTCCGGGATGCTCCCGATGCTGACGCTGATCGGCTCCCGGGTGCCGGAGCTGATCACCGGCGCACTGCTGGTGGAGACCGTCTTCAGCTGGCCGGGCATCGCGGCGGCGACCGTACAGGCGGCGACATCGGTGGACTTCCCGTTGCTGGCCGCCCTGACGGTGCTCGCCACGGTGGCGGTGCTGGCCGGGAACCTGCTGTCCGACGTGATGTACGGCCTGGCGGATCCGAGGGTGGGCTTCGATGGCTGAAGCGAAGGCCGATGTGAAGGCCGGCGTGACGGCCGGCGTGAGCGGTGACGTGGTCTGGAAGTCCTCGGGGCGGGCGCGGCGTTCGACGCGGACGCTGCGCGTGCGCGCCTCGGCGGCGATCGTGGCGCTGATCGTACTGGCGGTGCTGCTGGTGCCGCCGCTGGCGCAACTCGACCAGCAGGCGGTCGAGTTGTCGGCACGGCTCCGGCCGCCGTCGTGGGCCCACCCCTTCGGCACGGACGACGTCGGCCGTGACCTGCTCCTGCGCTGCGTCTACGGGCTGCGCGTCTCGCTGCTGGTCGGCCTGGTGGCCGCGGTGGCGGCCACCGTCATCGGTACGGCGGTGGGCGCGGCCGCGGGGGCGCTGGGCGGCTGGACGGACCGCGTGGTGATGCGGGCCGTGGACACGCTGTCCTCGATTCCGCACCTGCTGCTGGGCGTCTTCATCGTGGCGATGTTCCGCCCGGGAGTCTGGCCCGTCGTCGTCTCGGTCGCCGTGACCCACTGGCTGTCGACGGCCCGGATCGTCCGCGCGGAAGTCCTGTCCCTGCGCAGCCGCCCCTACGTGGACGCGGCGATCTCGGGCGGCGCCTCGCGGTGGCGGGTCGCCGTGCGGCACCTGATCCCGGGCGTCCTCCCGCAGGCGGGCCTCGCCGCGGTACTGATGATCCCGCACGCGATGTGGCACGAGTCGGCCCTGTCCTTCCTCGGCCTGGGCCTGCCCTCCCACCAGGCCAGCCTGGGCGGCCTCGTACAGAGCGCCCGCGGTTCCCTGCTCGCCGGCGACTGGTGGCCCACGCTCTTCCCCGGCCTCCTCCTGATCATCCCGACCCTGGCGATCGCAGGCCTCGCCGGAGCCTGGCGGGACCGCCTCAACCCGCGCCGCCGCTCGGAGCTGACCCTGTGACCCGCCGCCCCGGAACCGATCCCGTCACCTATCCCGCGACCGGCCCGGGTGGTGACCCCGCCACCGGTCCGGCCGCCGCAGGCGCGGTGGGCAGGCCGTCCCCATCACCCGTCCTCACCGTCGACCGGCTCTCCGTGCGGTTCCGCATGCGCGCGGACCGGTATGTCGCCGCGGTCAGCGACGTCGGCTTCACCCTCGGCCGCGGCGAATGCCTCGCCCTCGTCGGCGAGAGCGGCTGCGGCAAGTCCGTGCTCGCCTCGGCCCTGCTCGGCCTGCTCCCCGGCAACGCCGAGACCGCCGGGTCGGCTCGGCTCGCCGACGGCCTCGACGTGCTCGCCGCCGACGAGCGCACCCTCGCCCGGACCGTCCGGGGCCGCCGCATCGGCCTGGTCCCGCAGAGCCCCGCCGCGCACCTCACGCCGGTCCGTACCATCCGGGCCCACCTGGAGGAGACCGTCCGCGAGCTGGCCGGCGGGCGGCAGTCCCGGACCCGGCTGCGCGCCGCGGCGCAGGCGGCGGCGGCGCGGGCGGCCTTTCCCGCCACCCACCTCGACCGCTACCCCCACGAACTCTCCGGGGGCCTCGCGCAGCGCGCCGCCACCGCTCTCGCCCTCATCGGGGACGCGCCGCTCCTGCTCGCCGACGAGCCGACCACCGGCCTCGACCGGGACCTCGTGCACCGCACCGTCGACGAACTGCGCGCCCACACCCGTGAGGCGGGCGCCGCCCTGCTGATGATCACGCACGACCTCGCCGCGGCGGAGCGGATCGCCGACACCGTCGCCGTCATGTATGCCGGCCGCATCGTCGAAGTGGCCCGGGCGGAAGCGTTCTTCGGCCTGCCCGGCCCCCGCCACCCGTACGCCCGGGGCCTCCTCGACGCCCTCCCCGAGCGTGCCTTCACCCCCATTCCCGGCGCGCCGCCCGAGCTCGGCGCGCTCCCCGCGGGCTGCGCCTTCGCCGCCCGCTGCACCCGGGCCGACGAGACCTGCCGTGCCGCGCTGCCCCCGCTCACCGAAGGGGTGGCCTGCCACCATGCTTGAGCTCAAGGACATCACCGCGGGCTACGACCGCCGTGCCCCCGTGGTCCGCGGCGCGCGCCTCACCCTGCACCCGGGTGAGTCCGTCGGCCTGTTGGGACCGAGCGGCTGCGGGAAGTCCACCCTCGCCCGGGTCGCCGCCCTGCTGCACCGTCCCGACCGCGGGAGCGTGCTCCTCGACGGCCGCGCGGTGACCGGCTTCCGCCATCGGGCCCCGCGCGCGCTGCGCATCGAGGTCGGCGTCGTCTTCCAGCAGCCCCGCCTCTCCGCGGACCCCCGCCTCACGCTGCGCGAGCTGGTCGCCGAACCGCTGCGCGCGACGGGCCGTCGTACAGAAGTGGAAGCAATCGTCGCCGACTTCGCCGCACGTGTCGGCCTCGGAGGTGATCTGCTCACCCGCCGCCCCCACGAGGTCAGCGACGGGCAGCTGCAACGCGCCTGCCTCGCCCGGGCGTTGGCGCTCCGCCCCCGCTGGCTGGTCTGCGACGAGATGACCGCGATGCTGGACGCTTCCACCGCGGCCGCCCTGGTCGGCGTGGTCGAGGAGTACCGCGCCGACACCGGGGCGGGGCTCCTCGCGGTCGGCCACGATCCGGTCCTGCTCGCGCGCTGGTGCGGTCGTACGACCCACTGGGACGAGATCGTCAAGGACTGACCGGCGGTCACGGACGGTCAACACCCGTACGGCGGACACGTCTTTCGCCCGAAGGCGCCCCCTCCTGCGCCACCATGGCGGCGCGTAAGGAGGTTTCTGTGGTGATTTCCCTCTCCGTGGTCGTCCTGCTCCTCGTCCTCGCGTGCATCTTCCTGCGCGGCGGCGGCCTGAAGGTCTCCCACGCGCTCGTCTGCGTACTACTCGGCTTCTACCTCGCGAGCAGCAGCGTTGCCGCGACCATCCACAACAGCGTCACCGCCACCGCGAACGTGGTCTCCGGCCTCAAGCCCTGAGAGGGCGGTTGGCCGACTCCCGCCCGCCTGATGGGGGCGGGACCGTCCCTCCGTCAGAAGCGGCAGGTGGGCACGGAGTCCAGCCACGCCGGCCCCTGGATGTAGATGTTCGTGACCCATGCCTTGTAGTCGGGAAGGTAGGACCACGCGTCATTGGTGTAGCCCTCGGCGGTGACCGTCTCCGCGTGCTTCTGGCACTCGACGCGGATCGTCGTCGGACCGGGGAACGCGTAGACCCGCGCCGCGCTGACGGACGGCTGCGCCTTGGTCCACACCCCGGAGCCCCAGGTCTTGAAGACGTGCCCGGCCACCGGCCCGGTGTCCACGCGGACCGCGCCGTAGTAGCCGCTGCTCAACCGGACGTCGCTGACCATGAGTTTGGTGCCGGACTGCTTGGCCTCGACCATCTTGCCCGCACCGAGGTAGAGGGCGATGTGGTGCAGACGCTGGGAGGTGCCCCAGACCAGCAGGTCGCCGGGGACCAGCGGGCCCAGCCCCTGGGCCGCCGTGAAGCGCCCGGCGGCGCGGTGCGTGTAGTACTGGGCGCTGGCCACGCCGTTCAGGATGTCCGACCCGGTCGCCTCGGCGTAAGCGTGGCGGACCAGCCCGGAGCAGTCGAAGCCCAGACGTTCCGGATCGTGCTCGCTGGCCGGGTCGGTGGGGTCGACCTTCCCGTAGGTGGGGCCGGGCTGCGGCCCGTGGCCGCCGCCCCACGTGTACCAGACGTCGGCCGCGACCTGGGCGCAGGCGGCGGCCACGGCCCGTTCGGCCGCCGCCGAGGCGCCCGGCGCCCGTACGGCGCACTCCCCGTCGGCGGTGTCCGCGGGCGCGGGCGCCGAGAGGAGGAAGGTCAGTAGGGCGACGAGCGTGCCGAGGAGAACGGATCGGCGGAACATGAGGGGCCTCGTTTCCTGTGTCCGGGTGAGGTGTTCACGTTTCGATGTGTCTGCGTCGCAGCCTGCGGGCAGGGGTCCCCGAGGTCGAGGATCAGGCGGCACCCCGCGCGGACGGGCAACGGGAAACCCCTGGGGAAACCCCCGCCCGGCAGGCAAGTCCGCCATCGGCGTCAGGGACGGACACAGTCGGGGCCGGGGGAGAGGGGCAGGCCCCGCACGAGGGTCTCGCGCTCCTTCGGGCCGAGGCTCGCGCGCAGCCGGCATATCTCCGCCAGCCGCGTTGGGACGTCGAGGTTCCACAGCCGTACGGTCCCGTCGGTACTGCTGCTGGCCACCGTCCGGCCGTCGGGGGCGAAGGCGACGCCCCACACCGCGTTCGTATGGCCCGTCAGCGTGGCCGCCGCCCGGCGCGCGGCCACGTCCCACAGCCGCACCGTACGGTCGTTGCCGCTGCTGGCCAGCGTGCGGCCGTCGGGGGAGAAGGAGATGCCCCGGGCGGAGCCGGTGTGACCCGACAGCGCCGCCACGAGGACGCGGCGCCGGAGGTCCCACAGACGTACGGTCCCGTCGTTGCCGCTGCTCGCCAGTGCCAGCCCGTCCGGGCCGAAGTCCACTCCCCGTACGGCACCCGTATGGCCCCTCAGCGTGCCCAGCGGGCGGCGCGCGGCCACGTCCCACAGCCGTACGGTCAGATCATCACCGGCGCTCGCCAGGGTGTGCCCGTCCGGGCTGAACACGACATCGTTGACGAAGTCCGTGTGCCCGGTGAGCGTGGCCAGCGCGCGGCGCCCGGCGACGTCCCAGAGGCGGACCGTGCCGTCCGAGCCGGCCGAGGCCAGTGTCCGCCCGTCCGGGGAGAAGGCCACCGCGAAGACGGTGCCGCTCTGACCGGTGAGCGCGGCCTGCGGGCCGCCCGCGGACGTGTCCCAGAGGCGGACCGTGCCGTCTGAGCCGGCGGAGGCCAGTGTCCGCCCGTCCGGGGAGAAGGCCACCGCGAACACGGTCTCGCCGTGCCCCGAGAAGGTGGCCAGGACCCGGCGCCCCGCCACGTCCCACAGCCGCACCGCGTGATCGGCCTCCGCGGTCGCCAGGAGTTTTCCGTCCGGGCTGTAGGCGGCCTGCCAGACCTCGGTGAACGGACGCGGCGTCAGCACCGGACCGCGCAGGTCCCAGAGCACGACGGACTGGTCGAAGCCGGCGGTGGCCAGCACCGCGCCGTCGGAGTCGACGGCCACCCCGAGCACGTAGTCGGTGTGCCCGGCGAGCATGGCCGTCAGCCGGCCGCTGCGCACGTCCCACAACCGGGTGGCGCCCTCGCCGCCCGCGCTGACGACGGTCGTGCCGTCGGGCGTGTAGGCGACCGCGTTGACGTCGTCGCTGTGCCCGGTGAGCGTCGCGGTCGTCCGGCGTCCGGCCACGTCCCACAGGCGCAGGGTCCGGTCCATGCCCCCGGTGGCGACCGTCCGCCCGTCCGGGGCGAAGGCCGCCCCCAGCACCTCGTCGGTGTGTCCGGTGAGCACGGCCAGCGGACGGGCCTCCACCGCATCCCACAGCCGTACGGTCCGGTCGGCGCCGGCCGAGACCAGCGTCCGGCCGTCCGGGGCGTAGGCCAGGGCGTTGATCCTCCCGGTGTGGCCGGTGAGCGACGCGACGGCCCGGCGCTCCCCGCCGGTCTCCCACAGCCGGACCGTGCCGTCGGCGTCCGCCGAGGCCAGCGTCCGCCCGTCGGGAGCGAAGGCCACCGCCCGGGCGCCCGTCGTGCTCTCCCCGAGGACCGCCGCCTTCCGGTGGCCGGCGGTGTCCCACAGCTGTGCGGGCCCGTTCGTGGAGGTCGCCGCCAGAGTGCGGCCGTCGGGGCTGAAGGCGACCGAGCGGACCCGCCCCGGCAGGGTGAAGGTCGCGGTGGTCCGTCGGTCGCGCACCCGCCGCAGCCGCACCGTCCCGTCGGAGCTGGCCGTCGCCAGCGACTCGCTGCGCGGCGCGAAGGCCACCGCGTTGACCGGCCCGCCGTGCCCGCCGAGCCGGGCGATGAAGGGCCGTGACTGGGTGCTCAGGAGGGCCCCGCGCGCCTCGCTCGTCGCCTTGATGCGGTACGCCTCCCCGGCGAGCAGCATCGAGACCTCCGGCTGACCGGCCGCCAGGGACGTGGACTGCAGGGCGAGGGCCCGTGAGCGGGCGGCGCGTTCCTGGCCGAGCGCGTCCGCCCGCTGCTGGTAGGCCAGCCCTCCGGCGGTCAGGGCGACGACCAGCAGGCAGACCAGCGTGGCCAGCATCCGCTGCCTCAACCGGGCCTGGCGCCGGGCCTGCCTTGCACGGCTGTCCTCGCCGGCCTGGCCGGCCCGTAGGAAGGCCTCTTCCAGCGGCGCGAGCCGGCTCCGGCCGTCGAGTTCGTCGGCCCACGAGCGGACGGTCTCCAGCCGGGTCCCCCGGTAGAGGAGGGACGGATCACGGCCCTCGCGCTCCCATTCGGCGGCCGCTTGGGCCAGTTGCTGGTGGATCAGCAGTCCGGCCCGGTCTGCGTGGATCCACCCTCGCAGCCGCGGCCAGGCATGGAGGAGCGCCTCGTGGGTGATCTCCACGGTGTCGCTGCCCATGGTGATCAGCCGGGCCCGTACGAAGGCGTCGAGCGCGGCCACGGCCCGGTCCGCGTCGACCAGCTGCTCCATCAGGGCGGTCCGGCTCATCCGGCGCCGCGTGGCCCCCGTACCGTCGGCGACGTGGACCAGCCGCACCAGTACCCGGCGGATCGTCTTCTGCTCGGCCGGGTACAGGCGGGCGAACACGTCCTCGGCCGTACGTGCGATCGCCCCCTGGATGCCGCCGGAGTGCTCGTA
Source organism: Streptomyces sp. NPDC003038 (assembly GCF_040611115.1). Lineage (NCBI taxonomy): Bacteria > Bacillati > Actinomycetota > Actinomycetes > Kitasatosporales > Streptomycetaceae > Streptomyces > Streptomyces sp. NPDC003038. The sequence goes on from NZ_JBEXNN010000017.1 coordinate 113,176, forward strand.
TCCGGCGACGGTCAGGGTGGACCCCTCGCGCCGTTGCCAGGTGGCCATCAGCGCGTGGGAGACCAGCGGCAGCGCACCGGACGGGGTGTGGCCGGGGAGGCCCGCCGGGCCGGCCGTCCCCGGGTCCTCCCGCAGCCCGGCGTCCCGCAGGAGCAGCGGGACCAGACCCGGTTCGAGGGTGACTCCGGCGAGCTCGGCGGGACGCGTGATCGATTCCCGCAGCTCCGCCACGGACATCGGGGGCAGCACGAACAGGCCCCCGGTGAAGACCGGGGCGAGTTCGGGAAGGTCCAGGCAGCTGCCGGAGAAGTCGGCCCGTACGCCGAGCACCACGACGGCGGGATCGAGTCCGGTCTTTGCCGGACAGGAGGTGGCCAGGGCCGAGAGGACCCGTACAAAGGCGCGTCGCTCGTCCTCCTCCGAACAGAGGGTGAACAGCTCCTCGAACTGATCGACGATCAGCACCGGGCGGACGGGCGGGGGCCGCCGGTCGCGCGGTCCCGCCGGAGTGTGGTCCGACAGTCGCCGGACGGCTTCGAGCAGGGCCTGCGGGCGCTCGCGCAACTCCCGTACGGTGATGCCCGGATCGCTTCCGAGAACCTTCGCGGTGCAGTCCAGCAGCTCTTCCAGCGGATGCGCGGTGGGAGTGAAGCCGACCACCGGCCATGCGTCGGCGCCCGGCATCGGGAAGCCGCCGCTGCGCCGCAGGGCCGGCCGGAGACCGGCGTTGAGCAGGGACGACTTGCCCGCGCCGGAGGGGGCGACCAGCATCAGCGGTCCGTTCCCGATCCGTTCGAAGACCCGCTCGACGAGCGCCGCCGTCGCATGCTCCCGGCCGAAGAACCACCGTGCGTCCCGCGGGGTGAAGGCCGGCAGGCCGCGGTAGGGGCATGAGCCCTCCGACTGCGCCCCGGGGGCGACGGAACCGGTACCGGCGCCGGCCCCCGGGGGGTCCGCCTCCCGGACCAGCCGCAGCAGTTCGCCGTCCGCCTGCAGCACCTCGTCGCAGCGGCGTGCTACGTCGACGGTCACGGGCTTCGCACCGGTCTCGATCTTGCTGAGGTAGCCCTTGCTGTAGTGAGTGCGGCGCGCCAGATCGGCCAGCGACAGGCCGCGTCGCACCCGCGTGTGCCGCAGCTGAGCGGAGAAGGAGACGGCTTCGTCGCCGGACGAATCGTGCTGGTGAGCGGTGTTCCGTCCGCGGTCCGGATCCCCCAAGACAACCCCCATGGCAAAGCGCGCCCAGGCTGTGAGATGGCAGTGCCCAGGCTACAGCGGGGGTGGGACGGGCGATGGGGTCTTTCGTCCGGTATGACGAAAAGACGAACTTCCGGAACCGCCGCCGGGCGGGTCCGGAAGCCGTCCCGAACGGGGAGGTGGCTACGGCCGGTTCAGGCGGATCGAGTTGATCGGCGTGAGGTCGGCGTAGACACCGGTGTGCGCGGCGATGGCGCCGCCGCAGCCGGCGCCGTTGGAGCCGGTGCACAGGTTCGCGGTCGCGCCGCCGGTCTGGTTGTTGAGGACCCAGTGGTTCCCGTGCTGGTTGACGAGGTTGTGCGCCCCGTACCTGTAGTAGATGTGACTCGGCTTGACGGCGGGGTTCTGATTCTGGGGGTAGATGCAGACCGCGCCGTCCGGGCAACCGGCCCAGGCGTCGGCCGGCTGGGCCCCTGCCGGGCCGCTGAGTGCGATCAGGGCGGCGGCCGCAGTGGCGAGTGCGGCGGCGCCGCGGGTCATCTTGCGCATGGTGTCCACCTTGTGGGTCTTGCTGGGTGCTGACGACTTCAGCCTGTCCACGGAGCGCACCGCGGTCGACGGGTTTCCCGTTGCCCGTCTGACGGGCGGTCGGGAAACGGCCCGTGACCAGCGCCGTCAGGGGGCGGTGGTCAACAGTCGTGGGAGGACTGTTGATCATTCGCTCCACCTCAGGTGATGCCTTCAGATCGAAGGGGTATGGAGGATCGCACCTGTTGAACATCTGTTAATGTGCCCGCTCCTGGATGTTCGTCCACCAATCCGTCTCCCCTTGAGCGCTGCGCGTTCGAGGGTGTTGCGAGGTGTCTTGTACGTGTACAGCACTCCGTTCTCCCCCGCCGAGGCCCGGGCGGCGCGAGCCCGCATGGGCTTGACCACGGCCCAGGTGGCCCACTCGATGGCGGCCTGTGGCACACCCGTCCACCCCGAGCTGATCACGGCGTGGGAGCAGGGCTCCCACGTGCCGTCGGACCGGCAACTCTTCGCACTGGCCGATGTGTTGTGGTGCGATGCCAAGACCCTGATGGGTACTCGGCCGCAGACCGTCGCGGAGTACCGACTGGCCCGCCAGCTCAGCGTGGAGCGGCTGGCCGCCCGCATAGGCATGGACGTGTCCGAGTACCGTGCGGCCGAGGCGGCGCGGCAATGGCACGGCGACACCTGGCAGACCAGGGCGCTGGTGGAGGCGCTGGGGCTGTCCTTGCGCCGGCTCGTCGAGATCCTGGGCCGGGCCGACGAGTTGGCCGGTCATCTGCGCGCGGCCGTCGACGGCCGGTGGAAGGCGCACATCGAACCGGTGGCGGAGCTCGTCATCGCCGACGCGACGAGTGTGGGCGATGCGCTGCGCACCATGCACGCGGAGTTCTCGGCCTTCTCGGAGCGGTACATGGGACACCTGGTCGCGCTGAACGACGATGCCCGGCTCAAGGAGATCGCAGCCGAGCGTGCCGCGTACCTGCGCCGCCTCGTCGACCACTTCTGGGAGTTGATCGGTGAAGCGGGCGAAACCGGTGAAACGCCGCCGTCCTCCCGGGGAGGCCGCTGAGCCGGCGCGCCCCACCGGCCGGGGCCGGGAAGAACGCGGGGCGTCCTTCCCGGCCGACGGCCGCGACCGGGTACGGCGGCCGGTTCCAGCGAGGCGGTTCAGCGGGGCGGTTCAGCGGGGCGGTGCAGTGGGGTGGTTCAGTGGGCGGCCGCGCCGAGCCTCGGATCCGCCGAGCCGCCGTCCCCGGTGTCGCCCATGTCGCCGACGTCGTCCCAGTCGATCTCCATCGTGGTGCGGCTCGTGAAGACGTTGAAGAGCAGGTTCAGCGTGATGGCCGTGAGGGCGCCCAGCGTGATCCCGCTGTCGAGCACCGCCCGGACGTCGTCCGGCAGCCGGTCGAAGAACGGCCCGACCGTGGCCGGCAGCAGCGCGGCGCCCAGACTGACCCCCAGGATCAGGGCGTTGCGCTCCTCGCGCAGATCGGCCTTCCCCAGGATCTGGATGCCGACCGCCGCGACCATGCCGAACATGGAGAGCGCCGCCCCGCCGAGCACCGGGTGCGGGATCGCGGCGACCAGGCTGCCGGCCTTCGGCAGCAGCCCAAGGATGATCATGAACACCCCGGCCGCGACGACCACGTACCGGCTCATGACCTTGGACATGCGCACCAGGCCGATGTTCTCCGCGAAGGCCACGTACGGGAACGAGTTGAGGATGCCGCCGAGCACGGTGGCCGCGCCGTCGGCGCGCAGCGCCCGTGCGACCGTGTCGGTGTCGACCCTCTTGCGGGTGATCTCCCCGATGGCGTAGACGTCCCCGGTGGTCTCCACCATGGTGATCAACATGACGACGAGCATGGCGATCACCGGAAGCAGCTCGAATCGCGGCATGCCGTAGTGGAACGGCGTGGTGACCCCGAACCAGGCGGTGTCCCCCACCGCGCCGAAGTCGGCATCGCCGAAGAGCCATGCGACGGCCGTGCCGACGGCGAGCCCGAGCAGGACGGCGAGGCTGCTGAGGAAGGGCTTGCCGATCCGGACCACGGCCAGGATGAACAGCAGCGTGCCGAGCGCGTAGGCGAGGTTCTTCGGATCGCCGTAGGCGGGACTGCCGATCAGATGCGCCCCGCCGGCCGCGTCGTGGAGGGCCACGGGGATCAGGGTGATGCCGATGATCGTCAGGATCGTGCCGATGACGACCGGCGGGAAGTACTTCACCAGCTTGCTGAAGACGGGGGCGAACAGGAAGGTGGCTATGCCCGCTGTGATCACGGCCCCGTAGACGACGAGCAGTCCGGCGGTACCGCCGCCCGCCCCCATGCCGATGGCGATCATCGGCGAGACGGCCGTGAAGGTGACGCCCTGGACCAGGGGGAGTCGGGCGCCGACCTTCCAGACGCCGAGAGCCTGGATGATCGAGGCGATGCCGCAGGTCAGGAGGTCCGCGTTGATGAGGTGGACGAGCTCTTCCGGGGAGAGCCCCAGGGCGTTTCCGAGGAGGACGGGAACGATGACGGCCGCCGCGTAGAAGGCCAGGACGTGCTGGAAACCGTAAAGGGCGAGCCGGGGGAGCGGGAGCAGCTCGTCGACAGGATGCGCCTGCTGTCGGGATGGCTGCCGGACGGACTGTCGTGCGGACTGTCGGGGGACGCGTCGCGTCATCTCTGCCTTGCCTTCGCGAGGTAGGTGAATGAGAGAAGACCGCCGCCCTCCAGTCCCGGGTGACAGGACGAGGGCAGGCCGGAGGTACCGGGCGGACGTCGGGCGGTGTTGCCACACCACGTCGCTCTGCGCTGCGATATGTGCCCTGGATTGGCAGGACTTCCTTCGATCGACGCATCGGACCCGTTCTTGTTCATGGGATCCGAAGGAGGACTCGATCGAGGGCGCTCACCATAGCCAACAGCGGTGTTTCCTCGCGAGTAACCGGAGCGGGCGTGGTGCTGCGCGGTCGCGGGGAGCGCGGCCGGGCGCCGTCAGGGGTAGCGGGCCCGGATGACCACGAGCTCCTCCCACTGCTCGTCGTCGTGGGCCAGCCCCTGGTGCTCCAGCCAGGCCCGCCGTGAGCGCAGGACCGGCCCCCACGGTACGGAGACCCGCGCCCTCACCTGCGCCGTCAGCCCGGCCCGGGCCAGCCGGTCCACCGTGGTCCCGGCTCCGCACATCCCGGAGTGCACCATCAGCAGGACACCGCCGCGGCGCAGCAGGGCGGGGGCGTTCGCGCAGATCCGGTCGATGACGGCCCGCCCGTCGGGGCCGGCGTCCCACGCCCGCTCCGCTCCGCGCGACGGCAGTTCCGCGCACGGCGAGGGTACGTAGGGAGGGTTGGCCAGAATCATGTCGTAGCGCCGCCCCCGGCCGCGGGCGGCGAAGTCTCCGTGGAGCACCCGCAGCGGCAGGCGCAGCCGCAGTGCGTTGAGGCGGGCGGAGACCACCGCGGGCCAGGAGACGTCCACCGCCGTGACCCGCGCTCCCGTGAGGGCTGCGTGCAGCGCGAGCGCGCCCGTCCCGGTGCCTATCTCCAGTACGTCGACACCCGGTCCCAGATGCTCCTGGGAGAGTGCCTCGGCGAGGAGGCGGGTGTCGGCCTGCGGGGAGTACACCCCGGGCAGCGCGATCAGTCTCTCGGGAGTGATTCCCGAGGTCAGGGCAGTGGACGGCACCAGACATACCTCCCGAACCGGCCGCACTCCGCAGGGCGGTGCACGGTTTTTGATCGACAAGGGGCGGCTGCCCCGAACAGCGGACTCCAACCCCGCCGCGTCAGCGGTATTCGTAGGATCGGACGATGTCCGGGTCAGGTCTCCAGCCGGCTGTTGGGCCCGTCCTGGCCGTCGGCCTGGTCGTCGTTGAACCAGTAATCGCCGGCGGCGAGGTAGCGGAAGGTGTGGGTGGCTTCGCGGGGGAGCGTGACGGACACGGCGCGCGTCCCGTCGGCTCTCGCCCGCAGGGGATGGGTGTCGGGGTGCCAGTCGTTGAAGTCGCCGACGACGCTGACCGGCCCGGCCGGGGCCTCGGCGGGGAGGATGAAGGTGACCTCGGTGTGGTCGTGGTCCTGTCTGCGCTCCAGCACGATGGACTCCGGCGTCGTCGGGAGAGGTGTGGACGCCCATCGTGCCTGCCGGCCGGAGAGAGCGCAGCGCGGTCGGTCCGTTGTGAGGAAGCGGGGTCCACCACTCGGGTGTACCTCGCGGTCTACACCTCAGGCCGACGGGGTCCGGGGCGAGACCACGGTGAAGAGCGCCCCCGCGGGGTCTCTGAGGGAGACCCGACGGCTGACCGTCGAGCTCTCGACGGGGGAGGCGGTCCTGCCGCCCAGCCGGGTGGCGGCTTCCACGGCCGCCTCCAGATCCGGGACCTGGAAGTGGACGTGCCAGCGCGGTCGGATCTGCGGGTCGGGAGCCGCTTCGACGGCGCCGCCGCTGATGCGCGCCACGGTGTCGTGGCCGTGGCGCAGTACGACGTGGTCCTCCTCGTACGAGACCTCGCAGCAGCCCGGCCGCCCGGAGGCCCAGTCGAGGACCTGCCCGTAGAAGATGGCCGCGGCGAAGGCGTCGCGCGTACGGAGCTCCACCAATGCGGGAGCCTCCCCCCGGCCGACCGACCAGTCGGGGATGACCTCGCCCTGCCAGAATCCGAAGACCGCCCCGTCGAGGTCGGCGGCGAGGGCGGCGCGGCCCGTGCCGAAGGCGAGCGGGCCGACCGCCATGGTGGCTCCGCGCTCGCGGATCCGGGCGGCGGTCACGTCCGCGTCGTCGACGGCGAAGTACGGGGTCCACGCCACCGGCACCGAGAGGCTCCGGGCCAGTGCGCCGATGCCCGCGACCGGTGCTCCGTCGCGCAGGGCGACGGTGAAACCCTCTCCGAGCCGGGTGCTGCGAAACTCCCAGCCCATCACGGCTCCGTAGAACCGCTGGGCGGAAGACAGGTCCTGGGTCATCAGACTGACCCAGCACGGCGCCCCGAACACCTCATGACTTGACGTCGACACAGCTGCCAACCTCATCTGCCGCTCACCTCGGACGGGACCGGATCACCGTATCCGCTGTGCCGCGATGCCTGCCGGATGGCGCAACACCGCGTGTCGGGCCGCGCGTGAACCTGCTCGGTGCGGCTCTTGAGCGCATGCTCTGCTCATGCGTCCGATCGTCGTACCGCTGTTGCTGGGCACGCTGTGCCTGTCCGCGTCGGGATGCGCCACGGTCGATGAACGGGCCACGGCGGCCAGGGCCGTCGCCACGGGGTTCCACGCCGCGCTCCTGGCCGCCGACAGCGGGCGGGCCTGTGCGGCTCTGGCGCCCGGTACCCGGGAGGAGCTGGAGCAGGACGGTCCGTGCACGGAGGCCCTGAACGCCCTGGACCTCACACCCGCCGCCGGCGGGGCGCAGCGGGTGGACGTCTACGGTGCGCAGGCTCGGGTCGTGCTCGAGCGGGACAGCGTCTTCCTCGCGTCTTTCCCCGACGGCTGGAAGGTCACGGCCGCGGGCTGCGCCGCCCGGCCCGGGCGCCCTTACCGGTGTGAGCTGAAGGGGGACTGAGATGCGCTCCCTGTTCGTCCTGTGCCTGGCCGTGGTGTTCGGCGGTCTGGTCTACGGCCTCACGGTGGGGCTGATGCACCGGTGAGCGGGCCCGCGCGGTACCTGCGTGAGAACGGGCTGACCCTGGCCTTCGGCACGGCCTTCCTGCTCAGCCTCGCGGGCCAGGCGCTCGCCGGGCACGCCGAGTTCAACAGTCTTCTGACCGCCCAGAGCCTGCGTCCGCTCTCGCTCCCGGAGTACCTCTTCACGTCCGACTTCCTGGTGGACGTCACCGAGAACTGGCAGTCGGAATTCCTCCAGTTCTTCCTGTACGTCATCGGCACGGTGTGGCTGCTGCAACGCGGTTCACCGGAGTCCAAGGAACTCGGCAAGGCCGGCACCGAGTCGGACGAGGAGCAGAAGGTCGGTGCCCACGCGACACCGGACTCGCCGCGGTGGGCGTCCGCGGGCGGACCGCGCCAGGCCCTCTACTCCTCTTCCCTCGGCACCGTGATGGGTCTGATCTTCCTGTCGTCATGGCTGGTCCAGTCCGTCACCGGCCGGGTGGCCTTCAACGAGGAGCAACTGCGGCAGTTGCAGGAACCGGTCGGCTGGGGCACGTACGTCAGCTCGGCCGAGTTCTGGAACCGCACCCTGCAGAACTGGCAGTCGGAGCTGCTGGCCGTGGCCTCGATGGCGATCCTCTCCGTCTATCTCCGTCAGCGCGGGTCCCCGGAGTCGAAGCCGGTGGGCGCGGCGCACTCCTCGACGGGTGTCGAAGGCTGAGGCTGCCGGGCGGTCCGGTCGGGCGGGGCTCAGGCCGGGGAAGCGATCCCGATCGGGTCGACATCCTCGGCGCTGTGGCGGGCGTTTCAGTGCCCGTGGTGGGGGTGATGCCGGGAGTCCGGTGTGCCGTGTCCGGCGGACGCCAGGGGGTCCGTTCTCGCCGCCGCGTGATCCCGCGCGTCCGGCTGCGTCGGCCCGTTGGCCAGGAGCGTCAGCAGATCGGTCACCTCGCGGTCGGCCTCGGCCGGGTGGCGGAACCTCGCGTGCTGGGCGATGTCGTACCGGTTGCGGCGTCCCGTGCGGGAGCGTGTGAGGTAACCCGCCTCCTCGAGGTCGGCCACGATGCTCTGGACCGACCGCTCGGTCAGCCCGCAGATGGCGGCGACATCCCGCAGACGGATACCGGGATCGCGCGCGATCGTGATCAGGACGCGGGCGTGGTTGGTCAGGAACGTCCACAGCGATCGACTCGATGGGTTATGGCCCATTTGGTCATTATCAGGGGAATTATTTACGCTGCACAAGTCAGGAAATGCATTTCGCGTAACCCTTGACGTGTGATGTCCGGCGGGGTCAGCATCAAGAGACACTTGGTTTGGCCAAGGGAGCGCGTCATGTCCCCCATCCCGGACCTCACCCCTGACAAGCCCGCGGGCCGCGCGGCCCCAGAACCGCAAACAGCGCAGGACGACACCAGGATGCGGACCAGCGTCAGCCAGGCGCCCGGCTGCCCCACGAAGGTCGTCGTGGCCGGGGAGATCGACTTCAACACCTCGGCCGAGGCTTTCCAGGTCATGGCCTCCGCCCTGAGCGCCTACCGCCGGGGCCTGGAAGTCGACCTCTCGCAGGTCACGTTCTGCGACTGTTCGGGCCTCAACGCCCTGCTGCGGGCCCGCCTCCTCGCCTTGAAGGGCGCACGTTCCTTCCGCATCACCGACGCGAGCCCCCCGGTCGAGCGGCTGCTGACGCTCACGGGGACCCGCACCCTGCTGACCGGGGGTGGGCCCGCCGACGCGGGCCCGCGCACCTGTGCGCTCTGCGGCGAACCGGCGTCGGCCGATCGCGGCGCGGTCGTCCCCGACTCCTCCTACATCGACTCCCGCGATCACCGACGGGACGGGAAACGGCCCGTGGCCGCCTGCTCCGAAGACCACCTGCGCCAACTCCTCTCCCACTACGGCGGACGTCCCTTCACCGAGGCGGAACTGTGGGCCGGAAGGGTCGCCCGCACGATCAACATCGAGACCCTCGCGGCCGAATCAGGCCTGGACGAGAAGCAACTCGCGGCCGCCGCCCTATGGCGCCGCCACGGCCACATCGCACCCCCCGAGGACGACCTCCGGGCCCCCTGACCCACCGCCCCCGTCGGCCCGTGCCTCCCCAGCAGCGGGCCTTCCCTCGCACCCGAGCGACCAATGCACGCACGCCCGGAGGGGGCGCCACGGACCCGCTGCCCGCCCCGCTCAGCGCGCGCGCCGCGGGACCACCGCCACCACCGACCGGCTCCGGAAGGACGACCCCCGGCAGGGCCCGCCGCGACCACGAACCGCACGGCTGCCCGCGGCCGCCTCGCCGCCATGGACTGACAGCCCCACCGCGACCGGAAGGCAGCCGAGTGAAACTGGACTTCCTCGCCCCCGTGTACGCACACCCCGGCCCCGTCGCCTCGGTCTACCTCGACACCTCCCGCGACGTCGAAGACCCGGACCGGGCCGTCGAGCTGCGCTGGCGCCACCTGCGGGAGAGCCTGCTCGCCCATGACGCGGACGAGGCCACCGTCGGCGCCGTCGAGGAGGTGCTCGGCGCCGGCCGGCAGATCGCGGGCCCCCATGGACAGGCGGTCTTCGCCGCCCGCGGGCAGCTGGTCCTGGCCGAGTGCCTGCCCGAACCGCCGTCGCGCGATGCCGCGCGCTTCGGCTCGGTGCCCGACGCCCTGCCGCTCGCGCTCCGGCACGCCCCTGACATCGCGTACGCCGCCATCGCGATGCATCGCGCACACCCGGCGGAGGGGAGCGGCACCGGGGACGAGCTGGAGGTCGCCTTCGACACCGGGCGGTGGCCGATGAGCCGGGTCGCCGCCGTTCACCGCCCCGACCGCAGGATCCCGGTGGACGGCTGGCCGAGGCAGGCCGAGGAACTCGTCGACGAGCTGACCCGGTTCGACGAGGCCTCCGCCCTGGAGGCGATCGTGCTGGCCGGCGACCCGTGGGCCGCCAACACCATCACCAGACTCGCCCCGAAGCGGCTGCGCGATCGTCTCTTGAAGATCAAGAGCGACGGCCCGCGGCACCGCGAGAGCGGCCGGGCCCTCTTGGAGGAGGAGCTGGCGGAACTCTTCGCCGGCCGGCGCTCCGACGCCGACCGGCAGCAACTCGACGCGTTCCACGCCCAGCGCGCCCGCGAGCCGCACGAGGTCGAAGGCATCACGGCCGCCGTCGCCGCTCTCCAGCAGGGCCGGGCGCAGGCCCTCATCCTCAGCCGTCCCCGGCTGTCCGACCCGAACCTGTGGGTCGGTACGGCGCCGACGCACCTCGCGCTGTCCGGGGCGGAGCTGAACAGCTTCGGCGTGGACTACTACTGGGAGGAGCAGGCGGGCAACGCCCTGATCCGGGCCGCGGCCGCGACGCAGGCGGAGCTGATCGTGGTCCACCGGGAGGAACTGCCGCTGGACGACGGCGTGGCCGTACTGCTGCGCTACACCAGCACCTGACCCCGTACCGCGGCCCGGGACCGTGAGGGCGGCACGGGTGAACGCACCCCGCCCGGGTAGGGGCGGGACGACTCACGTCGAGCCGGCCGCACCGCGCCGTCGGCGGTGGGCACCGAGAGGAGGCGGCTGTGCAAGACCACGGACTCTCCCGACGCGAGCAGGCGATCCTGGCCGACATCGAACGGGAACTGCGCTGCGACCGGCTGCTGGACCGCAGGATGCGCACCATGCGCCCCCATGACGGGCGCAGCACCGGTCTCCCGCACGGACACCGCCTGGCCGCCGTCACCTGGGCGGCGGCATGCCTCTCCATGGTCCTGCTCATCGCGGCGCTGTCGCGGCCCGGTTCCGGCCTCGTCGGCGCCTTCGCCCTGTCGTGGACGGCCACACTGACCTGTCTGCTGCTGCTGGTCTGCCGATGGTGCCGCACAGGGGCCGCGGCCACGGAACACCGGGACGACGGAGACGGACGGTAGGCGCCGGGCAGTGCGCGCGGCGTCGGAAGGAGGCGAGCAGGTGGAAGGCACGAGCGCCCCATTCGGGCAGACCGCGCAGGAGAAGACCTATCTGGTCACCCAGGCGGTATGGAACGGCCGGTGGCAGCTGTGCGCCGCCCTGCTGACGGTGTGGATCCTCGTGCGAGAGATGCGGAGACGGTGATGAGGGCATCGAAGGTCGTCTACAAACCCGTCGGTCTGGCGCTGGGCTCCCTGAGCGGCGTCGTGGCCGGGATGCTGTTCAAGCAGCTCTGGAAGAAGCTGCGGCACGAGGACGACGCGCCGAACGCCACCGACGAGGACCGCAGCTGGCGCGAGATCCTCATCGCCGCGGCGCTGCAGGGCGCCGTCTTCGCCGCCGTCAAAGCCGTCGTCGACCGCGGCGGAGCCGCCGCCACCAAGCGCCTCACCGGTGTCTGGCCCGGGTGAGAACGCAGCGGCGGTCCCGAAGCCGCGCCGGTCCGGCCGGCGTACGCGTGTCGCGGCGCCGAAGCCCAAGGGCGAGGGTCATGGACGCGCCCCACCGCACCTCCGTCTGGCGGGCGGCTGGAGGCAGTTGAGGCGAGAGGTACGCCAACTGTTCGGGAATGTGGCCATTTTGGCTGTGACTATGCTCAAGCCCTAAGTGATTGAGGCGTTTTATCGATCACTCATGGGCAGAGTGGGGCGGCCGATAAACACCCCCACGTGACCGCAGGACCGGAGAACCGATGGACAGCAACCTCGTCATCCAGCCCCCCACTGGTGGCCAGGCGTTCGATGAGAGCCAAGTGTCTCTCTACTACAGCCGCAAGACCGCGGACATCATCCACAAGTACGGGCCGGGACCCCGCGTCCACTTCCACATGGGACTCTTCGCCCCCGGCGCGGCACCGAACACCACGGTTTCCCAGCGCGTGCTCAAGCGCCGCATCATCGAGTCCCAGGAGGCGATAGTCGACCACGCCGCCCGGACCTGGGGCGCGTACGCCACCCCGCCCGCCCGGCTCCTCGACATCGGCTGCGGGGTCGGCGGCGGCTCGCTCTACTGGGCGCAGGAGCACGGCGCGGTGGTCACGGGTCTCACGGTCGCGGGCGAACACGTGCCGGTCATCCGGGACTTCGCCCGTCAGGCGGGGGTCGGCGACCGCGTGACCCCGCTGGTCGCCGATGTCCACGACTTCACCACCGAACAGAGATACGACGCCGCCTACGCCAACGAGAGCTCCGGCTACATGGACCGCGAGCGGCTCTTCCAGGTGGTCGCCAAGGCGCTTAAGCCGGGAGGCTGGTTCGGGATCCAGGAGCACTTCATCCGCCGTCCCGAGTGGACCGAGTTCATCGACGGCTACTACAAGACGCGCCTGGGCACCCTCACCGAGTACATCACCGCGGCCGAGGCCGCCGGCTTCGAGCTGGAGCAGGACGAGGACGTGACCGACCGGGTCGCCGAGTTCTGGGTGCAGTCCATGGCCTGGAACACGGCCGAGCTGGACCGGGTCGAGAGCTCCGGAGCCCCGTCCGCCTGGTCGCGCGAACGGCTCCAGGAGTCCACCATCACGCACGGCAAGCTGTTCCGGATCTGGCGCGACCACGCGCTGGAGACCCGGCTGCTGCTCTTCCGGCTGGGCGGGGGCAACTGACGATGCCACCCGTCTACGCAGAGGGCGCCGCACCCTCCCGCATCGGCTGGCGGCTGCCACCGGTCTACTGTCCGTTCGAGCCGAACCTGATCCACCCCAAGGCAGCCGAACTGGCACAGCGGGCCATCGCCTGGATCGACCGGTACGACCTCTACCCGGACGCCACCGAGCGCGCCTGGGGACTGGCCACCCACAGCGCCGACTTCACCAGCCGCATCATCCCGTACGGCGATGTGGAGGCGATGCTGCTGTTCACCGAGTGGAACTACTGGGCCTTCGCCACCGACGACGCGCAGGCCACGGGACCCGCCGCGCACCGCACGGCGCACTTCGCCGACCACAGCGCCCGGCTCATCCGTGCCGTCGAGGCACCCGGCTCGGGCCTGCTGCCGGCGACCCCGCACACGGCCGCGCTCGAGGATCTGGTGACCCGCACCCGGGCGATGCTGACGCCCTTCCAGCTGCGCCGGTTCACCGAGGGCATGCGGGACTGGATGTTCGGCGAGGGCTGGCAGACCTCCAACGCCGAGCGCGGGGTGATGCCGAGCCTCAACGATTGGGCCGCCATGCGCGTCTCCGTCAACGGCACCCGGTTCACGCTGACATGGTGCGACGTGGCGAACGACATCGCCCTGCCGGCCGATGTGCTGTACTCGGCGCCCGTACAGGCCCTGACCGACGCCGCCGGTTACGTGGTGAGCTGCGACAACGACCTGTTCTCCTACAACAAGGACGACGATCAGGAGCCCTGGGAGCCGAACCTGATCAACGTCCTCGCCCGGCAGAACGGCTGTACTCCCGTGGAGGCCCTGCCCGCCGCGGCCGCCGTGCGGGACCGCGCGCTCACGCTCTTCATCCGCCTGAGCGAGCGGCTCGCGCGGGACGCCGACGAGGAGCTCGGCCGGTATCTCGTCTCGCTGGAGCACTGGATCGCCGGCGACATCGCCTACCACAACCTGGCGCCGCGCTACGCCAGCCCGCGCAACCGCAATGAACTCCCGGTGGAGGGCGCGTCGTACGACATCACCTGGCGGGACACCCCCAGTGATCCGAGCGTCGAGCCGCTCCCCATACCGGCGATCGCCTGGTGGTGGGAGCAGCTCGACGACTGAATCACGCCCGGCTCAGAGGTGGCGGCCCGCGCCGAACAGCCGGCGCCACAACGACGGCCGCGCCGTCCGCCCCTCGCCCGCCGGCGCGGGGGCCGCCGGCGCGGCCGCCTCCGGCGGGGGCGCCGCCTCGGCGGGTACGGGTGAGGAGCCGGTGACCCCGCTGCCGCGCGGCGTGAACGCCACCGGAAGGGCCACCAGCTGGTGGGACATCAACGAGCTGTTGCGGCGCAACGCGCTCTCCGGGACGGCCAGTTCCAGGTCCGGCAGCCGGGTGAGCAGGGTGTCGATGCCGGTGTCCGCGATGGCCCGGCCGATGTCCTGGCCGGGGCACTCGTGCGGACCGCTGCTGAACGCCAGGTGCGAGCGGTTTCCATGCACGGACGCCGCAGGGTCGGGGCGGATCTCGGGGTCCGCGTTACCGGCGGCCAGGCCCAGCAGCAGCATGTCACCGCCCTTGATCTGCCGTCCGCCCAGAACGGTGTCACCGGTCGCCCAGCGGCCCAGGACGGTGGTGAGCGGCGGCTCGTCCCACAGCACCTGCTCCAGGGCGTCGGGCAGTGTCATGTGCCCGCCGGAGAGGTTCGCGCGGAAGCGGCGGTCGGTGAGGATCAGCCGCAGCGTGTTGGAGATGAGGTTGGCCGTCGTCTCGAAGGCCGCGACCAGCACGAGCCGCAGGTGCTCCACGATCTCCTCGTCCGAGAGGGACGAGGAGTGCTCCAGCAGCCAGGACGTGAAGTCCCGCCCCGGCGCGGCGTGTTTGCGTGCCACCAGCTCCCGCAGGGCCACCGAGACGTACTCGTTGCTGGCGACGGCCGTCTCGGTGCCCTTGATCATGTCGCGGGCGGCCTCGACGAGGCGCGGCCCGTACGAGTCGGGTGCCCCGACCAGCTGGGTCATCACGAGCATCGGCAGCGGTTCGGCGAAATCCGCTATCAGGTCCGCCTTCCCCGACGCCGCGAACTCGTCGATCAGCTGGTCGGCGAACCGCTTCACGTAGCGGCGCACACCGCGCCGGTCGAAGCGCTCCAGCGACTCGGTGACCGCGCCGCGCAGGCGCTCGTGCTCCACCCCGTCGACGAAGTGGCACACCGGCTGCCAGGCCGTCATCGGGGTCAGCGGATGGTCCGCGGCCACCCTTCCCTCCTGCTGGTCGCGCCAGCGGCGGGGGTCGCGGGAGAAGCGCGACGGAGTACGCGCCACATCCAGGTTCTCGCGGTGGCCGAGCACCAGCCAGGCCGGGAGATCACCGTGGACGAGGACGGGGGCCACGGCCCCGTGTTCGGCCCGCAGCTTCTCGTACAGGCCCGTCGGGTCGGCCTCGGCCTCGGGACCGTAGAGCCGGTGGGCGGGGCAGCCCGGGGGTGGGACGAGGGTGGGCTCGGGCGTGCTCATGATGCCTCCGGGGTGACGGCGAGCGAGTGCAGGTAGCGCATCAGCGTCATCAGGACGTCGCGGCTGGAGTCGCGCCGCCGGGCGTCGCAGAAGACGAGGGGGACGGTCGGGGGCAGATCGAGGGCGCTGCGCAGCTCCTCCGCAGGATGCTCGGGCGCCTCGGGGAAGGAATTGACGGCGACCACGAAGGGCACCCCGCGCTCCTCCAGCCGGCCGATCACATCGAAGCTGACCTCCAGCCTGCGCGTGTCGACCAGCACCACCGCGCCGAGCGCTCCCTCGAACAGGCCGTGCCAGAGGAACCAGAAGCGCTGCTGGCCGGGAGTGCCGAAGAGGTACAGCACCAACTCCTCGTTGATGCTGATCCGGCCGAAGTCCATGGCCACGGTGGTGGAACTCTTGCGCTCCACGCCCGCGGTGTCGTCGACGCCGACCCCGGCCTGGGTCATCGTCTCCTCGGTGGTCAGCGGCCGGATCTCGCTCACCGAGCCGACCAGAGTCGTCTTGCCCACGCCGAAGCCGCCGACGATCACCACCTTGACCGCGGCGGCGGCCGTGGCCGGCAGTACGTCCTCGCGCCGCGGCCCCGCCTGGGGATACCCCGTGGTGGTGGCCGGGGGAGGCTCAGAGCTTCTGAAGTCCATCGATCACTGCCTCAATCAATGCCAGGTCCGGGAGTTGTGCGAGGGCGACGGGTGCGCGTGAGAGCACCTGGCCCGCGGTGAGCAGATCGTCGATCAGTACGGTGACCACGCTCACCGGCAGGCCGAGATACGCGGAGATCTCGGCCACCGAGAGCGGCGACTGGCACAGTCGCATGATCGCCGCCTGTTCCGGCTGCATCCCCGGCCCGGGCCCCGACCTGGCCACGATCAGCGTGACCAGGTCGAGAGCGGTGGGTACTAACGGTCCGCTGCGGCCGCCCGTGATGACGTAGAGCCGTTCGGGAGCCCTGTCCTCCCAATCCCGGCCCGGGTTGCTCACGCGGTCGTCCCGTCGCTGCGCGGCGGGCTGCTGAGGTGCTCTCCGATCCGCGCCACCAGGTCACGCATGCGCTGGCCCATCAGTCCGGCGTCGACGCCCTCGTCGGCCAGCACCGCGAGATAGGCGCCGGTTCCGGCCGCCATGAGGTAGAAGAAGCCGCCGTCCATCTCGATCACGACCAGCCTCATCCGGCCCCTGCTGTTGGGGAGCTCGGAGGCGACCGCTCCGGCGAGGCTCTGCAGTCCGGCGCAGGCGGCCGCGAGCCGGTCGGCCGTGTCCGTCTCCGCGCCGTACTGGGCCATGCGCAGGCCGTCGGCGGAGAGCACGATGACATGGCGGGTCTGCGGAACGCTCTCGGCCAGGTCCTTGAGCATCCAGTCCATATTGGTCTGCAGCTGACTCATGGCTGTTCCCCCTTGCTCGCCGAGGCCGGCGAGGCGTCTGTGTTCTGACTTGCGCCGGTCCGGCTCTCGCCGGTCCGTCCTGCGGTGTTCTGGCCCGTGCCGGGCTGGCCGTCCCCGGATACTCCGCTCTGGAAGGCGGCCAGCCACATCCCCGGCTGTACCTGGGGCTCGGGCTCCGCTTCGGCCCGGTCCGGAGCCGGGGCAGTGGTCCAGCCGAGAGCGGGTTCGGCCGGCGCCGTGGCGCGGGCCTTGCGTCGCCGTTGCGGCAGTCCGTTCGACGTCCGCTCGGTCACGGCGGCAAACTCGTCGACGGCATCGCCGGGTATCGGGACGCGGGGATCGCCGGCCGGGCGCGTCGCCTGCGGCCCGGCGGCCGGACGGGTGGCCGGACGGGTGGCCGGCTGTGCCGCTGCCGGGGCCGGTGCCGCGGTCGGACCGGAGGGCTGCGCGGTCGCGGGCTCCAGGGCGCGGGGGCCCGAGGAGGTGCCGATGCCGTGGGCGACGCCGGTCGCGGCCGAGACGGTGGTGATCAGGTCCTGCGGGATGATCAGGACGGCGCGCACCCCGCCGTATGCCGAAGAGCGCAGCGAGACCCGGAAGTTGTAGGCCTGAGAGAGCCGGCCGACCACGGCGAGGCCCAGGCGCGGAGTCTCGCCCAAGTCGGTGAGGTCGATGCCCTGCTGCGCCTGGCGCAGCATGCGCTCGGCCCGCTTGCGGGCCTCCTCGCTCATGCTCAGCCCGCCGTCCTCGATCTCGACGGCGATGCCCGAGTTCACGTCGACGGCGGTCAGGTGGACCTTCGTCTGCGGCGGGGAGTAGCGGGTGGCGTTGTCCAGCAGCTCGGCCAGCGCGTGGATGAGCGGTTCGACGGCGGGGCCGACGACCGCGACCTGGGAGACCGAGTGGAGCTCCACGCGCTGGTAGTCGATGATCCGCGACATGGCGCCGCGCAGCACGCTGTACAGGGGCACGGCCTTGCTCCACTGGCGGCCGGGCCGCGCACCACCGAGTACGGCGATGGAGTCGGCGAGCCGGCCGATGAGCGCGGTGCCGTGGTCGAGCCGCAGCAGATCGCCGAAGACGGCCGGAGTCTGGCCGTGCCGGTCCTCCATGTCCCGCAGCTCGGTGGCCTGTTGGTGCACGATCGCCTGGACCCGGCGGGCGATGTTCACGAAGGCCCGCTGCGCCGAGTCGCGCAGGTCCTCCTCGGCGACGACGGCGTCGAGCACCGAGCGCAGCACTGCCTGGTGGGCCGCCTTGAACTCGGGGGTCAGGCCCGGCCCGTAGGCGTCGGGGTCTTCCAGGGAGGTGAGCACATCCTCGGGGAACTCCCCCTTGCGCAGCCGCGCCACGACGTCGGGCAGCAGCGTCTCGGCCAGTCGTACGGTCTCGGCCTGCTGCTGCGACAGAGCCGCCTCCTGCGCGGCGACCGTGGCGCGGAGCGCCGCCACCGCCTTGCCGCGCCGGGCGGCCTCACCACAGGAGAGTGCGACGGCGACGAAGGCCGCGACACCCACCCAGGCCACGGAGGTGCGGGCAGGTGCCGATACCAGCGCCAATGCCACCGCTGCGACTGCCGCGGTCAGCAGGGCGGGCAACGCCCAAACGGCGGGTGAGACGGGCCCTGGACTGCCGGGCGACGATCCCTCTCGAACCATCAGAACCCTCAAACGATCGAAAACGAAAGATCATAGGACAACAGCCCGGGATCTTATCGGTTCTTCGCACAGGTCTTGACAACAGGTCATGATGCGGACGTGACCGTTGAGTTGGCCTTGCTCGCGGTGACCGAAAAGAGGGGGCCCTGCGGTCCGGGCCGGCTTCTCGCAGGGCCTGCCGCCCGCGCCTCACGCCCCGCCGGACGCCCGGCCGAGGGTCGTACGGGCTTTGGGTAGGACGTGACGCGGAGCTCCTGTGAATCGGCCGATTCCTGTCGGCCTCATCCCACAGGCCTCATCCCCCGGGCCTCACCCGAGAGGCCTCACCCCGTCGAACTCACTCCACCGGGGCGGCGGGCGGGTGTTTCGAGTTCCATCCGTACGTCCACGACCCCTTCGACCGCGCGGACGGCGCGGGCGATGAGAGGTGCCAGGGCGCGGTTGCGCAGGCCGCCGCGGACGGTGACCACCCCCTCGTCGACCGTGCAGTCGAGATGCAGCGGGGAAGCCAGCTCCGCCAGGACCGCCTGGCGGACCTCGGCCTCGATCTCCTCGTCCGGCCGGAGGAACACCTTCAGGAGGTCACCGCGGCTGACGATGCCCTCCAGCAGGCCGATGTCGTTCACCACCGGCAGCCGTTTCACGCCCTTCGTGACCATGATGCGGGCCGCTTCGGCGAGGCTGGCGTCCGGGTGGACGGTGATGGCAGGGCTGGACATGAGCTCCTCCGCGAGGACCGCCGCGGCCTTCGACGCCTCGTCGAGCTGTTCCGGCAGTCTCGGCTCCTTCTGCCGGAACTCCTCCTTGGGCAGGAGGTCGGCCTCGGAGACCACGCCGACGACGCGGCCCTCGCCCTCCAGCACCGGCACGGCGCTGACCTTCCACTGGTGCATCAGCGCGACGATCTCCTTGTACGAGGCCTCACGTCCCACGGCGACGGCCGTGTCACTCATGACGTCGCTGACGGTGTACGGCTTCGTGGGCATGGCGCTCTCCGTTCGCTCCACTCCCAGTCTCCGACGGGGCGGCCGCCCCCGCGAGGGCCGCCCCCGCGAGGGCCGCCCCCGCGAGGGCCGCCCCCGCGAGGGCCGCCCCCGCGAGGGCCGCCCCCGCGAGGGCCGCCCCCGTGAGGGCCGGCCGGGCCGGGCCCGGGCTCCCGGGCCCGGCGCGCGATCGCGGTTCAGTACGGCCAGGACCAGTCCGCGACCTCGGGCAGGTCGGTGCCGTGGACGCGGATCCAGTCGTGGTGGCGCAGCCGCTGGTCGGACATGCTCTGGCGAAGGGCCGCGGCACGGCCGACGAGACCGGGTACGCGGTCCACGACGTCCATGACGAGCCGGTACCGGTCGAGGTCGTTGCGTACGACCATGTCGAAGGGCGTCGTCGTGGTCCCGGACTCCTTGTAGCCGCGGACGTGCGGCCGCGGGTGGCCGGTGCGCCGGTACGCGAGGCGGTGGAGCAGCCACGGATAGCCGTGGTAGGCGAAGATCACCGGCCTGTCGCGGGTGAACAGCGCCTCGTACTCGGTCCCCGTCATGCCGTGGGGGTGCTCGTCCCGCGGCATGAGCCGGGTGATGTCGACGACGTTCACCACCCGGACGGCCAGTGCGGGAAGGTGCTCGCGCAGCAGTGCCGAGGCGGCGAGCACCTCCAGGGTGGGCACGTCGCCGGCGCAGGCGAGCACCACGTCCGGCTCGCGGGAGCCGTCGTCCGTCCCCGCCCACTCCCAGATGCCGGCGCCGCGCTCGACGTGGGCGCGCGCCTCGTCCATCGGCAGCCAGTCGTGGCAGGGCTGCTTGCCGGCGACGATCACGTTCACCTGGTCCCGGCTGCGCAGTACGCGATCGGCCACGGCGAGCAGGGTGTTGGCGTCCGGCGGCAGGTAGACCCGTACGACGTCCGGGCTCTTGTTGAGGACGTGGTCGACGAAGCCGGGATCCTGATGGGAGAAGCCGTTGTTGTCCTGGCGCCAGACATGTGAGGTCAGCAGGTAGTTGAGGGAGGCCACGGGGGCGCGCCAGGGCAGTTCGCGGGCGGTCCTGAGCCACTTGACGTGCTGGCCGACCATGGAGTCGACGATGTGGGCGAAGGCCTCGTAGGTGGAGAACAGGCCGTGCCGGCCGGTGAGCAGATAGCCCTCCAGCCAGCCCTGGCAGACGTGTTCGGAGAGGATCTCCATGACCCGGCCGTCCCGCGAGAGGTTCCGGTCGGTGGGCTCCGTCATCCCCTGCCACGCCTTACCCGTGACCTCGTACAGGGCGTCGAGCCGGTTGGAGGCCGTCTCGTCCGGCCCGACGACCCGGAAGTCGCGACGTTCCCGCGTGTCCCGTATCACCTGCGCCAGCAGACGACCCAGCTCCCGGGTCGGTTCGTGGAGCGTGCCGCCCGGTTTCGCCACGGGGACGGCGTACGTGTCGGGCGCGGGCAGCGGCAGGGGACGCAGGAGTCGGCCGCCATTGGCACAGGGGCTCGCGCCCAGGCGCAGTTCGCCTTCCGGTACGCAGGCCAGTACCTGAGGTACGGGCCGCCCCTCGGCGTCGAAGAGCTCCTGCGGCCGGTACGAGCGCAGCCAGTCCTCCAGCTGCTTCAGGTGGGCGGGATGCTCGCGGACCGCGGCGAGCGGTACTTGGTGCGAGCGCCAGGTTCCCTCGACGGGTTCGCCGTCGACGCGCACCGGCCCGGTCCAGCCCTTGGGCGTGCGCAGGACGATCAGCGGCCAGTGCGCGTACTCCCGACCGCGTTCGCGCTCCGCGCCGTCCGCGCGGGCCTCCTGCTGGATGCGGGCGATGCGGTCCAGGGCCCGGTCCATCGCGCGGGCCATGGCCTGATGGACGACCGCCGGGTCGTTCCCGCCCACGTACAGCGGATCGTGTCCGTAGCCGCGCAGCAGCGCGTCGAGCTCTGCCTCGGGCAGGCGGGACAGCACGGTGGGGTTGGCGATCTTGTAGCCGTTGAGGTGGAGGACGGGCAGGACCGCGCCGTCGCGGACCGGGTCGAGAAACTTGTTCGAGTGCCAGGAGGCGGCGAGGGCTCCCGTCTCCGCTTCGCCGTCTCCGATGACGCAGGCGACCAGCAGGCGGGGGTGGTCGAACGCGGCGCCGTACGCGTGCGCCAGGCAGTATCCGAGCTCTCCGCCCTCGTGGATGGACCCCGGCGTCCCGGGTGCCACATGGCTCGGTACCCCGCCGGGGAAGGAGAACTGCCGGAACAGCTTGGCCATGCCGGCGGCGTCCCGTGTGACGTCGGGGTAGGTCTCGGTATAGGTGCCCTCCAGCCAGGAGTTGGCCAGCACGGCGGGACCGCCGTGCCCCGGGCCCCAGACGCACAGGGCGGAGAGCGAGCGCTCCTTGATCACGCGGTTGATGTGGGTGTACACGAGGTTGAGGCCGGGCGAGGTGCCCCAGTGGCCCAGCAGTCGGGGCTTGATGTGCTCGGGCCGCAGCGGCTGCGTCAGCAGCGGGTTGTCCATGAGATAGAGCTGGCAGGCTGCCAGGTAGTTGGCGGCGCGCCAGTGGGCGTCCAGTTCCCGGATCCGGTACTGCGTCATCTCCGCTCCTTCGCGAGGCGGGCGGGCGGGGGACGGTGCGTGCGTCGGCCGACGGTGCCGATACCGGCACGGTGGGACGCCCGGACGGTCGCCGGCAGGGAGCGCCGGCCCTCCCCGAGGGACCTTCGGCCCTTCTGCCGCGGGCAGGCGGGCGCAAGGGTCCCTCCAGGTGTCGCCTACCCGGTCGGCGCCGCCGCACCCGCCCCTGTGGCAGGAACCGACGGATCGCCGCGGCGCCCGGCCGCCGCCCAGCCGTCCCGGGGGTGGGCGGAGGGGCGTGGGTCGGTTGACATAGGTATGCAGTCATACCTATTGTGGATCGCATGCCCGCCTCCAGCGCGTCCGACCAGGACACCCGTCGCATCGCCTCCGGGCTCGCGGCCGTCCTGCCCGCGCTGCACCGGGCTGTCGACCGGCGGGTTTTCCAGGATTTCCCGCACCCCAAGCTCCCCGACGGCCAGCTGGCGGTGCTGCGGTTCGTCGCGGAACACGACGGCGTCACCGTGCGCGCAGCAGCCGACGCGCTGCTGATGAAGCCCAACAACGTGAGCGCCCTGGTCACCCAGCTGGCAGCTCAGGGGCTGTTGGAGCGCAGGCAGGACGAGGCCGACAAGCGGGTGGCGCACCTGCATCTGACGGCCGAGGCACGGCGCCGGCTCGACGAGTTCGGGAACCTCGTGGAGGGGTACCTCGTCGAGGCGCTCCACACCCTCACGGACGGGGACCTGGACGCCATCGGGTCCGCCCTCGGTGCCCTTCGGGGTCTGGCCCGGCGGATTCACCCCGCCGCGCGCTGACGTCCTCCCGCGGCCGGCCGCTGTCGCCGGCCGCACACCCCGTCCTTCGAAGAAGCAAGGCACCTCCATGTCCTCCACCGCCGTGGACCGCTCACCCCTGCCCGCACACTTGCCCGCACACTCTCCGCCGGAAGGCGCCCGTGACCGACGCGGCCATCCCTGGCTGACCCTGATCGCGGTCGCCTTCGGCCTGTTCATGGTCGGCCTCGACGGCTCGGTGGTCTCGATCGCGAACCCGGAGATCGGCCGGGACCTGAACGCTTCCACCGCCGACCTGCAATGGGTCACCAACTCCTACCTGCTGGCCCTGGCCGCCGCGCTGATCCTCGGCGGGAAGCTGGGCGACCGGTTCGGCCGGCGTACGTACTACCTGGTCGGCGTCGCGGGCTTCACCGTCGCCTCGGTCGCCATCGGCCTGGTGGGCTCCATCGAGGGGGTCATCGCCTTCCGCGCCGTACAGGGCTTCTTCGGCGCCCTGCTGATGCCCAACACGCTGGGCCTGCTGCGCGCGGTGTTCCCGCCCAAGAAGTTCGGCATGGCCGTGGGCATCTGGGCGATGGTGTCGTCCGTCTCCACGGCGCTCGGCCCCATCGTCGGCGGGCTGCTCGTCGAGCACGTCAGCTGGGAGTCCGTCTTCTACATCAACGCCCCGATCGGTGTCATCGCGTTGGCCTTCAGCGCCTTCGTACTGCCGCAGAGCAAGAACGCCTCCAGCGCCCATGACCGCTTCGACGTCCTGGGTGTCATCCTGCTGGCGCTCGGGCTGCTCCTCGTCGTCTTCGGCGTCGTCAAGGGCGAGACGTGGGGGTGGACTTCCGGCTCGACTCTGGGCGCGCTCGCCGCCGGAGTCATCGTCGTGTCGGTGTTCGGCTGGTACGAGACGCGCATCGGGCACCCCCTACTGCCGATGAGGCTGTTCCGCAGCCCGGCGCTGAGCATCGGCGCGGTCATCACGGCGGTCAACTTCTTCGTCCTGCTCGGTGTGATCTTCTTCGTCATGCTCTACCTGCAGAACGTCCGCGGTTTCACGCCCGTCGAAGCCGGCGTGCGCACCCTGCCGCTGAGCCTGGCTTCCGTGGTCGCCTCACCCCTGGGTGCGAAACTCACCGAGACGTTCAGCGCCCGTCTGACCATGCCGCTGGGCATGGTGCTGCAGGCAGGCGCCTCGTTCGGGATGCTCGGCTGGGGGGTGCACTCCTCGTACGCCGCCATGTGGCCGCCGTTCATCGCCCTGGGCCTCGGTGTCGGCATGGTCATGGCCGCCTCCTCCGACGCGATCGTCGGCAACGCGCCGGTCAAGGACGCGGGTGTGGCGGGCGGCCTGCAGGCCACCGCGCTGCAGATCGGCGGGGCTCTGGGCACTTCCGTACTCATGTCCCTGATCAGCGGCAGGGTCGGCGCCACGATGACCCGCGAGCTCACCTCGGCCGGGGTGCCCGCACCCGTGGCCGAGGGCCTGCACACGGCCAAGGACGCCGTCGCGATGGGGATGTCACCGGTGAGCGGCGACATGCCGGGGCAGCTGAAGGCAGCGGTCGTCGAGGGCGCCGGCCAGGCGTTCATCAACGGAGTGCACTCCGCGGCCCTGCTCACCGGGGTGCTGTGCGTGGCCGGCGCCGTCCTGGCGGCGGTCGGCGTCCGGCGCGCTCCCCAGGCGCCCGGCGGGCACTGAGAGCGCGAGGGACCGGCCCGGTCGGCGCGATGCGCGTACGTGAGGCGCGTACACCGGCCCGGACGGGCCGCGCCTGACACCACTCAGGTCGACGACGTGTGCCCGCTCGACGGAGCGGCGGCGGGCGGTCCGCAGCAGCCCGGTGCGGCGCAGGCCGAATGGCCCCGTATCCGGGCAGTACGGCCCGCTCCGGCCGCGCTCCGGGAGGCAGTTCCTCGGCCAGCGCGGCCACGGTCCAGCGCACCGCGTCGCCGACGTCGACGCGCACCCCACCGCGCCGGTGCGCCCGGGCCTCGTCCCGCCCGGCCGGCACCAAGGGGCCGGGGAACCAGCGGTCCAGGGTGGCCGACACGGTGGCGCCGACCGCCCCGTAGCCGCCGGCGACGAGGATCCGGCCGGTGGTGGCATCCGAGTTCGCTGTGGTCACACTCCAGTGAAATACACCAAACCGGTGGGGCGCCGGGGAGTTGCCGGACCGCTCCGAGGTCGTTCCTCACGGGTCGTGACGGAGGGGATTCGACAGGTAGTAATTAGATGAATCCCTGACTGAATTCACGTCAACAAGTCCGTAGCGATTATTTCGATTCGATAACGGCAGACCCTCGAAGGCCTGGACCATTGGAGTGGGTCAGAGGGCAACTCACTTGTAATTGAGGTGTATTGAGGGTTCATCAGATCCGTACGGGAAGGTAACAGAAGGATTTCACAAGGCGGGCTCCTCTTTGTCCGAATTCTGGACGCCATTCGTCTGGCAGGCTTCCGCGCACCCAGTCTTCCGATCAAGAGTTGAGGTGCCCATGACAGTCAGGCGCAGACGGCGGGACCACCGGCGCAAACCGCGGCGGTTGATACTCCTCACCGCCGCCATGGCCGCGGCGGCGGTGATAGCCACCGGAGTTGCTTACTCCGGATTCGGCGACGGCGCCCAGGCGGTGGCGCCCGTACAGGCCGCAGGACCCGGCGAACCTCCCGTACCGGCCGCGGCGCCCGCCCGGGACCACGAGCCGGAGCCCATCGCGGACGCGCCGGCCAACGAAACCGAGCGGGGCCTGATCTACGACGGCCTCAAGGCCGCGCCGAAGGGCGACCGTTGCACCGGCGTCTACCGCACCGAAGCCGGACACTGCACCCACGGCCCCGACGCCCCGCCCCCGGGCGTCGACATCAAGAAGGACGTCCCACCGGCCGTCAAGGAGACGGCTCCGGCAGCCGACCCGGCCCGGCCGGCGGCCGATGACCCGGCCACCGCCGAAGGAGGCGGGCGTTCTCAGGACGCGCCCGCCGCCGACGCGGCGGCCGCGACCGCCGACGCGCCGGCCCCCGCGGCCTCGGCCGGAAGCGAGGCCGTCGCCGCAGGACCCGCGGGCCAGACCGTCCAGTGCGACGGCGACGGCAGCACCGGAAACCGCGTACAGGTCGTGTACGTCCACGCTCCGGGCCGCGACCGCTACTCCGAGTACGTCGCCTCGTTCCGCAAGTGGGCGGCCGACGCCGACCTCATCTACGCGACGAGCGCCCAGGAGACCGGCGGAATACGCCACATCCGCTACGTGACGGCGGCCGACTGCACTCCGACCGTGCTCAACATCGAGCTCCCGGCCTCGGCGCTGGCAGAGTTCAGCGCGACCAACGCCGCCCTCGCGGGCAAGGGCCTGGACCGCCGGGACCGCAAGTACATGATCTTCGCCGACACCCAGGTCTACTGCGGCATCGGCACCTTCAACGGCGACGAGCGGCCCGGCCAGGCCAACCTGAGCAACTTCGGCCCCTCCTACGGCCGTACGGACTCCGGATGCTGGGGCGGCCACACCGCGGCCCACGAACTCGGCCACAACCTCGGGGCGGTCAACAACAGCGCCCCGAACACCAGCCGGGGCGCCCACTGCACCGACGAGTTCGACGTCATGTGCTACTCCGACACCCCGTACTACCCGACGATGCGCAACGTCTGCACCAATCGGGCGTCCGAGAACATCCTGGACTGCAACCACGACGACTACTTCCACACCAGCCCCCGGGCCGGCAGTTACCTGGCCACCCACTGGAACATCGCCGACAACCAGTTCCTGATGCGCACCAAGGGCGGCGGAACCGATCCCGGTCCCACGCCGACCCCCACGCCCAAGCCGACCGCGAAGCCGACGCCCACCCCGACGAAGAAGCCCACCGGAGGCCCGGCGGTGACCGCCGGCCAGGTGACCTCGGGCTCCGTCGTGGTGAGCTGGCCCAAGGTCGAGGGCGCCGCCTGGTACCAGGTCCTCCTGAACGGCAAGCACCTGACATGGGTCCAGTCCCAGGTGCTGCGCATCCACAACCTCCGGCCCGACACCCCGTACACGGTGGCCGTGTCCGTCCGCGACAGTGGCGGCCGTGACACCGGCCCCGGCAAGGCCGCGTCCTTCCGTACGTCCGCCGCGGGCGGCGGTGCCACCACCCCCGGCACCGCCTACCTGCTCGGCAACGGCAGCACCGGCATGTCCGCTGAGCTCTGGGGCGGCCGGACCGCCGACGGCACGGTGCTCGTCGGGGCCCGCTCCAACGGATACGCCCAGCAGCAGTGGTACTTCGACGACGCGGGCGGCGGCCAGGTCCGCATCCGGTCGTCGGTCTCCGGTAAGTGTCTGCAGCCCGGCGGCGCGCCGGCCGCGGGCATGTGGATCGCACAGCAGCCCTGCGGCAACGGCGGCGCGCAGGCGTGGCGGCTGTCCTCCCGCAATGGTGCCGTGACCGTCACGGACGCCAGCGGCGGCTACGCCCTCACCGTGAGCAACCGGCCGTACTACGGCAACCGGCTGCTCGAACTCCAGCGCGCGGACGGGCGCGCGACGCAGGTCTGGACCGTTCAGAAGGCCGGCTGACCGGCTCGTGAACTCCCCGGCAGCGTAATCCCCGGTGGGCGGCCGCCCCGCGCGGCCGTCCACCGGCTCCTCCCAGCCCACACGGAGCACCGCGACGATGCGCAGACGAATCGCCTCTTCAGCCGTACGGTCCGCACTGGCCGCACTGGCGGCCGCACTGGCCGTACTGGTCCTCATGTTCCTGATCCCCACCGCGGCGCACGCCCACGGCGACACCCTGAAAGTGGTGGTGACGGGGCACCGCGAAGGCCGTGTCACCGTGGACGTCACGTGGGAGAACGACGGTGACGCCGTCGACAGGGCCGTCGCCGCCACGGTCAACGCGGTCAGCCCCGATGGCGTCCGCTCCCTGGGGCCCTGGCGCCTGGTCCGCGACCCCGGCGCGTCACCCGCCGGCTGGATGACGGCCGAGGCCCTGCCACCGGGCACCTGGAAGGTCACCGTCGACGTGGCGTTCCCGGCCCTCGGGCACGGGGAACTCGTGGTCGGCGTACCCGTGGTCGATCCGGTCCAGCCCACCGGTGCCCCGCCTTCCCGTGCCCCGACGGGCGCTGCTCCGACCGCCGCTGTGCCGGTGCCGGTGCCGGTGCCGGTGCCGGTCACACCGTCCTCGTCTCCTACACCGGCGCGGACACCGGCCCCCGCCACCCCTGGCCACACCGCCTGGTGGACGACGGCAGGAGTGGCCGCGACCGCTCTGGCCGGCGCGGTCGTCGGACTCCTGATCCGTCGCAGGCGAGGGGGGCGCAGGTGATCGCCGGCCGAGGCAAGAGCGCCGCCCAGCAGAGCGGACATCATCCGCCGACGCACCGGTCGGGAAGGTCCGCACGGGCAAGGGCGGGGCCGCTTGAACGATCAACGGAGCAGGGGGTTAGCATATGAGCGCCGCCTAGCTCGAAAGATAAATCTGTGACTGTCAACGAGGACTCGTTCACCAACTGGAAGAACCGCGAGGAGATCGCGGAGTCGATGATCCCCATAGTGGGGAAGTTGCACCGGGAGCGGGACGTCACGATCCTGCTCCACAGCCGCTCCTTGGTGAACAAGTCGGTGGTGAGCATCCTCAAGACCCACCGGTTCGCCCGGCAGATCGCCGGTGAGGAACTCTCGGTCACCGAGACGCTGCCGTTCCTCCAGGCTCTCTCCACGCTCGATCTCGGTCCTTCCCAGATCGACATCGGCATGCTCGCCGCGACGTACAAGACCGACGACCGCGGTCTCTCGGTGCAGGAGTTCACCGCCGAGGCCGTCGCCGGCGCCACGGGCGCCGACAAGATCGAGCGCCGCGCGCCGCGCGACGTCGTCCTCTACGGGTTCGGCCGCATCGGCCGCCTCGTCGCCCGCCTGCTCATCGAGAAGGCCGGCTCCGGCAACGGTCTGCGGCTGCGCGCCATCGTCGTCCGCCAGGGCGGTGACCAGGACATCGTCAAGCGTGCCTCGCTGCTGCGCCGTGACTCCATTCACGGCCAGTTCCAGGGCACGATCACCGTCGACGAGGCGAACAGCACGATCATCGCCAACGGCAACGAGATCAAGGTGATCTACGCCAACGACCCGTCGGAGGTCGACTACACGGCGTACGGCATCAAGGACGCCATCCTCATCGACAACACCGGCAAGTGGCGCGACCGCGAGGGACTGTCGAAGCACCTGCGACCCGGTGTCGCCAAGGTCGTCCTGACCGCGCCGGGCAAGGGTGACGTCCCCAACATCGTGCACGGCGTCAACCACGACACGATCAAGCCGGACGAGCAGATCCTGTCCTGCGCCTCCTGCACCACCAACGCGATCGTCCCGCCGCTGAAGGCGATGGCGGACGAGTACGGCGTCCTGCGCGGGCACGTGGAGACCGTCCACTCGTTCACCAACGACCAGAACCTGCTGGACAACTACCACAGCTCCGACCGCCGCGGCCGCTCGGCGCCGCTCAACATGGTCATCACGGAGACGGGCGCCGCTTCCGCCGTCGCCAAGGCGCTGCCCGACCTCAAGGCGCCGATCACCGGTAGCTCGATCCGCGTCCCGGTGCCGGACGTCTCGATCGCGATCCTCAGCCTGCGGCTCGGGCGCGAGACCACCCGCGAGGAGGTCCTCGACTACCTCCGCGACGTGTCGCTGACCTCCCCGCTCAAGCGCCAGATCGATTTCACCACCGCCCCCGATGCGGTCTCCAGCGACTTCATCGGTTCGCGCCACGCCTCGATCGTCGACGCCGGCGCCACCAAGGTCGACGGCGACAACGCGATCCTCTACCTCTGGTACGACAACGAGTTCGGCTACTCCTGCCAGGTCATCCGCGTCGTCCAGCACGTCTCCGGGGTCGAGTACCCGACCTACCCGGTTCCGGGGGTCTGACCCCGCGGACCGTCCGGCCCGCGTCCCGGCCGGCGGGCAGGCAAGGGGGCGGCGACCGGTCCCGATCGGGACCGGTCGCTCTCCCACCGCCGGCGCCGCGGCCGCGCAAGGCCATGACCGAACTCGCCGTCATCAGCCGCACTACCAGGAAGCCCGGTGCTGCCTCGACGCCCTGACGGCTCTGGGCGGGGCCGGAGGTACCGCGTCGCCGCAGGAACTCGGCTTCCTGGGACTGCCGCTCTCCGACAGCCCCAACACCGGCGACTTCATCCACCACACCATCGGCCCGCTGCTCGACTACGACGCCCAGCAGCGCACGGAGCTCACGCGCACCCTGGAGGCGTACTTCGCCCAGGCGGGCAGCCCGACACGCGCCGCCGAAAGCCTGCACGTGCATCCGAACACGGTCTCCCGCCGTCTGGAGCGGATCTCCGAACTGCTGGGCGCCGACTGGCTTGAGCCGGCGCAGGCGCTCCAGGTCCAGCTGGCCCAGCGGATGCACCGCACCCGGCGGGCGCTGCGCAAGGGACACCGGGACCAGCCACGGTGGCCCGCCCGCTGAGGCGGGCCGCGGGCAGGGGACATGCCGCAGACGGCTCCCCTCAGCGCGGGTCGACCGGTGTGAGGACTCCGAGCCGGTCCTCGATCGCCTGGGCCGCGCCCGCCGGGTCCGCTCCATCGCCATCCCGATGTAGCGGTCCCCGCCCTTGCCGAGCAGCTTGCGCACCACCGGCCAGGTCGGGGCGAACTCGGTCACGGTGATGCGGCCGTACGCCTCCAGGGCCTCGTCCATCCGCGGTACGTCCTCCACCTCGCGCACGTCGTACCCGGCGTCGCGGAGCGCGTCCGCCGCGGTCGCGATGGCTCCGCGAACCGCGGGGTGGACGCCGTGGCCCCCCGGGTCCGCCACGACCGCGACCTTCACCGGCCCGGGGATCGCTTCTCCGTAGGCGGGCACCGGCACGGCCCGCGGGTCTCGCGGATCGGTCCCGGCCAGCACCTCGTACGCCAGCCGCAGGTCGCCCACGGTCCGTGCCAGCGGGCCGTCGGTGACCAGTAGCTGGGACGCCGGGCCGGGGTCGTCCGGGCCGAGAACGCGGTGGTCCGCGGGGAACCGGCCCGTGGACGGCTTCAGTCCGGCCACCCCGCAGAACTGGGCCGGGACGCGCACCGAGCCACCGGAGTCATTGCCGAGCCCGAGCGCCGCCATGCCCGTGGCGACGGCCACCGCGTCGCCCCCGCTGGTGCCGCCCGGGGTCCGGCTGCTGTCCCAAGGGTTGACCGTGTCGCCGAACAGTTCGCTGCGCGTGTGCATCCCCGCCAGGATCAGCGTGGGGATGTTGGCGTGCCCGATGGGGATGGCCCCGGCCGCGCGCAGCCGTGCCATCGGGGGCGCGTCGGCGGGCGCCACCAGATGACGGAAGCGCTCCGTGCCGAAGGTGGTCGGCACGCCTTCGACGGCGGTGCTCTCCTTCACTGTGAAGGGCACGCCCGCGAGCGGCCCCACACGTCTCATCGGCCACCTCACGCCGAAGGAGGCGCAGGACGTCCTCCACGCCCACCTGGCCGGCCTCTGGGAGGGGCTGGTCCGGCCGTGACCGGCTCCGGTCACGGCCGGGCGAAGCCCGGGACGGCCTCCATCGGCCGACGCGTCACCTGGGCCGCGGGAAGGCGCCCAGGTGCTCGGAGGGTCCGGCCGGCGCCGTTCCGAGCCCGGTGAAATAGTTCGCGTCCTTGGGGCGCCCGGCGTCATGGCCGGTGGGTCGGGGGGCCGGTTCCAGGTGGGGTATGTACTTGGAGCAGTGGATGTAGGCCTCTTCGACGCTCAGATGGACCCACATCTCGGGGCTGCGCCCCGGCGCGACGTCGGTGGGCAGGCCGGGAAGGGCGGCGCGGAGGTCGGCATCGCCGTAGAGCCGGGCCACGCCGTTGACGTGAAGGCCCACGTGGTGGTGGGTGAAGTCCACGAACAGCATGCCGAGGTGGGGGTTCTCCATCATGTTGCCGGCGCTGGCGAGGACACCGTTGCCGCGGAATTCCGGGTAGGCGAGCGTGTGCTCGTCGATCACGTGGACGAATCCCGGCGGCCCGGCGCGGAAACTGGAATCGCATTCTCCATGGGAGTCGGCGGTGGCCAGGAAGACCATCGACTGGCGGCCGATGAAGTCCCGCATCTCGGGCGTCAGGCAGGGGCGCACCTGCTGATCGTAGAAACGGGCGGCGCGGTCGGCGGTGCCCAGCTGCTGCTGCAGGCGGTGCTCGCCTGCTGATCCGAAGGGCGGCGGGGACAAGGTCACGGGGCGTTCTCCTGGCAGGACGGGCAAGCGCGTGGCTCAGGGAGTGGACAGGACGGGCGTCTCGAAGGGGTCGTGGTGGATGCGGTCGGGCATGGTGCCGTTGTGCGTGAGCGTTTCGCTGGCGGAGACGACCATCGCGGCAGGGCCGCTGAGGTAGACGTCGTGCTGGTACCACGGTCCGTACTCGGCAAGAACGTCCGGCAGTGACCCTCGGATGCCCGGGATGTACTCGTGCGAGACCGCGCCCCTGATGGTCAGCCAGTGGTACCGCTGGGCCATCCGCAGCATGTCGTCGACCCCGTACAGTTCGGCGCCGGTGCGGGCGCCGAGGAACAGGTCCACCTGGTGGCGCCCGCCGCGACGGGCCACCTCCTCGACGAGCGCGCGGATCGGCGCCAGTCCGGTGCCGCCGGCCACACACAGCAGGTCGCTGAAGACGGCGGCGTCCAGCACCATGTCCCCCATCGGGGGGCCCAGGTGGAGCACGTCGCCCACCGCGGCGTGGTGCACCAGCGCGGTGCTGACCGAGCCGCCGGGCACCGCGCGCACGTGAAAGGTGAGCGTGCCGTCCCCGCGAGGCGCGTTGGCGGGAGAGTAGTAGCGCCACTGCTTGGGCCACCAGGGAGTCTCCACACTGACGTACTGCCCGGCGGCATACTCGTAGGGCATGTGGGGACGTACGGTGATCTCGGCGATGCCGTGTCCGCGCGGGACGCGGTGCACCACCGTGGCGGGCCACACGGCGGGCCGTACCGCCTCGTCCTGCTCGGCAGCACTGATCATGACCTCGGCGACCGCGCCGTACGCCTTGGTCCAGGCGGCGGCGATGTCCGCGGTCCACGCCGGGCCGGCGTAGCGGGCCAGAGAGGCGAGGAGGCACTCGCCCACGGCCGGGAAGTGCGCGCTGAGCGTGCCGAATTTGCGGTGGTCGCGACCGAGGTGTCCACAGAAGCGGACCAGGCTCTCCGGGTCGTCGACGAGGTCCACGATGCGCAGCAGCGCGCGCAGCAGGCGGCCGCGCTGGGCGTCCATGCCCGGCGGGAACATCGGACGGACTTCGGGGTAGCGGGCGAAGAGGATCGCGTAGAAATAGACCGTCATCTCTCCGGCGAGTGGCTCGACCACCGAGACGGAAGCCCGAATGAGTTCTATCTCGTGGGGCGACAGAACTGCCTCGACGGGCCGCGGCTCACTGCTGATGACGGTCGGAGTGGGTGCCGAGTCCTCCGGGGAGGGGTGCGCGGATGAGTGGCGTGAGCGATTGATCCGGAATCTCAAGAGACCAACGCTCCTCCAACCGGTATTCGAGATGGCTTCCGTCCGGCGGACCGTGGGGCGACGCCGCTCGCGGGGCCGCGTCCCCGAAACGCGCCGCGGGCGGGGTCGTCATTGAACCGCCGTCTCAGGAGAGCAGTGGTCGTGGCGTCGAAGGTGGCGAGCATGATTCCTCGATGTGGGGCGAGAGGTTTAAACGGATCAGGCGGGTCCGGACGCTACATGATCGTGGCGGTGACTCAGAAGTAGGTAAGGGGTCTGACGGGCCCGGACCCATGCCGCCGAGGCCGGTATTTCCGTTAAGGGGCGCTTCGCGACCGCCCCGACCCCCACGGGAGTGCCGCGGAGGCGGCGGCGAGGACGTGAACGAGTCCGCTGCCAGGAGGAGCGGCCCGGCGTCCGGGAACGCGCGGACGCGGTGGCGCGTTGAGGGGGTAGTAGTCGACGACAGGAGGAGGTGTCCGCGGATGTCCACGAGCGGAAAGATCGCGGTTGCCGGAGTCGTGGCAGCCATCGTGTTGTTCTGGGCGGTCGGGTTCTGGGCGGGGCTCTTGGTCCTCATCGGGGTGCCGGCGGCTGCGTATCTGCTGCTCGACTCCTCCCAGCGCCGTCGCCTGCGGAGTAGGTCCAGGAAGCAGATCGGCCGCTGACGGCGGCAAGGGGGATGTTCATGAGTACCGCACAGCGCGCTCGGGTCGCGGCGGTCAGCAGCAACGGTGTGTACTCCTTCACCAAGCCCACGCGCGAGAGCATCACCCTGCTCGCCGGGCTCGGCGTCGAGGGAGACGTGCACTCCGGGGTGACGGTCAAGCACCGCTCCCGGGTGGCGCAGGACCCCACGCAGCCGAACCTCCGCCAGGTGCACCTCATACACCGGGAGCTGTTCGACGAGGTGGCCCGCTGCGGCTTCAGCCTGGAAGCCGGCCAGCTCGGGGAGAACGTGACCACCGAGGGCATAGACCTGCTCGGGCTCCCCACCGGCACCCTGCTGCGCCTCGGCGAGGAGGCGGTGGTGGAGGTGACCGGGCTGCGCAATCCGTGCCGTCAGATCGACGGCTTCCAGCACGGACTGCTCAAGCAGGTCCTGGGGCGGGACGAGGAGGGCCGGCTGATTCGCAAAGCCGGTGTCATGGGCGTGGTCCACCAGGGTGGAACGATCCGTCCCGGCGACCGGATCGCGGTGACGCTGCCTCCGGCCCCGCACACCCCGCTCGACCGGGTGTGACGTACAGCCCGGAAGCGAGTGCCGACCCGGCGGGCGCGCGCCCGCCGGACGGGGTCGCCCGGCATGCCGGTGAGGCGACCTCGGCGGTAGGCCGGCCGGGTGCCCGGAAGCAGGTCTCCGGGTACCTACAGGCTCCCGCGCGGGGCCGTCGTCGCACCGGCAGGGACGAGATCCGCTTCCAGGAGCATCCGGGCCGACTGGTCCACCAACTGCCGCAGCGCCGGCAGGTAGGCCTCGTCCCCACCCAGCTCACCCAGGATGCGGTGCGCCTCATCGCGAAATCCGTCAAGATCCTCGCGGTAGCGGCGCAGGACGGCAGGTGCCCGAAGAAGGCCGGCGAGTTCGGTTCGCGCCGGGTGAGAACTACCGGCGGCGGCACACAGGTTCAGGATGTGCTCGCGGGACCGGGTTGACGATTCCTCGACGGCGCACACCAGAAGATAGGTGACGGTGCCGTTCAGCAAGTCCTCGTTGCGACCGGACACGATGTCTTCCTGGTCGTTGAACATCTGCCACAAGATGCCGAAGACATAGCCGAACTCCCGCCACAGCTCGGTTCTCCCGCTGGCCGCACCCGCCAAGGTGGCGGCCAGCGTCGTTATCATGCCGAAGGGTGCGCCGGACTTGCCTCGGTACGTCGCGATGACCGAGTTCCGTGTCGCGCTGCCGACGTCTCCGCGCATGTCGTCGATCTGCCCGGTGAGCGCGAGGGTCCAGCTGTTCAGGACCTCGGTGATCAGAGCGCCGCGTACCGTCTCCGGCACCTGTGGGGACTGGATGATCTGCAGGGGAAGCACGTTGCCGACGACGACGGACGCCAGCAGCGCCTCGTTCTCGCTCAGCCCACCGGAAACGGCCGCACCGTGCCCGTCGGCCAGGTCGTCGAAGTAGCATGCCGACGTCCACCACAGCAAGTGGATCGCGGACACCGGAATGGCCGGCCCGGGAGTGCCCGTTTCGACCGCGTGCACGAGCAGGGGAAGCACCGACAGGGGATGTCTCAGTTTTCGGTGCTGCAAGAGTGTGGCGACTGCCTTCCTGGCGGCGCTCGACGGCGGGCCGAGCCGTTCCAGAGCGGCAGCGATTTCCGCGTCGATGTCCTTGGAGACTTGGCGATGCACATCTAAGTACGACATGGAATTCACGCAGTGACCTCCATCGTGAGAATGGGCAAAAGGGTGACGTGCTGTGCGCCCCATGTTGCGCTACGTCACCGATTCGATCATTCGGGATGGAGGGGAGCTAGAGCGATTTTCGGTCCTGGCCGGTTCCATCCGGCCCGTGGCCCGCCCCACCGGATCAGTAGTAGCCCTGCATCAAAGCCGTCGCCCACTGCGGCTGGCGCACCTCGCCACGGGGCCCGAACTCGGCCATGTACGGCTTGAGATCGAGTACCGGAGTGCCGTCCACCGCGTCGAGGCCCTCCACGTGGACGTCGAGGCCGTCCACCTTCACCACCCGGCACCGCGAGACGCCCAGCCGGTTCGGCCGGTTCTTGCCGCGCTGCGCGAAGATGCCGACCAGCGGCCAGTCCGGGTTGCCCCGGGGGCGCCGGGCGCCCGTCTCGGTCTTCTCCGCCGGCACCCGGTCGAAGTGGTAGACCACCTCGACGTGTGAGAAGTCCTCCAGCCCGTACAGCGCCTCCGGGCCGAACCGGGCGCCGTCCAGGCGGATCACCGCCGCCTCCCGCCCCCAATCGTCATCGACCACCTCCGCGCGGCCATCCACCACCACGCCCACTGGTTCGGACTCCACGGCCATGTCTTCTCCCTCGCTTCCGTTCGCTCTCAAGCCGGCCGCACCGCGACGCGGTCCAAGGCCGCCAGCAGTCGCGGCAGCTGCCCACCCGCGTCGTGCGGAACCGGCAGGACCTCGCTCGGCTCCTCGTCCAGCAGCACGAAGGCCGTGTCGTCGGTACGGGCCACCAGCGACCACCCGGGCCCGTCGGCCCGCAGGGTCCGCGACCCCTCACCCGCGAAGGAGGACCGTACCCGGCCGGGCGGCGGTGGTGTCCGCGTGTACTCCAGGGCCTCCTTGAGCGCCCGAGCGAGCCCGGGGTGGGCGGCGGCGGCCGCCCCGCCGTCCGTCGCCACACGCCCGCGCCAGTCCGCCCACTCCCGGGCGATCTGGTCCGCGCCCATCCGCCGCTGCACGGGACCCCAGACCTCGGCCGAGGGCGGCGCCAGGGGCACCCGCCCCGTGCCGTCCGCGCCCTGCTCCGGATCATGTGGTTCCGGAATCCCGGGTGCCGCCACGGAGAGGTCCAGCGGCCACCCCGCCAGGGAGACCACGATCGAGCGTTCGTCGGGGGAGAGGTCGTACTCCATCCCGCAGTCCCAGGAGGCGATCGCCGTGGCCACGAGCGAGACGTCGTCCACGACGACCGTCCAGCGCGCGCCCTCTTCGTCCTGGCCGAGCACCAGGCCGTACCCGCCCGCGGCGGGCTCCACACCCAGCAGCGCGCAGGCCTCCGGATAGTCGTCGCCCAGGATGCTCGGGAACTGCGCGGGGGTCAGCAGCACGGCGGTCAGCACGTACAGCGAGCCGTCACCCTCGTCGTCGGACACGTAGCCTCCCGTAGCTCTCTCGGCGCACCTTAACCAGCCGGTAACCCAGCAGTCGAGAGGCCGCGGGTGACGATTTCCAAGGGGGCTACCTGCACGTAGAGTTGGGCACCCGCCACAGAAAGGGACACCGGGTGCAGCGATACGACCGGCTGAGGGAGATCCTCCGTCTGGACCCCGACAAGGACTTCCTGGCCATCTACCGGCTGACCGCCACCTACGAGTTCCCCTGGGACTTCACCCGCGCCCTGGAGCTCGCCCTCTTCCGCACGTACGCCGTCCCCGGCATCGGCCGCCTGCTGGCCGAGACCGCCGAGTTCACCGACCGCAGCCAGAAGCGCTACGACGACACCGCGCTGCTCCTGGACGCGATCGTGGAGCACGGCTTCGAGAGCGACACGGCGCGCACCGCGATCCGCCGCGTCAATCAGATGCACCGCAGCTACGACATCTCCCAAGAGGAGATGCGCTACGTCCTGTGCACCTTCGTGGTGATTCCGGCGCGCTGGCTCGACGCCTACGGCTGGCGCCCGATGACGCACCACGAGCGCCGGGCCTCCGCGAACTACTACGCCACCTTGGGCCGGCACATGGGCATCAAGGACATCCCGGGCTCCTACGAGGAGTTCGAAACCACTCTGAACGCCTACGAAGAGGCCCACTTCGGCTGGGACGAGGGCGGCCGCAAGGTTGCCGACTCCACTCTCGACCTGATGGCCTCCTGGTACCCGGCGCCGCTCGCCCCGGCCGTGCGCGGCGCGAGCCTCGCCCTCCTCGACGAGCCGCTGCTGAGCGCCTTCCGGTACGAGCGCCCGCGCCCCGCGGTCCAGCGGCTGGTCCGGGGAGCCCTGCGGCTGCGCGGCCGCGCGGTGCGGCTGCTGCCCCCGCGCAGCGCCCCGCACTACGCACGCCAGAACCCGGAGATCAAGAGCTACCCCGGCGGCTATGACGTGGGCGAGCTCGGCACGTTTCCCCTGCCCGGCACAGGCGGCTGCCCCGTGCCGCATCCCCGCCGGCCCGCCGGAGCCGAGGCCCAGCCTCCGGCGTGATCCGGGCCCGGTCCGCGGGCCCCGGCCGCGGTGCCGACGTACAGGCGTATATCATGGGTGACGTACTGCCAGCGCCAGGAAGCGGGCGTCCTCGTCGGCGTACGAGGTCATCTCCCAGCCCGAACGCGCGAGCAGCGGACGGAGGTTGGGCTCGGCCCGCATGTCCTGCGGCGTGAGCTCGCGCCCGTGGCGTGCGGCGAGGGCCGCCCGGCCGATCGGGTGGAAGAGCGCGAGCCGGCCGCCGGGGCGCACCACGCGTGCCAGTTCGCGCAGATTCGCCGCCGGGTCGGGCAGATGCGCGATCAGCCCGGCGGCGAACACCGCGTCCAGCACCTGATCGCGCAGCGGCAGCCGGGCCACGTCCGCGAGGAGCAGCGCGCCCTCGGCGGCCCGCCCGGCCTCCCGCGCGACGGCCAGCATCTGCGGGGTGAGGTCCACGCCCAGCACGATCCCGGAGGGGCCGACGGCCGCCCGCAGCGCGGTGAGGGCCCGCCCGGTGCCGCAGCCCGCGTCGAGCACGCGGTCCCCGGGCCGCAGCCCGAACTCCGCCACGGCGGCCCTGAAAGCGGGCGCGTCCTGCGGGAACTTCCGGTCCCAGTCGGCGGCGCGCGCCCCGAAGAACTCCTGCACGTGTGTGTGGTCTTCGCTCATGCAGCCCATGATCCCTCACAGCCGCACGCCTGCGGTCCGTGTGCAAGGTGGTACGTGGCGCGGTCGAAGATGAACGTATCTCTGTCATATTCCGGCAGTTCCAGCGGCTTTCGAAATGCTCTCCGTGTTCGTGCCCTCACCCGGACTAGCGTCCGGTGGCCATGGGACACCTGGACCACGCCGCCTATGGCTGGCTGACACCCGCACTGTCATATGTGATGGCATCGATCGGCGCCGCCCTCGGGCTGCGCTGCACCGTCCGCGCGCTCGCCGCGACCGGATCCTCCCGCCGCAACTGGCTCCTCACCGCTGCCTCCGCCCTCGGCACCGGCATCTGGACGATGCACTTCGTCGCGATGCTCGGCTTCCACGTCACCGGCACCGAGATCCACTACAACGTGCCGCTGACCATCCTCAGCCTGCTCGTCGCCATGCTGGTCGTCGGCGCCGGAGTCTTCGCCGTCGGCTACGGCAAGGACCGCGGCCGGGCCCTCGTACTCGGCGGCCTCACCACCGGCCTCGGCGTCGCCAGCATGCACTACCTCGGCATGGCGGCCCTGCGGCTGCACGGTGACGTCACCTACGAGCCGCTCACCGTGGGACTCTCCCTCGCCATCGCCGTGGTCGCCGCCACCGCGGCCCTGTGGGCCGCCCTCAACATCAGGTCACCTGCCGCCGTCGCGGTCGCCTCGCTCGTCATGGGCGCCGCCGTCAGCAGCATGCACTACACCGGGATGGCGGCCGTCGCGGTCAGCGTCACCCCGTCGGACGCGGCCCTGCCCGGTGCCACTGCCATGCAGTTCATCTTCCCGCTCGCCGTCGGGCTCGGTTCCTACCTCTTCATCACCTCCGCCTTCGTCGCGCTCTCCCCGACCGCAGACGAGCGCGCTGCTTCCGCCTCAGCCTCCGCTTCCGCTTCTGGCTCCGGCTCCGCTTCTGGCTCCGGCTCCGCTTCCGCGCAGCACCCGGCGGAGCGGGCCGCCGCGGCGCCGTGGTGCATCTCGCTGATGATCGGAATGTGGTCGTTGACCCAGACGCAGCCCGCCTTGATCTCGCGGGTGGCGCGGTTGGCCCGGTAGAG